>DASUSM010000279.1:0-20810 GCA_036375115.1 Gemmatimonadaceae bacterium | reverse complement strand
GCTCAGCCCGCGCTCGGAGCACGCCTGCCCCCACCGGTTGAACTCGCCGGCGAGCCGGCGGTAGTTCGCCACCGTGCGGTCCCCCTCGGCGAGCCACGGCACGACGATCCACCGGTGCCCGAGCGCCTGCGCCGTCGCGAGCACGCCGTCGAGGTCGTTGCGCAGCGCGTCCACGGGGATGTGCGTCGCCGGCGCGGCGAGGCCGAGCCGGTCGAGCGTCTCGCGCAGCCGCGCCGGCTCGCGCCCGTAGTAGCCGGCGAACTCCACCTCGTCGTAGCCGATCTCGGCGATCGAGGCGAGCGTCCCCTCGACGTCGCGGTCCATCAGCGTGCGCACCGTGTAGAGCTGCACGCCGATCGCCTGTGTGCTGGCGCGCCGCACCGTGTCGCGCGCCGCGGCCATCGCGGTGTCGCCGTCGCCGCGCGAGCCGGCCGTGCACGCGCCGAGGAGCGAGCCGCCCATCGCGCCGCCGAGCAGCGTCCCGGCGGTGCGGAGGAAATCGCGTCTGCTGGTCCGATCCTTCATCGCCGTCTCCGTGTTCGTCGTCAGGGGCCCGGGTTGCCGGCCACGGCGCGTCCGCCGAGCTCCGGTGCGCCGCTCGCGGCGCGCGGCGCCTCGGCGCGGTCGTGGAAGAAGAGCGCGAAGAAGAGCATGACCGCCGCGGCGAAGGCCGCCGGGATCCACCAGAAGTCCTGCCAGCGGTCGAGCGTGAGCGACGGGGCGCCGGCGAGGAAGCGGTTGTAGACGTTCCCGGCCACCTGCGCGCCGATCAGCATCCCGACGCCGTACGTCACGAAGACGAGGAAGCCCTGCGCCTGTCCGCGGATCGCCGGCGACGACTTCTTGTCCACGTAGATCTGCCCGGTGACGAAGAAGAAGTCGTAGCAGATGCCGTGGAGCAGGATGCCGAGGACGATCATCCAGAAGACCGCGTCCGGGGCGCCGAGCGCGAACAGCGCGTAGCGCACCACCCACGCCGCCATCCCGACGAGCAGCATCCACTTCACCCCGAGCCGCGCGAAGAAGAACGGCATCAGGAACATGAAGACCATCTCGGACATCTGCCCGAGCGTCTGCGTCGCGGCGATGTTCTCGACCCCGGCCGCCCCGAGGAAGAGCTGCGTGAAGTTGTAGTAGGCGGCGAGCGGGATGCAGATGAGGAAGGAGCTCGCGATGAAGACGTAGAACGGGCGGCTGCCGAGCTGCTTGAAGGCGTCGAAGCCGAGGAGGCTCCCGGCGGAGACGGCCTGGCCCTGCGCGCGCGGCGGCGTGTGCGGGAGGGTGAAGCTGTAGGCGCCGAGCAGGAGGCTCGCGATCCCCGCCGTGTAGAGCGTCAGCGCCGTCTCCTCCGGCCGGACGTCGCCGCCGACGAAGGAGCGCAGGGCGAAGCTGATGAAGAGGCCGGCGACGATCCAGCCGATCGTCCCCCACACCCGGATCCGCGGGAACTGCTTCTCCTGGTCCGTGATGTTGTGGAAGGCGAGCGAGTTCGACAGGCCGAGCGTCGGCATGTAGCAGAGGTTGTACGCGAGCAGCATGACGATGAACAGCGTCGGGTTCGCCGACGTGCTCGGCGCGGCGAGGAGGATGACGCCGCCGAGGAGGTGCAGCACGCCGAGCACCTTCTCCGTCGCGAAGTAGCGGTCGGCGACGAGGCCGAGGAAGAAGGGGGCGACGATCGCCGCGATCGGGTTCACCGTGTACGGCCAGTGGGTGAGCGATTCCATCCCGCGGCTCGTCATGTACACGGCGATCGTCGTGTACCACGCCCCCCAGACGAAGAACTCGAGGAACATCATCACGCTCAGTCGGACGCCCACGTGGCGCGCCGGTTGGCTCCTGTCGTGCATCGTCTCCCCGGGTTGCTGTGATGGATCGCTGGCTCGCGTACGGACCGACGCCGCGGTCCCGCTACGTTCCGCCCCCGGGGTCGGTTCGTCAAGACGCGGCGCGCGCCTTTCGACGCGCGGCGCCTCCTTGCTCCCCGGGTCCGCGCGCATAGTTTGCCGACCATGCCACTCGGACGACGACTGCGCTACGGGATGGTCGGCGGCGGTCCCGGCGCCTTCATCGGCGCCGTGCACCGGCGCGCCGCCGCGCTCGACGGGCTCGCCGAGCTCGTCGCCGGCGCCTTCTCCTCCACCGCCGCGAAGTCGCAGGCGCAGGGACGCGAGCTCCATCTCGATCCGGCGCGCGTCTACGCGAGCTACGCGGAGATGGCCGACCGCGAGGCGGCGCTCCCCGCGGAGCGGCGCATCGACTTCGTCTCGATCGTCACGCCGACGCACCTGCACTACCCCGTCGCGCGCGTCTTCCTCGAGCGCGGCTTCCACGTCGTCTGCGACAAGCCGATGACGACGACGCTCGAGGACGCCGAGTCGCTCCGTGCGCTCGTCGGCGCGGGGACGTCGGTCTTCGCGCTGACGCACAACTACGCCGGCTACCCGATGGTGCGGCAGGCGCGGGCGCTCGTGCGCGACGGCGCGCTCGGCACGATCCGCAAGGTCGTCGTCGAGTACGCGCAGGACTGGCTCTCCGCGCCGATCGAGGAGGAGGGGAACAAGCAGGCCTCGTGGCGCACCGACCCGGCGCAGGCGGGGATCTCCTCGTCGATCGCCGACATCGGCTCGCACGCCGAGCACCTCGCGCGCTACGTCACCGGGCTCGAGCCCGAGCGGCTCTGCGCCGACCTCACGACGTTCGTCCCCGGCCGGCAGCTCGAGGACGACGCGAACATGCTCCTCCACTTCGCCGGCGGGGCGCGCGGCATTCTCTACTGCTCGCAGGTCTCGACCGGCGAGGAGAACGCGCTGAAGCTCCGCGTCTACGGCACCGAGGCGTCGGTCGAGTGGCGGCAGGAGACGCCGAACACCCTCGCGCTGCGCCGGCAGGGGCGCCCCGAGGAGATCCTGAAGCGCGCGAACGGCTACCTCGCGCCCGCCTCGGTGCGAGCCACCCGCCTGCCGCCGGGGCACCCGGAGGGATTCCTCGGCGCCTTCGCCAACGTCTACGCGAACGCGATGCGGACGATGGCGGCGCGCATCGCCGGCGAGACGCCCGACCCCCTCGACCTCGACTTCCCGACGGTGGACGACGGGGTCCGCGGCGTGCACTTCATCCACGCCGCGGTGCGCAGCGGACGCGAGGGCGGCTGGGTGGACGCGCGCTACGTGGCGCCCGCCCGCTGACGCCGCGACGACCCCGAGGAGAGACCCGACGCGATGCCCGACCAGACGATGCGACCCGTCACCCTCTTCACCGGCCAGTGGGCCGACCTTCCGCTCGAGACGCTCGCCGCGATGGCGGCCTCGTGGGGATACGACGGGCTCGAGCTCGCGAGCTGGGGCGACCACTTCGACGTCGAGCGCGCGCTCGCCGACGAGGGGTACTGCCGCGGCCGCCGCGAGCTCCTCGCGCGTCACGGGCTCGCCGTGCACGCGATCAGCAACCACCTCGTCGGGCAGGCCGTCTGCGACCCGATCGACGAGCGGCACGAGAGCATCCTCCCGCCGCGCGTCTGGGGCGACGGCGACCCGGAGGGCGTGCGCACGCGCGCCGCCGAGGAGATGGTGCGCACGGCGAAGGCCGCGAAGCGGCTCGGCGTCCCGGTCGTCACCGGATTCACCGGCTCGCCGATCTGGCACCTCGTCTACGCCTTCCCGCCGGTGAGCGAGCGGCAGGTGGACGCCGGGTACGCCGAGTTCGCGCGGCGGTGGACGCCCATCCTCGACGCGTTCCGCGACGCGGGGGTGAAGTTCGCCCTCGAGGTGCATCCGACGGAGATCGCCTTCGACATCTCCTCGGCCGAGCGCGCGCTCGACGCCGTCGGCGGCCACCCCGCCTTCGGCTTCAACTACGACCCGAGCCACTTCGGCTACCAGGGCGTCGACTACATCGCCTTCGTCGAGCGCTTCGGCGACCGGATCTTCCACGCCCACATGAAGGACGTCTGGTGGTCGGGCGAGCCGCGCCGCTCCGGCGTCTTCGGCGGCCACCTCGCGTTCGGGCACCGCGACCGCTTCTGGGACTTCCGCTCCCTCGGCCGCGGCCGCATCGACTTCGACGCGGTGATCCGCGCCCTCAACCGCGTCGGCTACCGCGGCCCGCTGTCGGTCGAGTGGGAGGACGCGGGGATGGACCGCGAGCACGGCGCGCGCGAGGCATGCGCGTTCCTGCGGCGCACCGACTTCCCCCCTTCCGACGTCGCCTTCGACGCGGCGTTCGCGAGGGAGGGGTAGGGGCGAGGGAGCGAACGGAGGGGACTCGGCGCTCGGCGCTCGGCGCTCGGCGTGGCGGTCGGGATTCGCGCGACGGGGGAGCCATCACTGAGGACAAGGCTCCCTCCTGTGCTGTGTGTTTCACGCGGAGGCGCGGAGATCCGCGGAGCAGGGCGCCGTGTACGTTCCGGGTGCGTCGCGCCACGAGCCGTGAACTGCTTTTGGGGAACTGCTCGGCGCTCATGCCGCCTCGCGCCGGCGCACGGGTCCGTCCAGGCGAACCCCCCGATCATTCATCGGCTCCGCCACGTAAGACCGTCGCGCCTCGAGGAGCGATCCGCGTCATCCGCTGAATCCGCGTGATCCGCGGTTCACCCTCGTCGGTTGAGCGTCCCGAGCGGCCGTTCCGGGCCTCGCTCGTCCAGCGTCCCCAGCGCCCCCCGTCACCCCCGCAGCCCCTCCAGCGCCCTCCGTAGCCTCGGGAGCATCTCCGCGATCTCCTCCGGCGACGTCGCGCCGACCGACATGCGGAACCACCCCGCCTCCTCGCGCGCCCCGAAGGCGCGGAACGGCACCACCGCGACGCGCGCCTCCTCGAGCAGCCACCGCCGCGCCGCCTCGTCGTCGGCGATCGGCGAGCCGTCCGCGCGGCGCATCCCCGCGATCGGGAAGTGCGCGCTGAGGTAGATCGCGCCCATCGGCTCGATCGACTCCACGGCCAGCCCGTCGGCGCGCATCGCCTCGAGCCCGTCCGCCAGCGCCTGGAGTCGGCGCTGCACGCCCCCCGTCAGCGACTCGTGATACGTCTCGATCTCCTCCGGCGCGGCGAGGAGCTCCGCCGTCGCCGCCTGCTCCGCGCGCGGCGCCCACGCCCCCACGTGGCCGAGCACGCTCGACATGCGGCGCACGACGTCCGCCGGCCCCACCACCCAGCCGACGCGCACTCCCGTCGCCGCGAAGTTCTTCGAGATCCCGTCGACGAAGATCGTGTACTCCGCCATCGCCGGACGCAGCGAGACCGGATCGACGTGGCGCGTCCCGCCGAACGTCAGCATCCAGTAGACGTGGTCGTAGAGCACGTACAGTGGGCGCTCCCCGGTCTCCTCGCGACGCGCGTTCTCCTCGAGCACGAGGTCGCAGATCTCGCCGAGCGCCTCCGCCGTGAACGCCGTCCCCGTCGGGTTCAGCGGGGAGTTCAGCGCGAGGAGCCGCGCGCCGCGCAGCGGCTCCTCGAGCAGCGCGCGCGTCGGGAGGAAGCCGTCCTCCGCGCCGCACGGCACCGGCACGCCGACCACGCCGACGAGGTGGCAGTAGTGGTTGTTGTTCCACGACGGCACCGGGTAGACGACGCGGTCGCCCGGATCGCACAGCGTGAGGTAGGTCGCGTAGATCCCCGGACGCGACCCCGCCGTGATCACCACGGAGTCGGTCGTCACGCGGAGGCCGAGCGTGCGCGCGTAGAACGCGACGACCGCCTCGCGGAGCGAGGTGAGCCCCGCCGACGGCGGATAGTTCGTCTCCCCGCGCCGCAGCGCCTCGATGATCCGCTCCTCGAGGAAGGCCGGGATCCTGAACTGCGCCGGGGCGAAGTCGCCGACGGTCAGGTCGCAGACCGTGGCGCCCGACGCGCGCAGCGTCCGGACGTCGGCCGCGATCTTCAGGATCTCGGAGCCGACGAGCCCCGCGGCCATGGTCGCGACGCGGGGCGCCGGCGGCGCCTCGCGCGACTGGGGATCGGCGGCATCGGCGGGGTGCATCACGGTGCTCATCGGGCTCCCGGGTGATGGAGAGGGCGCGCGGTCGGCGGAGATTATCGCCGTTCGCGGCGCGGGACAACCGCCCGCCCGCCGGGCTCGCCGAATCGCGGGACGGCGCCGAACGACGTAGCTTTGCCGCATGCGCACCAGCCTCCGGATCCGCCGCTCGCGCATGCTCGCCGTCGCGCTGCTCTGCGCGCTGATCGCTGCCGGGCTGCTCCTCCCGGCCCGGCTTCCCGCGCTCCAGCTCGTGCCCGGCGCGCCGGCCGACACCGCGCCATCCGCGGACGAGGCCGTCGAGGCCCCCGACTCGCCGCGCGCAGCGATGCGCGCGTTCCTCGCCCGCGGCGAGGCCGGCGACTACGCGCGCGCCGCCAGCCTGCTCGCGATCGGCGGCGCGCGCGGCGCGGAGATGGCGCGGCGCGTCCACCGCTTCATCGAGCGGCGCGTCACGATCGACCTGGACAGCATCTCCCCGCTCCCCGAGGGAGACCTCGCCGACGGGGAGCCGCTCGTCGACCAGGTCGGCCGCATGTACGTCGCGCTCGACTCGCTCGTGCGGCCGATCGAGCTCGTGCGCGTCCGGCGCGACGGCGAGCGGCAGTGGGTGATCTCGCGCGCGACGATCGCCGCGGCCGACGCGGCCTTCGCGTCGCTCGACTCCTCGTGGGTCGCGCGCCGGCTTCCCCCGACGCTCCTCGAGGAGGGACCGTTCGGCTTTCCCCGCTGGAAGTGGCTCGGCGTCCTCCTCGGCGTCCCGCTCGTCTGGCTCCTCACGATCGCCCTGACCTCGCTCGTGCGCCTCGCCGCGCTCGCCGTCGCGCGGCGCACGCGCGCGACGTGGGACGAGGAGGTCGTCCTGCGGCTGCGCGGTCCGGTGCGCCTCTTCGTCGCCTCCGTCCTCGCGGGACTCCTGCCGCTCCTCCTCGACCTCGACGCGGCGACGATCGAGGTCATCTGGCGCCTCCTGCGCATCGTCGCCGTCGCCGCGGTCTTCTGGGCGCTCTTCCGGATGGTCGGCGTCGCCGAGACCCACCTCGCGCGGAAGGCGTGGCGCACCGAGCGCACGAACGCGAGCACGATCGTCCCGCTCGTCGGCCGCACGCTGCGGCTCGCCATCGGCCTCGTCGCCGTGCTCGTCGCGATCTCGCAGTTCGGCTACCCCGTGGGGACCGTGCTCGCCGGGCTCGGGCTCGGCGGCCTCGTCGTCGCGCTCGCGGCGCAGAAGACGGTGGAGAACCTCTTCGGCTCCGTCTCGCTCGCCGCCGACCGCGTCTTCCGCGTCGGCGACTGGGTGCGGATCGAGGACGTGCAGGGCACGGTCGAGCGCATCGGGCTCCGCTCGACGCACGTGCGCACGCTCGACCGCACGCTCGTGAAGATCCCGAACGGCCGGCTCGCCGAGATGCGCGTCGAGTCGTTCGGCGAGCGCGACCGGATCCGCTTCTTCGTCACCCTCGCGCTGTCGCGGAGCACGACGGCGGCGCAAATGCGCCAGCTGCTGCGCGACGTCGAGGCGGTGCTCGCCGCGCACGAGCGCGTCTGGCCCGACGGGATCGCGGTGCGGTTCGTCGGGATCGGCGCGCAGGGGCTCGACGTCACCGCGACCGCGTGGTTCCTGACGACGAGCGTGGGCGAGTTCGAGGTGATCCGGCAGGAGCTGCTGCTGACGGTGCTCGAGATCGTCGAGCGGGCGGGGACATCGCTCGCGGTGCCGGTGCAGGAGGTGCGCGTCGCCCGCGACGAGGCCGCTATTGACACCTCCGCCGCGGGCGTGCAATGATGGCGGCCTCATGCGACGCTCGAGAGTGACGATCAGGGACGTCGCGAGACGCGCCGGCGTCTCCGTCGCCACGGTCTCGCGCGTCTACACCGGACGCGGTCCCGTCCACGAGAGCACGCGCACCCGCGTCGTCGCCGCCGCCCGCGAGCTGCGCTACACGCCCGACGCCGCCGCGCGCTCGCTCATCACCCGCCGCACCGAGACGCTCGGCGTCCTCCTCCCCGACCTCTACGGCGAGTTCTTCTCCGAGCTCATTCGCGGCGTCGACCGCACCGCGCGGCAGCACGACTACCACCTCCTCGTCTCCGGCTGCCACGCCGGGCCCGGCGAGCTCGGCGGCGCCCTGCGCGCCATGCGCGGCTCCGTGGACGGGCTCGTCGTCCTCTGGCCCGAGCTCGACGTCGGCGGGCTCACCGCCGATCTCCCCGAGCACCTCCCCGTCGTCCTGCTCAGCGCCGCCGGGCACACCGCCTACGAGTCGATCGCCGTGGACAACTACGGCGGCGCCCGCGCGATCGTCGAGCACCTCCTCGCGCGCGGCCACCGGCGCATCGCCACCATCGCCGGGGCGGAACGCAACGGCGAGGCGCGCGAGCGGCTCCGCGGCTACCGCGACGCGCTTCGCGGCGCGGGGATCCGGCCCCGCGCCGACTGGGAGGTGATCGGGCACTTCACCGAGGACGGCGGTCACGCGGCGGCGCAGCGGCTCCTCGCGCTCGCCGAGCGTCCCGGCGCGATCTTCGCCGCGAACGACTCGATGGCGATCGGCGCGATGAGCGCGCTGGCCGACGCCGGCCTCCGCATCCCCGACGACGTCGCCGTCGCCGGCTTCGACGACGTCCCGATCGCGCGCTACACGAGCCCGCCGCTCTCCACCGTGCACGTCCCGATTCAGGAGCTCGGCGCGCGCGCGGTGGACCGGCTCCTGCACACGATCGCCGGCGGGAACCGGCAGCCGCGCAGCCACGAGACGCTCGCCACGACGCTCGTCGTCCGCGGCTCCTGCGGAGCGAACACCGCGACGGCCTAGCGCCCGAGGATCTCGTGTCGATCGTGCCGCAGCTCCGTCCGCGAGGCGCGGCGCGTCTCGCGGCGGCACTCCTCCTCGCGCTCCCGGCGTGCGCGCCGGCCCCGGCCCCCGCGCCGGCCCCCGCCGCTCCCGCCGCGGTCTCGCTCGAGACCCCCTCCGCGCGCGACGCCGCGTTCCTCGACACGCTCCAGCGGCGCACCTTCGACTACTTCTGGGAGACGACGAACCCGCGCAACGGGCTCGCCCCCGACCGCTGGCCCGACCCGCCGTTCGCCAGCATCGCCGCGATCGGCTTCGCGCTCTCCGCGTACCCGGTCGGCGTCGAGCGCGGCTGGGTCGGGCGCGACGCGGCCGCCGCGCGCACGCTGACGACGCTGCGCTTCCTGTACGAGCTCCCGCAGGGCCCCGCCGCGGCCGGCACCGCCGGCGACCACGGATTCTTCTATCACTTCCTCGACATGGAGACGGGGCTCCGCTACCGCACGACGGAGCTCTCCACGATCGACACCGCGCTCCTCATCGCCGGCGTCGTCTTCTGCGGCGAGTACTTCGACGGCGACGCTGCGGGCGAGCGGGCGATCCGCGCCTACGCCGACTCGCTCTACCGGCGCGTCGAGTGGCCGTACTTCCTGCGCGGCCGCGCGCCGCTGATCACGATGGCCTGGCGCCCCGAGCGCGGCTTCGGCCCCGCCGCCTACGAGGGCTACGACGAGGCGATGATCCTCTATCTCCTCGCGCTCGGCTCGCCGACGCACCCCATCGGCGCCGAGTCGTGGGATGCCTTCACGAGCAGCTACGACTGGGCGACGTTCTACGGCGAGGAGCACGTGAACTTCGCCCCGCTCTTCGGCCACCAGTACTCGCACGTCTGGGTGGACTTCCGCGGCATCCTCGACGAGTACATGGCGGGGCGGGGCGGACCGTCCGCCGGCGGCGCGCGGTCCATCGACTACTTCGAGAACTCGCGCCGCGCCACGCTCGCGCAGCGGCGCTACGCGATCGACAACCCCGGCGGATTCGCCGGCTACGGCGCCGACGTCTGGGGGCTCACCGCCTCCGACGGTCCCGCCGACACGACGGTCGTCGTCGACGGCGTCTCGCGCCGCTTCCGCACCTACTGGGCGCGCGGCGCCGCCGCCGGCGACATCCGCGACGACGGCACGATCGCGCCGACCGCGGCGGGCGGGTCCGTCCCCTTCGCGCCGGCCGTCACCGCGGCCGCCCTGCGCGCGATGCGCGAGCGGTACGGCGACGCGCTCTTCACGCGGTACGGATTTCTCGACGCCTTCAACCCCACCCTCCGGGACACCGCCGTCCGGCTCCGCCGCGGCCGCGTCGTCCCCGGCGTCGGGTGGTTCGACGACAACTACATCGGCATCGACCAGGGGCCAATCGTGACGATGATCGAGAACTGGCGCTCCGGACTCGTCTGGAGCACGATGCGGCGCAGCCCGCACATCGTGCGCGGCCTCTGCCGCGCGGGCTTCGAGGGCGGATGGCTCGAGGGACGGTGCGAGGTGGCGCGATGAGGGCCCGCCGCGCCGCACGGCGGCTCCAGCGCGCGCTCGCCCTCGCCGTCGCCGCCATCCTCCTGCTCCCCGCGCCGGCGGCCGCGCAGGGCGCCCGCCGCGGAGACGCGCCGCGCAACGTCGTCTTCATCCTCAGCGACGACCACCGCTACGACTTCATGGGCTTCATGGAGTCGGCGCCGCCCTTCCTCGAGACGCCGAACCTCGACCGCATGCGCGCCGGCGGCGCGCACGTCCGCAACGCCTTCGTCACGACCTCGCTCTGCTCGCCGAGCCGCGCCTCGATCCTCACCGGGCAGTACGCGCACCGGCACGGCGTCGTCGACAACACCTCGCCGATCCCGGCGGGGACGGTCTTCTTCCCCGAATACCTCCAGCGCGCCGGCTACCGCACCGCGTACGTCGGCAAGTGGCACATGGGGGAGGACGCCGAGAGCGACATGCCGCGGAAGGGATTCGACCACTGGGTCAGCTTCCGCGGGCAGGGCGTCTACGAGAACCCGCTCCTCAACGTGAACGGCGAGCGGCGGCAGATGCAGGGGTACACGACCGACGTCCTCACCGACCTCGCCCTCGAGTGGCTGCGCGGGCAGCGCGGCGCCGAGCGTCCCTTCTTCCTCTACCTCTCGCACAAGGCGGTGCACGCCGAGTTCGTCCCCGCGCCGCGGCACGCCGGCCGCTACGCGAGCGCGACGATCCCGCGCCCGCCGACGATGGCGAGGACCGAGGCCAACCTCCGCGGCAAGCCGGACTGGGTGCGCGCCCAGCGCGGGAGCTGGCACGGCGTGGACTACATGTACCACGGCGCGATGGAATTCGACCAGTTCTACCGCGCCTACACCGAGACGCTGCTCGCCCTCGACGAGAGCGTCGGCCGCGTCCTCGATCTCCTCGAGGAGTCGGGGCTCGCCCGCAACACGCTCGTCGTCTACATGAGCGACAACGGATTCGCCCTCGGCGAGCACGGGCTCATCGACAAGCGCCACGCCTACGAGGAGTCGATCCGCGTCCCCATGCTCGCCTGGGCCCCGGGGTGGATCGCGCCCGGCTCCACCGTCGAGACGCTCGTCCGCAACATCGACGTCGCGCCGACGCTCCTCGAGCTCGCCGGCGCCCGCGCGCCGCGCGAGCACGCGCTCGACGGGCGCTCCGTCCTCGCCGCGCTCCGCGGCCAGCGCCTCGCCTCCGCCGGCGAGCTGCTCTACGAGTACTACTGGGAGTACGCCTTCCCGCACACGCCGACGACCTTCGCCCTCCGCGGCGACCGCTTCAAGTACATCTGGTACCACGGCGTCTGGGACACGAGCGAGCTCTACGACCTGTCGAGCGATCCGCTGGAGCGCGTGAACCTCCTCCACGTCCCGGCGCTCGCCGACACCGTCACCGCGATGCGCGACCGCCTCTTCGACCGCCTCGAGGCGACGAACGGGATGCAGATCCCCGTGCGCCGCGGCAACTGGCAGGCCGCGGAGCGCGAGCTGCCGTGAGCCTCCGCATGCCTCTCGCGGTCGTCGCGCTCGCCGCCGCCTGTACCGCCGTTCCTGACCCTGTCCCTGGCCCTGTCCCTGCTCCCGAGGCCGTTCGATCCACCCGTCCCCTCGACCGCTGGTACAAGGGGAACACCCACACCCACACGCTCTGGAGCGACGGCGACGACTTCCCCGAGATGGTCGCCGACTGGTACCGCGAGCACGGCTACGACTTCCTCGCCATCACCGACCACAACACCCTCGCGGACGCGGAGCGCTGGATCCGCATCCCCGACGAGGGCGAGGTCGCGACCGCGTACGGGAAGTACCAGCAGCGCTTCGGCCCGTCCTGGGTCGAGGAGCGGCGCGCCGGCGACTCCCTCCTCGTCCGCCTCAAGCGCCTCGACGAGTACCGCGGGCGCATGCAGACGCCGGGTCGCTTCCTCCTCGTCCCCGGCGAGGAGATCACGCAGTACCTCGACCGGCGCGGCGCGCACCTGAACGCGCTGAACCTCTCCGAGGTCGTCCCCGAGCAGATGGGCGCCTCGCTCGTCGAGATCCTCCACCGCGACCTCGCCGTGCTCGACTCGATGGAGCGGCGCACGGGGCGCGACATCGTCGGCGTCCTCAACCACCCGAACTTCCTCTGGAGCCAGACCGCCGAGGACATCCTCCGACTCCCCGAGCTCCGCTTCTTCGAGGTCTACAACGGCCACCCGCTCGTCAACGTCCTCGGCGACTCCGTGCACGCGAGCAGCGAGCGCATCTGGGACATCGTCCTCGCGCGCCGGCTCGCCCGCGGCGAGGCGATGCTCTACGGCGTCGCCACCGACGACGCGCACGACTACCACGCCTTCGCGCCGTCGGAGCGCAATCCCGGCCGCGGCTGGGTGATGGTCCGCGCCGACTCCCTCGCCCCCGATGCCCTCATGGCGGCGATGGAGCGCGGCGACTTCTACGCGAGCACCGGCGTCGAGCTGCGCGCGCTGCGGCGCGACGGCGCCCGCCTCTCGCTCGAGGTGAGCGCCGAGCCGGGGGCGACGTACACGATCCAGTTCGTCGGGACGCGCGCCGCCCACGACACGGCGAGCGTCGCCGTCGCCGATTCCGCGGGGCGCCCGGTCACGCGGCGCTACTCGCCGCAGGTCGGCGAGGTGCTCGCCGAGGTGCGCGGCGCGTCGGCGGAGTACACGATGCGCGGCGACGAGCTCTACGTCCGCGCCCGCGTCGTCTCCTCCCGCCCGAAGGCGAACGAGTCGTATGCGGGCGAGGTCGAGATGGCCTGGACGCAGCCGGTGCGGCCGTAAGCGCGTCGTAAGTGGCCCGGTCGATTCTCCGGGCATGAAGCCGCGCTCGTCCTTCCCCCCCGTCCGCGCCGAGGTCCACGCCGATGGCGTCTGCGCGCCGTACCTGCGCGCCGGCGCCGGCCACCCCGTCGTCGTCCTCGTCCCCCCCGCCGACGCGGCATCGGGGTGGCCGGCGATCGCCGAGCGGATCGCCGAGCGCGCCGCGGATCGCTGCCGGATCATCGCTCCGGAGGTCGCGCCGGATCCGGCCGCCCTCGACTGCTGGCTCCGCGCCTTCCTCGACGGGCTCGGCGCCGCCGGGGCGACGCTCGTCGTCGGCGCCACGCTCGCCGACGCCGCGCGCGACTTCGCCGCCCGCGAGCCGGAGCGCGTCGCGAGCGTCGCCGTCCTCGAAGCGGGCGGCGTCCCGCGCGACCTCCTCGAGCTGCTGCACATCTGTTTGGAGGACGCCCGGCCGGCGTGACCCGGTCCCGGGTCTCGGGCGGACGCCCCGGCCCCTCGTTGACAGATCGCGGCGGCAGCCGAATACTCTGCCGTGAGCTCGAGCTCCCTCTACATCACCGATCAGTTCCCCGTCGCCGCCGTCCAGGCCGGATGGCCGCGGGGACTCCCCGCGCCGCTCACGCGCCTCGTCGGCCGCGCGCGCGAGATCGAGGAGCTCGAGCGCCTGCTCGGACGCACGCGCCTGCTCACCCTCACCGGCGCCGGCGGCAGCGGGAAGACGCGGCTCGCCCTCGAGCTCTCGGCACGCGTGGCGCCGTCCTGGCCGGACGGCGTCGGGTGGGTCGAGCTCTCCTCGATCGAGGACCCACGCGCCCTCGCGCACCACGTCGTCCTCTCGCTCGGCGTCGGTGACGAGCCGGGACGCAGCTCGATCGCGGCGCTCGTCGCCACCCTGCGCGAGCGCGCCGTCCTCCTCGTCCTCGACAACTGCGAGCACCTCCTCGACGCGAGCGCCGAGCTGGCGGACGGGCTGCTGCGCGCCTGCCCGCGGCTCGGTGTGCTGGCGACGAGTCGTCAGGCGCTCGGCGTCGCCGGCGAGACGGCGTGGCTCGTCCCGCCCCTCGCCGTCCCGGAGAGCGAGAGCGAGCCGCCCGAGCGGCTCGCCGGGCGCGAGGCGGTGCAGCTCTTCCTCGATCGCGCCCGTGCCGCGCACCCCGCCTTCGCGCTCGGCGAGACGAACGCGCGCGCCGTCGCGCACATCTGTCGCGCGCTCGAGGGGATCCCGCTCGCCATCGAGCTCGCGGCGGCGCGCGTCCGCGCCCTCTCCGTCGCGCAGATCGCCGAGCACCTCGACGAGGCGTTCCGCGGCCGGCGCGACGCCTTCCGCCTCCTCAACGCCGGCGCGCGTACGGGGCCGCGCCACCGCACGCTGCGCGGCGTGATGGACTGGAGCTACGAGCTCCTCACCGAGCCCGAGCGGCGGCTCCTCGAGCGGCTCAGCGTCTTCGTGGGCGGCTTCTCGCTCGAGCACGCGGCCGCCATCTGCTGCCCCGACGACGACGTGCTCCGCGCCGACGACGTCCTCGACCTCGTCGCCGCGCTCGTCGACAAGTCGCTCGTCATCGTCGGCGACGCCGGGGGCGCGGCGCGCTACCGGCTGCTCGAGACCGTGCGCCAGTACGCGCGCGAGCGGCTGCGCGCGCGCGGCGAGGAGGACGAGCTGCGCGAGCGCCGCGCCACGTACTTCCTCGCGCTCGCCGAGGAGGCCGCGCCGCGGCTCGTCGGCGGCGCCTCCGACCCGCCGCTCGTCGCCCGCCTGACGCTCGAGGACGGCAACTTCCGCGCGGTCGCGGAGTGGTGCGAGCGCGACCCGTCGCGCACGGCGATCGCGCTGCGCCTCGGCACCGCGCTCCACTGGCTGTGGTTCGCCCGCGGCCAGTTCCGCGAGGGATGCCGGCGCCTCGCGGCGGCGCTCGAGCGTACCGCGTCCGGCGAGTCCAGCGCGTCCGGCGAGTCCGGCGCGTCCGGCGAGTCCGGCGGCGTCCCCGTCCTCGTCCGCGCCCACGCGCTCGTCGCCTACTCGAGCGTCCTCATCTGGCAGGGGAACTACGCCCTCGCGCCGCGCTGGCTCGCCGAGGCGATCCCGATCTTCCGCCGCGAGCGCGACGCCTACGGGCTCGCCTACGCGCTCACCGACCTCGGCGCCGCGACGGCGCTCTCCGGGGACCCGCGCGCCGCCGCGCCCATCCTCGAGGAGGCGGTCGCGCTCGCCCGCACGCTCGCGCCGAACACGCTCGCCGCGATCGCGCTCTACTGGCGCGGCCTCGCCGCGCAGATGCGGGGCGAGATCGAGCTCGGACGCGAGTCCTTCGAGGAGGCGCTCGCGATCGGGCACGCGCTCGGCGACCCGCCGAGCAATGCGCACCCGATGTACCGGCTCGGCTGGCTGGAGTGCGACCTCGGGCGCTGGGGCGAGGCGCGCGCGCTCTTCCTCGAGAGCCTCGCGCGCCTCGCGCGCATGGACGACCGGTGGGGGATGGTGCAGGTGCTCGACGGCCTCGCCTGCGTCGCCCTCGGCGGCGGCGAGCCGGCGCGCGCGGCGCGGCTCCTCGCCGCCGCCGAGACGATGCGCGAGGGGCACGGGATCGCCCTGCCGGCGGAGTGGCGCGCGAACCACGACCGCCTCTTCGCGGCGTGCGCGAAGGAGGTCGGCGAGGAGGTGGTCGAGGAGGCGCGCCGCGCCGGCCGCACGATGCGGTTCGAGGACGTCGTCGCCGAGGCGATGTGCGTCCCCGCGATGGGGAGCTGCGGTCCCCCGCTGGCCGCGGTCGGGACGGCGATTCCGCGGGTGGGCGTGCAGGCGGCACGATCGCCGGAGAACGGGGCGCGCGCCGCCGCGCCGGCCGTCGCGCTCCGCGTCCTCGCCCTCGGCCCCCTCCAGGTCTTCCGCGACGGCGAGCTGCTCGGCGCGGACGCGTGGAGCTCCGCGAAGTCGCGCGAGCTCCTCCTCTTCCTCCTCTGCCACCCCGAGGGGCGCACGCGCGAGCAGATCGGCGTCGCGCTCTGGCCCGACGCCTCGACCGCGCGGCTGCGCAACGTCTTCCACGTCACGCTCCACCGCCTGCGGCGCGCGCTCGGACGCGCCGAGTGGGTCGGGATCGAGGGGGACCGCTACCTCGTGAGCCCGGCCCTCGGCCACGAGCTCGACGCGGCCGTCTTCGAGCGCGACGCGCGCGCCGCGCTGCGCGAGCTGAAGAAGTCCCCCGCCGCCGCCGACGCGCTGCGCGCGGCGCTCGAGTCCTACAGAGGGGACTTCCTCGCCACGGAGCTCGTCGGCGACTGGCACCTCGAGATCCGCGAGCGGCTCGCGCGCCTCTGCGTCGACGCCCTCCTCGCCCTCGGCGGCGTCCTCGCGGAGGAGGGGCGCCACGCCGAGGCGGCCGACGTCTTCCGGCGCGTCCTCGAGCGCGATCCGCTGCACGAGGACGCGTATCGCCGGCTGATGCTCTCTCACGCGCGGCTCGGCGAGCGCTCGCAGGCGATCCGGCTGTATCAGCGGCTCGAGCGGCTGCTGCGCGACGAGCTCGAGACCGAGCCCGCGCCCGAGACCGCGCGGCTCCACGAGCGGCTGCTGCGCGGCGACGAGCTCTGAGCCGCGCCGCCTCGCGCGCCCGCGCGATTTCCTCCTCTCGTAAGCGGCGCCGTAAGCGGGCGCGCCAGACGCGCCGCGCCCCCGTAAGCCGGGCGTAATCGGGGACTCGTACTCTCCTCCGCGAATGCCGGACCCGCGCACCGCCGGTCGCGGCGAGCACCCCACGGAGGATGGCCCCATGCGAAACCCACTGACCTACGGCGTCATCGCGGCCTTCGGCTGCGTGGCCCTGGCCGGCTTCTCGATCGACCGAAGCGGGACGGAGATCCTGTCCAACGGCGTCGAGCGCGTCGTCACGATCGGCGCCGGCGACTTCTTCTTCCAGGCCCCCGACACCGTCATGTCGGGGATCGTCCGGATCGACATCGCGAACGGCGGCAAGGACCTGCACCACGTGCAGCTCGTCCGGCTCGACGCCGGGCGCACGGTGCAGGAGCTGCTCGACCTCGTCTCCGCCGGCGCGCCGCTCCCCGCCTGGGCGCACATGGTCGGCGGGCCGAACGCGCCGGTTCCCGGCGCGACGGCGTCGGCGACGCTCGATCTCGAGCCCGGGAGCTACGGCATCATCTGCTGGGTGCACGGCGCCGACGGCGTGCCGCACTTCATGAAGGGGATGTTCAAGGGGCTCGTCGTCGTGCCCGCGCCGATCGAGACCGGGGTTCTCCCGAAGGCCGACGCGGAGATGGTCCTCGACGACTACTCGTTCACGTTCTCGAAGCCGATCGAGGCGGGCCGCCGGACGATCCGGGTCCGCAACGCCGCGGCGCAGCCGCACGAGGTGGTGATCGTCCGGCTCGCGCCGAACGCGAAGGTAACGGACGTCCTCGCCTGGCTCCGCGAGCAGAAGGGCCCGCCCCCGGGCGCGCCGATCGGCGGCGCGACGTTCATCGCGCACGACGAGGAGAACTACGTGACGGCGGACTTCGCCCCCGGGCGCTACGGCCTGATCTGCTTCGTCCCCGACGCGAGCGACGGCCGGCCCCACATCGCGCACGGCATGGTCTCGGAGTTCGAGGTCGCGACGAGCGTCGCCGCGCAGTAGCGCCGCGCGGTCGCGGCAGTGCAGGACCGCAGATGCACGACGGCCCCCGGACCGTTCCCGGGAGCCTGGACCACGGGCCGCGCGGCGATGCCGCGCGGCCCGTGGCGCGTTCCACTCCGGTCAGGTCGCTTCCGGCCCGCTCACTGCGACGACGGCGGCACCATGCCGAGGATGCGCATGTACGTCACGAGGTTGCCGTAGTGCTCCCAGTCGTGGATCGCGACGACGGCGAGCGCCGACATCCGGCTCTGGTCGCGGCCGAAGAGCTTCGTCGTCGCCGCGGCGTCGGCGTCCGACTGCGCGAACGCGCGCTCGCAGACCGCCGACGAGGTACGGAGCGCATCCGCGATCGCCGCCTTCGTCGTGCGCGTCTTCTCGTAGTTCTCGTCGGCCGGGTTCGCCTCACCCAGCGCGGCCGAGCAGATCATGTTGTGCGCGTTCGCGACGTGGGCGAGCAGCTCGCCGGCCGTCCGCACCTGCGCCGTCGGACGCCAGGCGAAGGCGGAGTCGGGAAGCTGCTCGGCGACGGCGAGGAGGTTCCGCTGCGCGCCCTGATAGACGCCCCGGATCGCCGCGACGCCGGTCGAGGTGGGGGCGGGGGCGGGAGCGGGAGCGGAGGCCGCCGCCTGCGCGCCCGCGGGGGCGGCGGCGAGGGCGACGAGCGATGCGGCGGCGAGGGTCGTGAGAATTCTGGACATGGAGGTCTCGGGTCGGTCGACGGAAGGGGGAGGGACGGAGCGCGGCAGCGCGCCGAAGCGAGCGACGCTACGGCGGCCGCTCCCGAGCGTCAAGCCGCCGGGCGGCCGAACGACAGAACCTTGACACTCGGCGTGCGGACATTTATCTTGAATTCAAGATGACAACGGCCAGCCAGGACCTCTCTTTGAAGCTCTTCGTCGTGCTCACCCGGGCCCACCGGTCGATGGAGGAGCATGCGCGGCGCGACATCGAGAGGACCGGGCTCGGGCAGACCGAGTTCTCCATCCTCGACATCCTCTACCACAAGGGGCAGCTCACGATCGGCCAGATCGGCGCGCGGGCGCTGCTGACGAGCGGGAGCATGACCTACGTCGTGGACAAGCTCGAGGAGCGCGGCCTCGTCGTCCGGAAGCCGTGCCCGGAGGACCACCGCGCGAGGTACATCGACCTCACGCCGGAGGGGCGGCGGCTGATGGGGCGGATCTTCCCCGGCCACGCCGCGGTGCTCGACCGCGCCGCCGCCGCGCTGACGAGCGACGAGAAGCGCCAGGCGATCGAGCTCCTGAAGAAGCTCGGCCTCGCCGCCGCGCGAGAGCTCTGAGGGGTCTTTTTTCGGCCCGTTCATCTTGAATTCAAGATTCTTGACGTCGAACTATCACACCATCAGGAGGCGACCATGACCGCACCGACCACCACCGACACCCGCAGCACCGAGAGCACGACCTGGACGATCGACCCCGCGCATACCGCCGTCGAGTTCTCCGTCCGCCACATGATGATCTCGACGGTGAAGGGCCGCTTCGGCGACGTCGCCGGGACGCTCGCGATCGACCCCGCGCGCCCCGACCGCTCCTCCGCCTCGATCGACATCGCCGCGGCGAGCATCGACACGCGCACGGGGCAGCGCGACGCGCACCTGCGCTCCCCCGACTTCTTCGACGTCGAGCGCTTCCCGGCGATCACCTTCCGCAGCCGCCGCGTCGAGGGCGCCTGGGCCCGCCCGGGCGACGTCTTCCGCGTCGTCGGCGACCTCACGATCCGCGACGTCACGCGCGAGGTCACGCTCGACGCGACCTTCGAGGGAACGGGACGCGACCCGTGGGGCGGCGAGCGCACGAGCTTCGGCGCCGAGACGACGATCGACCGCCGCGACTTCGGCCTCGGCTGGAACCAGGCCCTCGAGGCCGGCGGCGTCCTCGTCGGCAACGACATCCGGATCCGGCTGGAGGTCCAGGCGGTGAGGCAGTAGGGCCGGCGCTCGGCGGTAGGGCCGGCGCTCGGCACTCGGCGCTCGGCGCTCGGCGGGGCGGACGGGCTCGTGGGCGGGGCGAGGCATCGCTTCGGGGATGGCTCCCCCTGTTGCCGTTCGTTTCACGCGGAGACGCGGAGACGCGGAGAACGGCGGCTCGGGCGAGCATCAACGAAAATGGAAATCGGATGCATCCGATCCATCGGATGCATCCGATTCCTTCTTCGTACGACTCGGGCGGTGCGCTCGGAGGCGTCGTCGCGGCGGGCCGAGGAATGTTGGGGGCGGCGCCTGGACGGACTCGTGCGCCGGAGCGAGGAGGGGTGAGCGCCGAGCAGTTCCCCCAGTCATTTCACGGCTCGTGGCGCGAGGGCCCGATCGGCGCGAGGGCCCGATCGGCGCGATGGACGATCCGCGTGATCCGCCGAATCCGCGTGATCCGCGGTTCACCCCTCGTCGTCGATGCGGGCGGATGCGCGAGGTCGCGTCGCGACCGGGATCCGGGACAGATGCCAGCCGATGCGCGAGGAGTCGTCCCGTCATCGATCCCGGCCGAGCGCCGAGCGCCGAGCACCCGGATCCCCGGGGCGCGGGCCCCCGCGGGGCCCGCGCCCGCGGAACGCCTCATGCGCGCTACCTTACGACCGGCCGCGCCCGCGGCCGCTTCCGCAGAGACCGAGATCATGACGACGCCAGCCGCGACCGACGCCCCCGAAGTCCAATCCTCCACCGAAGCCTCCACCGACGGCGCCCCCGGCTTCGCCGCGCTCGGGCTGCGCGCCGGGATCGTGCGCGCGCTCGCCGCGCTCGGCTACGAGGAGCCGACGCCGATCCAGCGCGAGGCCATCCCGCCCCTCCTCGCGGGGCGCGACCTCCTCGGGCAGGCGGCCACCGGCACCGGGAAGACCGCGGCCTTCGCCCTCCCGATGCTCGAGCGCATCGCCGCCGGCGCCGGCGAGGGCGACGAGGACGGCGCGCGCACCGTGCGCGGCCTCGTCCTCGTGCCGACGCGCGAGCTCGCGATGCAGGTCGCCGAGGCGGTGCACAAGTACGGGCGCGAGCTCGGCACGCGCGTCCTCCCCATCTACGGCGGACAGGCGATCCAGCAGCAGCTCCGCTCGCTGAAGCGCGGC
>DASUSM010000278.1:0-2679 GCA_036375115.1 Gemmatimonadaceae bacterium | reverse complement strand
GGCCGGCGGCGCACGGCAACTCTACGACGACCCGGTCGCGCGAGAGCGCCGGCACCCGCACGCGATGTCGATCGTGACGTCGTGGCTCGGCGACCGCTTCCACCCCGAGACGGTCCGGCGGCTCGCCGGTGACAGCGCCCGGCTCGCGCGGACCGCGAGCGAGGTCGCGCGCCTCGCCGTCTCCGGCGGCTACCGCGGGCTCGTGCTGGACCTCGAGGGCCACGAGCCGGAAGACCTCGAGGCGATGCTGCGCGTCGCCGGCGCGCTCGCGGACTCGGCGCGCGCGCGCGGCATCGCGACGGTCGCCCTGGCGATTCCGGCCACGGACACCGCGGCCTATCCCGCCGCGCCCCTCCTCCGCGTCGCCGATGCGCTGATCGTCATGCTCTACGACGAGCACTGGGCGGGCTCGGCGCCGGGACCGACGGCGTCGCCCGCGTGGGCGAGGCATTGGCTCGCCGTGCGGGCGGCGGAAGTCGGCCCGGAGCGGCTCGTCGCCGGGCTGCCGCTCTACGGCTACCAGTGGACGGGCCGCGACACGGCGGCGCGCACGATCGGATGGCGCGATGCGCGACGCGTCGCCGCATCGGCCGGGGTGCCTCTCGCTCGCGACGCTGCGAGCGCGACGCTGACGGCGCGGCTGCCGGGCGACTGGGAGCTCTGGGTGACCGACGTGGTGCTGGTCGAACGGCTCGCCGCGGACGCCCGCGCGCTCGGCGTGCGCCGGCTCGCCTTCTGGCGGCTCGGGCTCGAGGATCCGGCGGTGTGGGAGGGCGTGCTTCGCCGTTAGGCCCGCCGGCGCCGTTGCCGGTCAGCGCAGCCCGTCGGTCCAGGTACCGGGCGACGCCGCCTTCCCCACGTAGAACTCCCCGAACTCCGCGTAGCGCGCGCTCACCTCGTCGAACCGCATGTCGGTGACGAGGCGCTTGAACTCGAGCGGATCCCCGGAAAACAGCGTCACCCCCCACTCCCACGCGTCGAAGCCGATCGCCCCGGTGATCACCTGCTGCACGCGCCCCGCGTAGCGACGTCCCGTCGTCCCGTGCGCGTACATCAGCCGGCTCCGCTCCTCGAGCGAGAGCGCGTACCAGTTCTGGTCCACCGCGCGCCGCTTCGACATCGGGTAGAAGCAGACCCACGGCATCTCCGCCGGCCGCGTCGGATACAGCCGCCGCGTCGCCAGGGCGCTCGTCGTCTCCTGCTCGACGCGCGCCGCCAGCGCCCGCTGGTACTCGGCGTCGCCCACCGCCCCGCCCCGCGCCGCCGCCTCGCGCGCCAGCTCCGCGGTCACGTGGTAGAGACCGAGCTCCGTCACGCTGAGGAAGACGTACTCCGCGCGCATCGCCTCCCACAGTCGCAGCCGCTCGAGCGACTCGCGCACCGCGCGCAGCTCCTCCAGCGTCGGCCGGAAGTGGACGAGCATGACGTCGGCCGTCGAGCCGACGAGCGGGACGACGGCGCTCCACCCCGCGGCGGGCGCGGCGGGCGCGGCGGGCGCGGCGAGCGACTCGAGCGTCGCCGTCGCCTCGGCGAGTCGCGAGGCGCGCTCCGCGGGCGGCACGGCGCGCAGGCGCGCGCGGTCGACGGAGAGGATCTGGTGGAGGGCGTACCACCCCTCGACGGTCGCGGGCGGATGTGCGGTGGCGTCCATGGCCCGCGAAAGATGGCGAGGGCGCGCCCCCCGCGGGAGCGCGCCCTCGCACCTTCCTCGTTCGGGCGTCCTACTCCTCGTCCGGCCGCGCGACCGTCTTGATCTGGTCCGGGAGGAAGGGGGCCGCCGGCAGATACGGCGTGTACGCCTTGGAGAGCAGGTTCACGTTGTGCAGCGTCGCCTGCTCGTCCACCCACCAGACGATGGAGGGCCCCGTCGTGTCGACGATCGCGACGAGGACGCCCGGGGGCAGCGTGCTCTCCTCGCAGTTGAACGTCGATCCCGCGAGCTGGTCGCCGAGCGGCTCGCCGGTCCGCGCATCCTTCTGCCCGAGGAGCGTCGCGAGCGCGCGCTCGCGCTCCGGCGTCTGGCGGCAGGCGGGCTTGGACCCGACGAGCCAGAAAACGAGCGCGGCGAGCGCCACTCCGCCGACCAGATAGCCGCCGAGGCGCAGCGCGTAGATCCGCCGCTCCTTCGCCTTTCGTCGAATCGCTTCCGCGCTGACGATCCCCTTCGGCCGGAACTTCCCCGTCTCGAGCGAGTTCGCCTGCTGCGCCTGTGGTCGCTGCGGCACGCCTCGCGGCGGGCCGACGGGTCTGCGTCGATCCATGGTCGCCGATGTCCTTCGATGGGGGTGTCGGTCTGTCCATCTCCGGACGCCTGCGAGCGGGGGCGGGTCACTCGGGACGGGCCCTGGGCTCTGGGCCCAGGGCCCTGGGCGGGGTCGCGACGCCCTCGGCCACGGCCACTCGCACGGCCACTGGGCCTTTGCAGCCACCGCCACGGCCACGGCCACGGCCACTCGGGACTGGTGGCGGTGGCGGTGACAGTGATGGCAACTGCCCACTGGCGGTGGCCGTGACGGTGACGGCGACGACGCAGTGGCGGTGGCGGTGGCAGTGCTGGCGAACGGCGGAAGGGGAGGCCATCCCGATCGGGATGCCTCCCCTTCCTCGTCGAACCATCCCGACCACCAGGGCCCAGGGCCCAGGGCCACCGTCCCAATCGCGATCCCTCCCTACCCCCCC
>DASUSM010000277.1:0-3875 GCA_036375115.1 Gemmatimonadaceae bacterium | reverse complement strand
CGTCGTGCGGCTGCGAGAAGTGGCGATTCACCTGCACGAACGGCTCGAAGATCGACTCGAGCTTGTCGGCGGGGATGCCGCGGCCGGTGTCGCGCACGTCGACGTGCACCGCGGCATCGTCCGTGCGCACCTCGACCGCGACGCGCCCGCCCGGCTCCGTGAACTTGATCGCGTTCGAGACGAGGTTGAGCACGATCTGCTGCACCTTCTCGCGGTCGGCCCAGATGCGCACCTCCGGCCCGCACTCGGCGACGTCGTACTCGAGCCCGCGCGCGCGCACCTGGAGCTGGGTCAGGTCCTGGATCGTCTCGAGCACGCCGCGCAGCGCGACGCTCTCCGCGTGGATCGTCACGCGCCCCGCCTCGAGCCGCGCGAAGTTCATGATGTCGTTGATGAGCCCGAGCAGGTGCTGCTGGCTGCGCCGGATCTTGTGGAGATCGAGCACCTGCTCCGGCGTGACGGGGCCGCGCAGCCCCATCTCGAGGAGCTGGACGTAGCCGGCGATGGCATTCAGCGGCGTGCGCAGCTCGTGGCTCATCGCCGCGAGGAAGTCGGTCTTCGCGCGGTTCGCCGCCTCCGCCTGTGCCTGCGCCACCTGCGCCTCGCCGAGCAGGCGCGCCGCCTCCTCCGCCTCGCGGCGCCCCGTGACGTCCGCGCCGAAGAGCACGATCGAGTCGAGCCGGCCGTCCGGCGTCCAGCGGTTCGCCGAGTTCCACGCGATCCAGCGGATGCCGCCGTCGGCGGCGCGCGCGGGGAGCTCGTGCGCGGTGACGTCCGTGCGCTCGAGGAGGCGCGACAGCTCGGCCGCCGCCGCGTGCTCGGCGGGGACGAGCTCGCGCCACCAGTCGCGCCCGGCGAGCCGCTCCGGCGCGACGCCGAGGATCGCGCGCACCGACTCGTTGACGAAGGTCACGCGGCCGTCGGGCGCCAGCTCGCAGACGATCGCCGGCGTCCGGTCCACGAGATCGCGGTAGCGCGACTCCGAGCGCGCGAGCGCGTCCTGGGCCTGGCCGAGCAGGATGGGCGTCGCCGTCGCGGGATCGACGATCGCGTCGATCTGGCCCGCGGCGAGCGACTGGATCGCCTCCTCCGCCTCGGTGAGCCGCCTGACGAGCTCCTCGACGGGGCGGAGATACTCGCGCGGAGCGCTGCCGCTCCAGGCCGGCGGCGTCGGCGACCTCGACCCCGGCGCCGACGCGCCGTCGCCGTCTCCGGTGCAGCTCACGGCGCGGACGCGCCGCCGAGCGGCGCCGGCTCCGGCGAGACCGACAGGCCGAGCGCGGCGCAGACGCGGTCGCGGTCGGTCAGCGCGCCGACGATCGTCTGGGCCGGGTCCGGCGCGGCCTTGACGAGCGTCGGCGTGACGAAGATGCCGTCGCGCAGGACGCGGTGCGGATCGTCGATGCAGTCGATGATCTCGAGCGCGTACTCGGAGACGCCGGCCGCCTCGAGGATCTCCCGGAGGTTCGCCCGCGCGAGCACCGAGTTCGGCGCGCCGCGCGCCACGTACAGCCGCAGCGTCAGCGGCGACGCATCGCGAGCGTCGTCACGCGGGTGCGTCACCGCTCGGACGTCGCCCCGCGCGACCCGCCGCGGGGCGCGGCGCCGTCGCCCCCCGCGTCGAATTCGTCGTCGAAGCGCCGCCGGCGCAGCTCCCCGAGCTTCGACTCCATGCGGTCGCGGCGGCCCGCCTCCTCGGACTCGGCGGACTCCAGCTCCGCGCGGCGCGTCTCGAGCTCGCGCTGGAGCGCCGAGATGCGTGCGCTGACCTCCGCCTCGACGAGCTCGAGCTCGCGGTGGCGGCGCTCGGACTCGACCCGACGCCGGCGCTCCGCCTCGCGCAGCTCCGCCTCGCGCTCCCACCGCGCCGTGCCGACGAGCACCTCGCCGCCGGCGGTGTAGACGTCGGCGAGCGAGACGCCGTCGTCGGCGATCAGCAGCTCGCGCACCTGGTTGGAGTGCCGCGTCCCGCGCGACTTGACGATCGTCAGCGTGCGGTTCCGCTCGCCGCCCTTCACGAGGTAGGCGAGATGGATCCACGTGTCGGCGATCGTCGAGATCTGCGTCGCCGTGAGCTCGGAGTCCGTCTCGCCGTCGGCCACGAGGCTCGTGCAGATGAGCGTGATCCCCCGCGTCCGCGCGTGGTCGAGCATGCGCAGCGAGGCGTGGACGGCGGCGACGTTCCCGCCGGTCTTCGCGAGCGCGGAGATCGGGTCGATCACCATCACGCTCGGGGCGTGGCCCTCCGTGCGGCGCCGCAGGTCGACGAGGTGCTCCTCGGCGCCCCTCGACTCCGTGCGCACCGAGTGCACGACGAGCCGCCCGGACGCGAGGTGCGGGGCGAGGTCGATCCCCACCGAGCGGAGGTTGCGCGCGATCTGCGCCGCGGACTCGTCGAAGCTGAGCCAGAGCGCCCGCTCGCCACGCTCGCAGGCGGCGGCGACGAAGGCGCCGGCGAGCGTCGACTTCGCCGTGCCCGGCGCGCCCGAGATCAGCGTGCTCGATCCGCGGTAGTAGCCGCCGGCGAGCATCGCGTCGAGCCGCGCGATGCCGGTCGAGACGCGCTCCGAGGAGGCCGGGTACTGGAGCATCGGCGAGCCGAAGCTCGACACCTCGATCCCGGAATCGGAGATGACGATGGGGAACTCGTTCTCGGCGAAGCCGGAGCCGCGGTACTTGAGGATGCGCAGCGTGCGGATCGACACGCGCTCGCTGAGCCGGTGCTGCAGCGCGACGACGCAGTCCACCATGAACTGCATGAAGGCGTAGCGCTCGGCGAGCCACCGGTCCGCGTCGCCGGACTTCGCCGTCATGATCCCGGTGATCTCGCGCTCGCGGAGCCACTCGTGCAGGCGGTACACCTCGCGGCGCTCCGCCGCCGGGTCGTCGAGGAGCGTGAGGAGCACGTCGAGACCGTCGAAGACGATGCGCTTCGCGCCGAGCTCGTCGCACTTGGCGCCGAGCGCGGCGAGGAGCGCGCCGAGGTCGAACTCGCCGCCGTGGATCGTCGCGGGGGAGAGGCGCGCGTCGAGGAAGAAGAGCCGCTCGCGCTCGAGGGCGGGGAGGTCCCAGCCGAAGGTCGCCGCGTTCGCGACGATCTGTCGCGAGTTCTCCTCGAAGGCGACGAACACGCCCGCCTCCTGGCGGAGACGGGCGCCGTTCACGAGCGTCTCGAGCGCGAAGAGCGTCTTGCCGGAGCCCGGCCCGCCGACGACGAGCGTCACTCGTCCGCTCGGCAGTCCACCGCGGCTGATCTCGTCGAATCCGGGGATGCCCGTCGGCGCCTTGTCGATCACGGCGCGGGTATCGGCTGTATCTGGTGAGCGCGGGCCGGCGTCTTCGCGGCCCGTATCGTCGGTAGCGTACGTCAATGTCGGGAGTGGCTCGGTTCGTCATCCGGTCCCGCGAGCGGGAGCGGAGCGCCGTCCGTCGAGGCCGGGGCCCCCGGTGGCGCATACGATCCGGCGGTTCGGACGACGAGGAGCGTCCCCGACGGGGCGCTCCGGTCGTCCGATCCGACGAGGATCGCGAGCCGCGCGAATTGCAACTCCAGTGCCCGCGCGCGTCGCGCTTCCGCGCCGCGGCGGGGAGCGGTATATTCCATTTCGCGCGG
This sequence comes from Gemmatimonadaceae bacterium, assembly GCA_036375115.1. Lineage (GTDB taxonomy): Bacteria > Gemmatimonadota > Gemmatimonadetes > Gemmatimonadales > Gemmatimonadaceae > DASUSM01. Next base: position 262 of record DASUSM010000277.1, on the reverse strand, counting down.
GAATAGCTCAGTTGGTAGAGCACAACCTTGCCAAGGTTGGGGTCGCGGGTTCGAGTCCCGTTTCCCGCTCTCCTGGACAATCGGAAACGGGGGCGGCCAGACGGCCGCCCCCGTTTCGCGCTTCGCGGGCCCGGGTGGCGAAATGGTAGACGCGGGGGACTTAAAATCCCCTGGCCGCGAGGCCATGTGGGTTCGAGCCCCACCCCGGGCACTGCTTTTCGTTTGACGACGCCGGTGCGGGCGGATGCGAGTCGGGGCGGGG
>DASUSM010000276.1:0-3318 GCA_036375115.1 Gemmatimonadaceae bacterium | reverse complement strand
GCGCGAGGCAAGCCGCTCGGGGCGGCCACACCGACGAGGGGGTGAATGACGGATTACGCGGATTCAGCGGATCACGCGGATCGCTCCATGAGGCGCGAGAGACCCTCGTGGCGCGGCCGATGAATGATTGGGGGTGCGCCTGGACGGACTCGTGCGCCGGCGCGAGCAGGGCGAACGCCGAGCAGTTCCCCCAAAGCATTCCCGGCTCGTGGCGAGACGGACCCGACACGCGCACGGCGCCTTGCTCCGCGGATCTCCGCGCCTCCGCGTGAACCACACAGCCGACAGGCGGAGTCGTCCGCCGACGAGCCGCGCCGAGCGCCGAGCGCCGAGCGCCGCCCGCCTTACGACGATCTCTCCCCCCCCGCCCTCATCACCCTCGCGAACGCCTCCGGCGAAAGCGTCTCCGGCCGAGCCTCGGGATCCACGCCCGCGGCGGCCAGCAGCGCCTCCGCCCGCTCCGCGTCCAGGCGCAGGATCGTCCGCACCACCCTCCGCATCTGCTTCCGGCGCAGCCCGAACGCCTCCTGCACGAAGGCGCGGAAGCGCGTCTCCTCCTCTTCCGTCACCACCGGGTCCGCGCGCGGCGTGATGCGGACGACCGCGGACTCCACCTTCGGCGGCGGCGAGAAGGCGCGGGCCGGGACGCCGAAGAGGATCTCCGCGCGCGCGACGCTCTGCACGTTCACCGACAGCGCACCGTACTCCTTCCCTCCCGGCGGCGCGACGATGCGCTCGGCGACCTCGCGCTGCACGAGATAGACGGCGCGCTCGGGACGCGGCCGGCGCAGCGCGTGGAAGAGGATCGGCGTCGTGATGTAGTACGGGACGTTCCCCGCGAGGACGAACGGGCCGCCGCCCGCGGCCGCGCCGAGCTCCGTCTCGAGCACGTCCCCCTCGATCACCGTCAGGCGCGGGTCCATCGCGGCGCGCGTCCGCCACGCCTCGGCGAGGGCGCGGTCGAGCTCGATCACGACGACGCGCCCGGCGCGCTCGAGCAGCAGCTCGGTGAGCGCGCCGCGCCCCGGACCGATCTCGACGACCGTCTCGCCCGGCGCGAGCGCGAGCGCGTCGGCGATGCGCTCGAGGACGCGGCGGTCGGTCAGGAAGTGCTGGCCGAGCCGCTTGAGCGCAGGGGGGAACGCGGTGGGGCGGCGTCCGCCGCCCGGGGGGCGCGGCACGGCGCGCCTCAGCTCTTGAGGAGGACGAGCGTGAGGTCGTCGCGCGGCGGGACCTCGCCGCGGTGCTGGTCGAGCATCTCGATCACGCGCTCGAGGATCGCCTCGGGGTCCTTCGACCGGTGCGCCTTGATCGTGTCGAGCACGCGCTGCTCGCCGAGCCGCTCGTCGGCGCGGTTGCGCGCGTCGCTCACGCCGTCGGTGAAGAGGACGAGGAGGTCCTGCTCCGGCGACCAGTCGCGCGAGTCCACCGACGGGTGGACCTGCGACATTCCGAGCGGCGGCTCCATCGCCGGCAGGCGCTCCATCTCGCCGCTCCCGCGGACGATGAAGGCGTGCGGGTGGCCGGTGTTCGCGTAGCGCATCTGCCCGCGCGTCCGGTCGATCACCGCGTAGAACGCGGTGATGAACATCTCCGTCGTGTCGAGCTCCGCGCGCAGCGTCGCGTAGAGCGCGTTGAGCATCTCGCCGGGATCGTTCGTCGTCTGCGCGTGGATCGTCGAGGCGCTCATCGCCAGCGCCATGATCAGCGCCGCGCGGTAGCCGTGGCTCGAGACGTCGCCGATCATGACGCCCGCGCAGCCGTTGCCGACGCGGAACAGGTTGTAGAAGTCGCCGCCGACGCTCTCCGCCGGGATGACGCGGGCGGCGACGCGCGCATCCGGCGCGACCGCCGCGGTGCTCGGGAGGAGCTTCATCTGGAGGTCGTGCGCGAGCTCCATCTCCTGCACCATCTTCTGCTGCGCGAGCACGGCCCGCACGAGGCGCGCGTTCTGGATCGCCGTGCCGATCTGCGTCGCGATCGCGGCGATCAGCTTCTGGTCGCCGGCCGAAAAGGGCTGCCCCGAGCGGCGGTCGGAGAGGTTCACGACGCCGAGCGGCTCGCTCCCGTTCGTTCCCGTCCACATGATCGGGACGGAGAGCATCGCGCCGCGGCGATAGAGCGACTCCGCCTCGTTCTGCATCTCCCGCGACTCGACCATCAGCGGGTGCTGCGTGCGGAAGACGCGCGCCGAGACGGAGCGCGGGTCGTCCACCGCGATCGGCGGGACGTCGAGCGCGTCCACGCCGAGCGCGGCGATCACGGTGAGCGTGTCGGTGACGCGGTCGTGCACGAGGATCGAGGCGCGTCGCGCGCCGACCGTCTCGGAGACCTCGGCGAGGATCTTCCGCGCCGCCTCCTCGAGGGCGACGGTGCGGCCGAGGATCTCGCTGATCGTGTAGAGGAGGTTGATCTCCTCGTAGCGGTCGGCGAGCTCGGTGGCCGCGTGCTCGACCTCGAGCGAGGACTGCATGTACTGCGAGATGACCGGGAGCAGGAAGCGGAGGAAGGGGTCCAGCGTCTCCTTCTTCTTGTCCGGGCAGGGGCCGACGGTGAGCCAGGCGCGCGTCGGTCCGGGGATCGCGGCGACGAGGATGCGCCCCGCTCCCGTCGCGACCTCGATCGGCGTCTCGGTCGCCGGCGGCGGGGCGAACCACCGCGGCTGCATCCCGGACGGGGCGGCGTTCTGCACGAGCATCGTCACGCCGTCGTCGGCCCGCGTCCAGAGGGCGGCGGCGCAGCCGGTCGCCTCGTGAAAGGCGGCGAGGACCCCGTCCAGCTCCTTCATGCCGGGCCCCTCAGCCGCGGTGCAGGACGAGGCGCACGACGTTCCCTTCCCCGATCCCGTTGCGGTCGAACCGCTCGACGAGATCCATGAGGCTGCGCATCAGGAAGAGCCCGCGCCCGTCCTCCCGGTCGAGGTTCTCGGGGAGGGTCGGGTCCACCATCATCTTCTCGAGGTCGAAGCCGATCCCCTCGTCGGCGACCTCGAGGACGAGACGCGCCGGGTCCACTTCGGCGCGCACGGAGACCGTCTTCGTGCGGTCTTCCCCGTTGCCGCGCAGGATCGCGTTGGAGAGCGCCTCGGTGAGCGCGACGGGGACGTTCAGCGAGCAGTGGTGCGGTGGATAGCGCAGCTCGTGGCACTGCAGCCGGACGAGCTCCACGACCCGCTCGATGTAGCGCACGTCGCTCGGGAAGCGGAGCTCCAGCTCCACCCGCACGTGCTCGAGCGGTGCGGCGCCGTCGGCGGCGTCTGCGAAGAGGTTCATGGGCTCCTGGAAAGCGGCGTCGGGCGGAGTGCGGCCGCAGGAAACT
>DASUSM010000275.1:0-17029 GCA_036375115.1 Gemmatimonadaceae bacterium | reverse complement strand
GGGTGGCATCGAGGCCGCTGGCGACGAGCGCCGCGAGGAGGGCCGAGGCGCCGGGCACGGGGACGACGGTGATGCCGGCCTCGACCGCGGCGCGGACGAGCCTCGCGCCCGGATCGGAGAGGAGCGGCGTGCCCGCGTCGGAGACGAGGGCGACGTCTTCGCCGGCGCGGAGCCGCGCGAGGATGCGGGGGACCATGCGCGCCTCGTTGTGCTCGTGATACGACTCGAGCGGCGTGCCGATCTCGAAGCGCTGGAGGAAGGGGCGCGTGTGGCGGGTGTCCTCGGCGAGGACCAGCGCGGCGGCGCGGAGCGTCTCGATGGCGCGCAGCGTCACGTCGCCGAGGTTCCCGATCGGCGTGCTGACGACGTGGAGCCGGCCCGCCGCCTCCGCTACCACTGCACCTTGAAGGGGAGATCGTCGAAGAAGCCGGCGCTCTGGAAGACGTGGCGGCGATCGCGCGTGAGGTCGGCGAGGAGCGTCTCGGGCCGGACCGTGTCGTGATCGGCGAGCGCCCAGAGCACCTCCGCGACCCACGCAGCGACCGCCTTCGTGACCGTGGCGACGTCGGCGACGGGGTCGGCGAGCTCGCGCTCTCCGACCGTGAAATGCTCGAGCACCGGGTGCGTGTCGAGCAGCGTGCGCCGCGCGTGCTCGGCGATGTCGGGGGCACTCTCGCGTCCGCTCGCGACCAGCGCCTCGACGAGACGCCGCGCGAGCTGGCGGTAGGCCCTGACGAGCGCGGTCGGCGCCTGCTGCGGGATCGGCTCGGGGATCGGCCAGCGGCGCACGACCGCGCGCCCCGCGGCGGCGTGCAGCAGACCCGCGATCGCCTCACCCGGCGCCCCCGGGACCGGGTCCGCGAGATAGGCGCGCTCGACCTCGCCGTCGCGCACGATCGCGTAGCTCACCCCGCCGTCCATCGCGATCTCGAGCATGCCGTCCCAGGTCGTGGCCATGAGGAACGGGAAGAGCGCGCCCTCGTCGAACGCGTCGAGCTCGCCCGGCCAGGGCTCCGGCTCGGACACCTGCGCCGCCCACATGCAGGCGAGCTGCTCGTCCTCCGCCTCGTGGAAGCAGATCTCGCCGAGCTCCGGCTCGGCGGGGACGCGGGCGAGCGCATCGGCGAGCGGGATGGCGCGCACGACGTCGCTGTGCGCCCACGTCGCGTTCACGAGCTCGCCCGACTGCAGGTAGAGCAGGACGAGCTCCTCCGGCAGCCAGATCGCGACGTAGCCGAAGACGCGCGCCGACCGGTCGCGCTTCGCGTCCGTCAGCAGGTTGTGCAGATGGACGTAGGCGAGCTTCGTGCGCGGGAGCAGGACGCGCTCGTGCGGAAAGCGCTGCGTGTGCGAGTGCATGTCCGTGGAAAAAAGCCCGGGAGGCCGTGCGGCCTCCCGGGCGAAAAAATGCGGGGCGGCGAGGGCGCCCGCAATGCTCGGCTCGATTCAGGCGGCGTGCTTCTGGAACTTCGCCTTGATCTCGTTCGGGATCGCGCCGATCACCTGGTCCACGACCTTGCCGTCCTTGAAGAAGAGCACCATCGGGATCGAGCGCACGTTGAACTTCATCGCCGTGCGCTGGTTGGCGTCCACGTCGAGCTTCGTGACCTTCACCTTCCCGTGGTACTCGCCGGCAAGCTGGTCGAGCACCGGCGCGATCGCGCGGCACGGGCCGCACCACGCCGCCCAGAAGTCCACGACGGCCACGCCATCGTGCTTCTCCACCTCGGTCTCGAAGTTCGCGTCGGTCACTTCGACTGCATTCGACATCTCGTTCTCCTCCCTCGGGCCTGACCGGCCCGGCTGTGCCGATTAACTTGAGCGCGGACCGAAGACCACTCCGGAGCGCCATTCTCATGCCAGATCGTCCCGTCCGAGGCACGCGCATCGCCCACATCGGCATCGCCGTGCGCGTGCTCGACGAGATCCTGCCCTTCTACCGCGACATCCTCGGGATGCCCGAGGTCCAGCTCGACGACGCCGATGGAGCGCGCATCGCCGCCGTCGCCGCCGGCGAGTCGCTCGTCGAGCTGCTCGAGGCGGAGACGCCGGACTCCCCGATCGGGAAGTTCGTGGCGAAGCGCGGCCCGGGGATCCACCACGTCTGTTTCGCCGTGGACGACCTCGACGGCGCCCTGGAGCGCTGCCGCCGGGCCGGCATCCGCCTCATCGACGAGACGCCGCGCACCGGCGCGGAGGGAAAGCGCATCGCCTTCCTCCACCCGAGCGCCACCGCCGGTGTGCTCGTCGAGCTCTCGGAGCACTAAGCCGCCGCGCGCCGCGCCGGTTCCTGCCGCCGGACCGGAGCTACCGCGCGTTCGGCGACTGGCAGAGATCCTGGACGGGCTCCAGGTCGACGTTCTCGATGAACCAGCGGTCGTCAGGCCCTTCGACCGCGTAGAACGTCGTCGTCCGGACGAGACGCCCCTTCGTGAGCTCGACGAGGAACTCCGGGCGACCGCTCGTCCCGATCGACTCGCGGACGACGCGGGCCTGGTCGTGCAGGAGGTAGCACTGCATGATCAGCTCGCGCCGCTCGAGCTGGTCCTGCGGCATCTGATCGCGCGCCGGTCCGTTCGCGGTGCCCCAGATGATCGACATCGCCTGGAGGTCCTGCGCCCGCACCGCGCCGAGGAAGCGGTCCACCGCGGCGCGCGGGGTGCTCGCGCCGATGGACTGCTGCGGAGCGGGTGCGGTCTGGGTCGAGCGAGGGCCGCAGGCGACGATGCCGGCGGCGAGAAGCAGTGCGAACGCCGAACGGTGCACGACGGTTCTCCGAGTCACGTAGTTGAGCGAACCTAAACCCGGCCGCAGATGCCAGCAACCCGTCCGCCGGCGCGCGCCAACGGTCCGGCGCATCAGCGCCTCTACATCAACATCGATCACGTCGCGACGCTGCGGCAGGCGCGGCGCGGCGCGGAGCCCGATCCCGTCGCCGCGGCGCTTCTCTGCGAGCGCGCCGGCGCGGACGGGATCACCGCGCACCTCCGCGAGGATCGCCGCCACATCCAGGACGACGACATCGCGCGCCTCGCCACTGCCGTGACGACGGTGCTCAACCTCGAGATGGCGTGCACGCGGGAGATGCTCGCGATCGCCGAGCGCGTCCGGCCGTTCCAGGCGACGCTCGTCCCCGAGCGGCGCGAGGAGGTGACGACGGAGGGCGGGCTCGACGTCGCGCGCGAGCCGGGTCACCTCGCCGAGGCGCTCGCGCGCCTCAAGGACGCGGGGATCCGGACGAGCCTCTTCATCGATCCCGACGAGGCGATGGTCCGCCGCTCGCGCGAGCTCGGCGCGGACGCGATCGAGCTGCACACGGGGACGTATGCGAACCACCCCGGCGACCCGGGACCGATCGCGGCGCTGCGCGCCGCGGCGCGGCTCGGCCGGTCGCTCGGCCTCGCCGTGCACGCCGGCCACGGGCTGACCGTCGCCAACGTCGCTCCGGTCGCGGGGATCCCGGAGGTCGAGGAGCTGAACATCGGCCACAGTATCGTCGGGCGGGCCCTGTTCGTCGGCATGGAGGAGAGCGTCCGCGAGATGCGGCGGGCGATGGAACGGCAGGGAAGAGGGACGGGGGACGGGGGACGAAACGCGAGTGCCTAGCGCGCACCGCGTCATCCCTCGCGACGGCGTCCGCGGCCGGGCCTCCCTCTTCCCTCTGTGGTCCTCCCTCACCAAACTTCGCGCGCGCGTCCCCGCACACCCCTCTGGAGTCGGCATGAGTTCGTCGTCCGGACTGCTGGATTTCTTCGTCCTCGAAGCGAGCGAGTACCTGGAGCAGCTCGACGGCATCGTCGCCGCGGCCGGCCAGGGCACGCCGGACCTCGAGGCGTTCACGGGCTACGCGCGGCGGCTGCGCGGCAGCTCGACGATGGCGCGGCTGAGCTCCCTCTCGGAGGTCGCCTCCGGCGTGGAGCGCGTCGGCCGCGCGCTGCGCGACGGCGCGATCGGATGGGACGCGACCGTGCGCGGCGTCCTCGTCGCGGCGATCGACGACCTCAAGGTCCTCGTGCGCGCGGTCCGGATGTGGGGAGCGAACGAGGAGCGCCGCGCGCAGGAGCGCATCGCGGAGCTGGTGCGGTGGGTGCCGCCGACGGCGCGCTCGCGGACGCCGACGCCCGTCGCCGGGAGCGGCGGGCCGCTCTTCTTCATCACGGAGGCCGAGGAGATCGCCCGCGCGCTCGACGCCTTCGCGGTGCGCCCCGCCGACGCGGCGGCGCTCGGGAGCGCGCTCGGCCGCGTGCGGGCGCTGCGCGGCATCACCGCGATCCGCGACTATCCGCCGCTCCCCGAGGTCTTCGCGGCGATCGAGCGCGCGGCGAAGCCGGTGGAGCTGGGCGAGATGTCGGCGACCGCGGCGCAGCTCGCGCTCTTCGGCGCGGCGGCCCAGCTCCTCCGGCGCGCGAGCAGCGACCTGCGCGCCGGCACGCCGGCGACGGCCGGCGGCGCCGAGATGCAGCGCTTTCTCGCGGCCAGCGCCGCACTGGAGGAGAGCGCGCCCGGCGACGCCGACCGCATCGTCCCGATCGAGTCGCTCTTCCACGCGGATGGGGGTCCGCACCTCGTCGCCGCCGCGCCCACGCCGCCGACGACGCCGGGGCAGCGCTTCCGCCTCGAGGTCGTGAGTCAGGCGGAGCACCTGCGGCGCGTCGTCAGCGAGGCGCGCGCCGCGTTCGACCCGGCGAGCCGCGCGCGCCTCGCGCGCGAGCTGCGCGTCGCGCTGCGCGGCCTCGGCGACTCGGCGCGCGGCTTCGGCGAGACGGGGATCGCCGCCTTCGTCGAGCGGATCGTCGAGCCCGCGGCCTCGCTCGACGGCGGCGCGCTCGCCGCGGTGGACGAGGTCGCGGTGCTGCTCTCGGATCCGAAGCGCGAGCGCGACGAGGTCGGGCGGCAGCTCGCCGACCTCGCCGGACAGGAGCTCCCGGCTCCGGTGCCGATGGGGCCGACGATGCCCGCCGGCGCCATGCCCGACCTCTCCCGCCTCACGCCGACGCTCGGCGGGCTGACGACGGCCGCCGCGTCGCATCCGCCCGCCCCGCGCCCGCGCTCGAAGACGCCCAGCGGCGCGGCGCTCAAGGGGATGCTGCAGCACGGCATCGCGCGCATCGGCGAGCTCCACACGACGCCGCTCAGCCAGCCCGTCCCGATCGTCGACGAGAGCCTCGTCCCCATCGAGGAGCTGCTCTACCGCGGGCGCGCCGCGCTCGACCGGGCGCGCGCGATCACGGCGGAGATCCGCGCACAGCAGAGCGCTCCATCCCCCGACGCGATCGCCGAGCTGTCGGACCTCCTGCAGCTCGCGGCGACGGAGTAGCTCGTGCGACGCTTCGGATGGCGCGGCGCGCTCGGCCTCGTGCTGAGCGCCGCCCTGCTCGTGTGGGCGCTCTGGGACGTGAACTTCCACCACGTCGCCCAGGCGCTGGCGCGGTCGAACCTCGGGCTCCTCCTCCTCTCCGCGGTCGTCGCGACGCTCGCCGTGCCGCTGCGCGCGATGCGGTGGCAGGTGATCCTCTCGCCGATCGTGCGGCGCCCGCCCTTCGGGCCGCTGTGGCGCTCGACGGCGATCGGCGTGATGGTCAACAACGTCGTCCCGGCGCGCGCCGGCGAGATCGCGCGCGCCTTCGCCGTGACGCGCGAGCTGCCGGCGATCCCCTTCTCCGCCTCGCTCGCCTCGCTCGCCGTGGACCGCGTGTTCGACGCGGTGGCGATCCTCGCGCTGATGCTCCTCGCGACGCTCGACCCGGCCTTTCCGGCGAACGAGTCGATCGGGCGGTGGGCGGGATTCGGCATCGTCGCGGTCGCCGGGCTGCTCGCGGCGCTCTACGTCGTCGTCTTCTTCCCGCGTCTGCTCGTGGACCTCGTCGGCGCGCTGGCGCGCCGCGCGGTGCCGCGCCTCGAGTCGCGGGTTCGTGCGATGCTCCTCTCCTTCGCGAGCGGGCTCGGCGTCCTCCGCCACCCCGGCCGCTTCGCCGCCGTCCTCGCCTGGACGGTCCTGCACTGGCTCGTCAACGCGCTCGCCTTCTGGATCGGCTTCGTCGCGCTCGACGTCGACGTGCCGGCATCGGCCGCGCTCTTTCTCCAGGGTGTGATCGGCTTCGGCGTCGCGGTCCCGTCGGCGCCCGGCTTCCTCGGCACCTTCGAGGCGTCGGCGAAGATCGGCCTCGCCGTCTACGGCGTGCCGGCGGAGACGGCGGTGACGTGGGCGCTCGGCTACCACATCCTGTCGTTCATTCCGATCACGCTGATCGGCGCCTGGTACTTCTCGCGGCTGCGCCTGCACTTCAGCGATCTCGGCTCGGCGGCGCCGGGCGAAGCTGCGGCAGATGGCCCGAGGGACGGCGCTGGCTCCGGCGCGCGCGACGCCGCCGGCGGCGGCGAGCCGGCGGACGCGCCGCCGCGCGACGACCGGGCGCGCTCGGCGGGAGCGACGGGCCCGGCGGGCCGCGACGCGTGAGCGGCGCGGCGAGCGTGACGGCGCAGGCGAAGGTCAACCTCGCCCTGCGCGTGCTCGCCCGCGAGCGCTCCGGTTACCACCAGATCGAGACGCTCTTCGCGCGCCTCGATCTCGGCGACGAGGTGCGCGTGCGCACCGGCGTCGCCGGCCGCTCGCTCGATGCCGCGGGCCCGGCGATGCCCGCTGCGGGACTCGGACCGATCGATCGCAACCTCGCCTGGCGGGCGGCGGCGGCGTACGCCGAGGCGACGGGGTGGCCGCGGGGCTTCGCGATCGAGATCGAGAAGCGCATCCCCGTCGGGGGCGGGCTGGCCGGGGGGAGCGCGGACGCCGGCGCGGTGCTGCGGCTGCTCGACCATCTCAACCCGTCGCCCGTCGGGGCGGAGCGCCTCCTCGCGCTCGCCACCCCACTCGGCGCCGACGTTCCCTTCCTCGCGAGCGAGGCCGCGCTGGCGCTCGGCTGGGGGCGCGGCGAGCGCCTCCTCGCCCTCCCCGCGCTCCCCCCACGCGAGGTGCGGCTCGTCGTCCCCCCCTTCGGCGTCGCGACCGCAGACGCCTACGCCTGGCTCGCCGCGAGCCGGGAGCGGACGCCCGAGGCGCGGCTCCTCGAGGGGGCGTCGCTCGCGCACTGGTCAGGAGTGGCGGCGATCGCCTCGAACGACTTCGAGCCGGTGGTGTTCGGCCGTCACCCGGAGCTGTCGGCGATCGCCGCGCGGCTCCGGGCGGCCGGCGCGCGGATCGCGCTGCTCTCCGGGAGCGGGTCGACGGTGTTCGGCATCTTCGACGTGGCGCCCGCGGCGGGCGCGCTCGCGGAAGTCGGGGGGCACGTGCTCGCGACGCGGACGGCGACGCGAGTTGTCGCCCCTGTCCGATCCGGATAGCTTTGTTCGGCTGCTGGCCCTTCGTCCAATGGCAGGACATCGGACTTTGGATCCGAGAATGGTGGTTCGAATCCACCAGGGCCAATGGGGCGGGGACTTGGCGCTCGGCCCTCGGCCCTCGGCGGTCGCGTCGGAGTCGAGTGCCGAGCGCCGAGGGCCGAGGGCCACCCTCCCTTTACTAAGACCCTTCCCCCTTCTACTCTTCAAGGCTGCGGCATGGACGGGCTTTCCGTACCGACGCGCGGGTTCAAGTTGCTCTCCGGCACGGCGAACCGGGCGCTGGCCGAGGAGATCGCCAGACATCTGGGGATCGAGCTCGCCAGGGCGACCTGCACGCGCTTCGCGGACGGCGAGATCTTCGTCCGGATCGACGAGAACATTCGCGGGGCCGACGTCTTCATCGTCCAACCCACGAATCCGCCGGCCGAGAACGTGATGGAGCTGCTGCTCCTGATCGATGCGGTGCGGCGGGCGTCGGCGGCGCGGGTCACCTGCGTCATGCCCTACTACGGCTACTCGCGGCAGGACCGGAAGGACCAGCCGCGCGTCGCGATCGGTGCCAAGCTCGTGGCCAACATGATCCAGGCCGCGGGGGCGGACCGGGTGCTGGGAATCGACTTCCACCAGCACGCGCTGCAGGGGTTCTTCGACGTGCCCGTCGACCACCTCTACGCGGCGCCGGTGCTCGTCAGCCACTACCGCAGGAAGAATCTGCGGGACCTGGTCGTCGTGGCGCCGGACGTGGGATCGGCGAAGATGGCCCGCGGGTTCGCCAAGCGCCTCGATGGGTCGTTCGCGATCATCGACAAGCGCCGCCCGAAGGCCAACGTCGCCGAGGTGCTGAACGTGGTCGGTGAGGTCGAGGGGAAGGACTGCATCATCCCCGACGACATGATCGACACCGCCGGCACCGTGACGGAGGCGGCGCGGGCGCTGAAGAATCTCGGCGCCCGCGACATCTACGTCTGCGCCACGCACGCGCTGCTCTCCGGCCCCGCCGTCGAGCGGCTGAGCGCGGCGCCGATCGTCGAGGTCACCGTCACGGATACGGTCGCGATCCCGGCGAACCGACAGTTCGACAAGCTGAAGGTGCTGTCCGTCGGGGAGCTGCTGGCGAAGGCGATCCGCTTCACGCACAACGAGCAGTCGGTCAGCTCGCTCTTCGACTGACCACGGTTTTCTCTGGAGAGTTCGACACCATGGCCACCGCCAACCTCACCGCCACCCGCCGCGACGACACCGGCAAGGGCGTCGCCCGGAAGCTCCGCGCGAGCGGACAGATTCCCGCCGTCATCTACGGCCACAACCGCGAGCCGCAGTCGCTCGCCGTCCCGAGCCGCGAGCTCGAGCGCCTGCTCGACCACATCAGCGCCGGCTCGACGGTCATCGATCTCGACATCGCCGGAACGACGGCGCGGACGCTGATCCGCGAGATCCAGCGTCACCCGTTCAAGCGCCAGATCCTCCACGTCGACTTCCAGGAGCTCGTCGCGGGCGAGACGGTGACCGTCGAGGTGCCGCTCGTCATCGTCGGCACGGCCGAGGGCGTCCGCGTCGGCGGCGGGATTCTCGACCTCGTGCTGCGCGAGGTCGAGGTCGAGTGCGACCCGGGGAGCATCCCGAACCACATCGACGTCGACGTCACCAACCTGACGATCGGCCACTCGATCCACGTCGGCGATCTCACCCTCCCCGCGGGCGTCACGATGATCACGGATGCGGAGCAGACGATCGCCGTCTGCTCGGCGCCGCGCGTCGAGGCCGAGGTCGCGGCTCCCGTGGAGGAGGCGGCGCCGGCGGAGCCGGAGCTCATCCGGAAGCCCAAGGACGAGGAAGACGAGGCCTAGGCCTCGCCGGCGCGTTGCTCCGGGCGCTCTGGCGGCTCGTCGCCCGTCGTGGGACGACGGCGCACCCCGCGGGCGACGCGCCGACTCCGGACGCGGACGTCGTGAAGGTCGTGCTGGGCCTGGGGAACCCCGGGCGAGACTACGAGAGCACGCGCCACAACGTCGGCTGGTGGGTCGTCGACCACCTCGCCGACGTTTGGGCTTTCGAGAAGTGGCGCAAGGACGGCGAGGCGCTCGTGACGCAGGGCCAGGTCGGCCGGCATCGCGTGCGGCTCGTCAAGCCGCTCACGTACATGAACCTCAGCGGCCAGGTACTGCGACCGTACCTGCGCCGCCCGTTCTGGTCCGCGAAGACGGACCTCCTCGTCATCGTCGACGAGGTCGCGCTCCCCGTCGGGACCTTCCGGGTCCGAGCGCAGGGGAGCGCCGGCGGGCACAACGGGCTCAAGAGCGTGGAGCATCACCTCAAGAGCCAGCAGTACCCGCGGCTGCGCGTCGGCATCCATCCCGCCGACCCGCGTCGGCGAGGCGGCGACCTCGCCGACTTCGTCCTCTCCCCCTTCGGGAAGGACGAGCGCGACGAGGTCGTCGCGCTCCTGCCGTCGATCACCGGCGCGGTCGAGCGGTGGCTGACCGACGGCGCCGAGGCGGCGATGTCCGAGTTCAACAAGAAGCAGCAGGCCTGACCCCCACCCCCACCAGAGAGCAGAGCGCACTGATGCTCGACAACCTCGCACTCTACGCCGTCGGGATCGGACTCCTCGGTCTCGTCGTCGCCCTCGTGACCTACGTGGGCGTCACGCGGCTGCCCGCCGGCTCGGCGATCATGCAGACGCTCGCCCACCGGATCCACGAGGGCGCGATGGCGTTCCTCCGGCGCGAGTACCTCGTGCTCCTCCCCTTCCTGCTCGTCGTCGCGGGGCTGCTCGCGTGGGCGATCGGGACGGAGACGGCGATCGCCTACGTGCTCGGCGGCCTCTGCTCCGTCGCCTCGGGCTTCGCCGGGATGCAGGCGGCGACGCACGCGAACGTGCGCACGAGCGAGGCGGCGCGGGCGCACGGCCAGGCCGCCGCGCTCCGCGCGGCGTTCAGCGGGGGCGCGGTGATGGGACTGAGCGTCGCGAGCCTCGGCCTGCTCGGGATCGCCGGCGTCTTCCTCTGGCTCGCCAGCGGCCTGGACAGCGCCTCCGCGGTGCGCGGCTTCTCCGAGGCGATCTCCGGCTTCGCGATGGGCGCGAGCTCGATCGCCCTCTTCGCCCGCGTCGGCGGCGGCATCTACACCAAGGCGGCCGACGTCGGCGCGGACCTCGTCGGCAAGGTCGAGGCGGGGATTCCCGAGGACGACCCGCGCAACCCGGCGACGATCGCCGACAACGTCGGCGACAACGTCGGCGACGTCGCCGGCCTCGGCGCCGACATCTTCGAGAGCTACGTCGGCTCGGTGATCGCGACGATCGCGATCGCCGCGACGTCGCCGCTCATCCCGTCCGACACGGCGGGCCCGGCGCTCCTCCTCCCGCTCGCCTACACGGCGGCAGGGCTCGTCGCCTCGCTCGTCGGCATCCTCGCGATGCGCGTGCTCGCCAAGGGGAACCCGGCGAACGCCCTGCGCATGACGACGTTCATCGCGGCCGGCCTCTTCCTCGTCTTCGCCTGGTTCCTCACGGACGCGCTCCCGATCGGGATGCAGCGCGAGGACGGCACCCTCTTCCCGGCGATGGGGCCCTTCTGGGCGGTGCTCGCCGGGACGGTGGCGGGGATCGCGATCGGGCTCGTGACCGAGTACTACACGGCCTCGAAGCCGGTGCTGCGCATCGCCGAGTCGTCGAAGACGGGTCCGGCGACGAACATCATCGCCGGCCTCGCCGTCGGCATGGAGAGCTGCATCGTCCCCGTGCTCCTCATCTGCGGGGCGACGTGGGTCGCCGTCGAGATGGCGGGGCTCTACGGCGTGGCGATCGCCGCGGTCGGGATGCTCGCCACGGTCGGCGTGACGATGTCGGTGGACGCGTACGGCCCGATCGCCGACAACGCCGGCGGGATCACCGAGATGTCGGGGCTCGGCCCCGAGGTCCGGAAGATCACCGACGGCCTCGACGCGCTCGGCAACACGACGGCGGCGATCGGCAAGGGCTTCGCCATCGGCTCGGCGGCGCTCACCGCGCTCGCCCTCTTCAGCGCCTACGCGTCGGCCGTCGGCCTGCGCGACGCGGGGCTGAACCTGATCGACCCGATGGTCGTGATCGGGCTGTTCATCGGCGGCGTGATGCCGTTCTTCGTCGGCGCGCAGACGATGACCGCGGTCGGCCGCGCGGCGCAGGGGATGGTGGAGGAGGTGCGCCGCCAGTTCCGCGAGATCCCGGGGCTCCTCCAGGGGACGGGCGAGCCGGATTCCGCGCGCTGCGTGGACATCTCGACGCGCGCCGCGCTCCGCGAGATGATCGTGCCGGGAGTGGTCTCGGTGCTCGTGCCGGTGGTCGTCGGCAAGTGGCTCGGCGTCGAGGCGCTCGGCGGGCTGCTCGCCGGCGCCACGGTGACGGGCGTGATGATGGCGCTCTTCATGGCGAACGCCGGCGGCGCGTGGGACAACGCGAAGAAGGCGATCGAGGGCGGCATCCACGGCGGCAAGGGCTCCGACCCGCACAAGGCCGCCGTCGTCGGCGACACGGTCGGCGACCCGTTCAAGGACACGTCGGGCCCGGCGATGAACATCCTCATCAAGCTGATGTCGGTCGTGAGCCTCGTGCTCGCGCCGTGGTTCCTGCGGTAAGGCAGGGACGAGGGACGAGGGACGGGGGACGGGAGGGAATCCGCGTCGGTCCGGACCCCGTCCCCCGTCCCCGGTCCCCAGTCCCCAGCCGATCCCCCCGTTCCCGGTCCTCAGTCCCCCAATGCTCCGCCTCGGTATCGTCGGCCTCCCGAACGTCGGCAAGTCCACGCTGTTCAATGCGCTCACCGCGGCGGGCGCGGAGGCGGCGAACTACCCGTTCTGCACCGTCGAGCCGAATGTCGGCATGGTGGAGGTGCCGGACGCGCGGCTCACCCGCCTCGCCGACGTCGTCCAGCCGAAGCGCACCGTTCCCGCCGTCGTGCAGTTCGTCGACATCGCCGGGCTCGTGAAGGGCGCGGCGGAGGGCGAGGGGCTCGGGAACAAGTTCCTCGCGAACATCCGCGAGACCGACGCGATCGTGCACGTCGTGCGCTGCTTCGAGGATCCCGACGTGACGCACGTCATGGGCGCCGTCGATCCCGTGCGCGACCGCGAGGTGATCGAGTTCGAGCTCGCGATCGCCGACCTCCAGACGGTCGAGAAGCGGCTCGACCGCGTCAGGCGCACGGCGAAGACGGGTGACAAGGAGGCGCAGACCGAGCTCCCCGCGCTCGATGCGGCGTACGCCTTCCTGAAGGACGGACGCGGGCTCTGGGAGGCGCAGCTCTCGAGGGAGCAGCGCGAGCTCCTCGCGCCGCTGACGCTCCTCACGGCGAAGCCGGTGCTCTACGCCGCGAACGTCACCGACGCCGAGCTCTCCGGCGAGGAGGGGCCGCACCTCAGGGCGCTCCGCGCCGCGATCGCGGCGAGCGGCGAGCACGCGGAGGTCGTCCCCTTCTCCGCGAAGATCGAGGCCGAGCTCGCCGAGCTGCCGCCGGAGGACCGCGCGGACTTCCTGGCCTCGCTCGGGATCGAGTCGGCGGGGCTCGACCGGCTGATCCGGGCCGGCTACCACCTGCTCGGCCTCCAGACGTACTTCACCGCCGGCGAGCAGGAGGTGCGTGCATGGACGATCCACGAGGGGGACACCGCGCCGAAGGCGGCCGCGGTGATCCACACCGATTTCGAGCGCGGCTTCATCCG
Source organism: Gemmatimonadaceae bacterium (assembly GCA_036375115.1). GTDB lineage: Bacteria > Gemmatimonadota > Gemmatimonadetes > Gemmatimonadales > Gemmatimonadaceae > DASUSM01. Next base: position 3,991 of record DASUSM010000275.1, on the reverse strand, counting down.
CGCCGAGACCGTCGGCTACGACGAGTTCGTCGCCAACGGCGGCTGGAAGGGCGCGCGCGAGAAGGGCTCGGTGCGCTCGGAGGGGAAGGAGTACGTCGTGCGCGACGGCGACGTGATGCTCTTCCGCTTCAACGTCTGAGCGTCGCCGCGGCGCGCCCGGTCCCGCTCACTTCCGCGGCGACGCCTTCAGCCGGGCGGTGAGGTCGAGCACGGGCGACGGTCCGCCCTGCTCGCCGCGGATGCTCGCGAGCGGGAGCATCGGCTCGAAGGGGCAGTAGAGCACGTCGAGGACGTCGGCCGCGAGCTGGTCCTGCACGAGGAGCGCGACGATCGCGCACTGCGCGGCGTTGAAGCCGAGCCCCGCGGGGAGGAGCTGGTCGGGGCGCGTCCGGCGCAGCGTCTGGCGCTGCTCGTCGAGGACGTGCTCGAGCTCGACGCGCGCGGCGACCCAGGCGCCGTTGCGCTCGAGGCCGTCGATGAGCCCGGTGGCGATGCGATCGGCGCGGCCGTACTGCGGCGGCTCGAGGGCGATCCAGCGCTCCCCCGCCTCGCGCCACTGCTCGGGGGTGAGCGCGGCCAGGCCGTCGTAGAACCGCTTGAGGATCTCGCTGGTCGGGCCGTAGCGGCTCACGGAGAGGATCGGTCGGGGAAGTCGGACGTGCGGCGTCGCACGCGGTCGTACATAAGGACGAGTCTGGCAGCATCCGCGCCACGGCAGAGGACGCCTCGGCGGACGCCGCGCTCCGGTGGTGCCCGGCGATCGCTCTCAACCTGTTGTCACCCTTGACGTTGACCGAATGACGACGCGACGCCTGGCGCTCCTCTCGATCTTCGCTGCGGCGCTCGCCGTGCTCGCCGTCCAGCTCGCCGCGTTCCTCCCGGGCGGACTGCCGGCGTGGGCGGCTCCGGCGCTCGCCGCCGCGATCGCCCTCGCGCTGCCGGCGCTGCTCGCTCTCGGAGCCGCGCGGAACGACCGCGGGCTCGGTCGGCTCCTCTGGCCCTTCCTCGCCACCTTCGTCATCCTCGCCGGCGGCTTCGGGGCGGCGCTGTTCCTCCCGCCGGAGTCGGCGGCGGACCCGCTCTGGTTCGGACTCCCGCGGCGCGCGGCGATCGTCCTCGTCGGGATCGGGCTCCTCCCGATGCTCGTCCTCCCGCTGGCCTACGCCGCGGCGTTCGACGAGCACACGCTGCGGCCGGAGGACATCGCGCGCATCCGGCGCCTCGCCGAGCAGGCGAAGGAGCGTCGCGCGGCGAGCGCGGACGCTGAGGCGCACGCGGAGCGCTGATGCCCGCGCCGGCCATCCTCCAGGCGTCCGCCCCGTCCGGACTCGCGCACCCGACGATCGTCGCCGTCGCCCTGCTGTACGTGGCCGTCGTCGCGGCGATCGCGGCGTGGGCAGCGCGCCGCACGCGAACGGCCGGGGACTTCTTCGTCGCGGGGCGCCGGCTCGGCCCCTGGACGCTGGCCATCGCCTCGATGTCGGCGACGCTCTCCGGCTTCGCCTTCGTCGGCGGTCCGGGGCTCGTGCAGGCGATCGGCCTCGGCGCGATCCACATCGTGCTCTCGGCGTCCATCACCGGTGCGATGGGCGCGTGGGTGCTCGGCAAGCGGCTGCGCCTCCTCGCCGAGGTGCGCGAGCTCGTCACCGTCCCCGATGCGATCGGCGCACGCTACGACTCGCGCGCCGCGCAGGGGCTCTCGGCGGTCACGATCCTCGTCGCCGTCGTCGGCTACACGGCGACGAACGTCCTCGCGCTCGGGCTGATCGTGCACGCGGTCTTCGGCATCGGGCTCGGATGGGCGATCTGGATCGGGATGCTCGTCGTGCTCTCCTACTCGGCGACCGGCGGGATCCTCGCCGGCGTCTACACGGACCTCTTCCAGGGGGCCGTGATGGCGATCGCGTCGGCGCTCGTCTTCGTGTACGCGCTCGACGCCGGCGGCGGAATGGCGGCGATCTCGGCGGCGCTCCTCGCGCACGACCCGGCGCTCGTCGGGCCGTGGGGGCGGCTGACCCCCGTGGCGGCGCTCTCGCTGTTCTTCGTCTTCGGCGTCGGGTCGCTCGGGCAGCCGCACGTCGTCCACAAGTTCTACATGCTGCGCGATCCGCGGCGGCTGAAGTGGTATCCGCTGCTGATGACGGCGTCGATGGCGGTCACGCTGCTCCTCTTCTTCGCCGTCGGGCTCGCGGCGGCGGCCCTCGTCGCCACGGGGCGCATGGCGCCGCTCGCGACGCCCGACGAGGCGACGCCGCGCTTCGTCCTGGAGTTCACGCCGCGGCTGCTCGCGGCGATCGTCTTCGCCGGCGCCGCCGCGGCGATCATGAGCACGGTGAACTCGTTCCTCAGCATCGGCGCCGCCGCGGTCACGCACGACCTGCCGAGGGCGCTCGGGCTCCGGGGCGTGCGCGAGCTGCGCTGGGGGCGCATTGCGACGGTCGCCATCGCGGTCCTCGCGGCGCTGCTCGCGCAGCTCCCGGGCGTGCTCGTCGCCTTCCTCGGCATCTTCGGCTTCGGCCTGTTCGCGTCCACGCTCGTTCCGGCGCTGGCGATCGGGCTGAACTGGCCCGGCGCGACCCGCGCCGGCGCCATCGCGTCGATCGCGACGGGGCTCGCCGTCACGCTCGCCCTCGAGACGCTCGCCTACGTCCGCGCGTTCTCGCTCCCGGCGGGTGCATCGGTGTCCGGGCTCGCCCTCGCGCTCTCGCTCGTCGTCTTCTTCGTCGTCTCGTGGCTCGGGCGGCGGGGCGCCGCGGCGGCGGTCCCGGCCGACGTGCGGGCGGTGATGGAGAGCTGACGGCGGCGTTGCCCGGCGGTCCGCGACCGGCTAGCTTACGAGGCTCGGAAAAAAATCGCGGCGCGTCACTCGACCGCCGCTCCATTCCCCTCCTCCCGTTCCGGCAACCAGCGGGGGGCGGCTCACGACCAAAGGGAGGATTGCCACGGTATGTCTCGCCGTTACGAGGCGGTCTACATCTTCGATTCGACGCTCGAGGATGCCGCCATCTCCGACAAGCTCACCCGCGTGCACGGGCTCCTCGGTCTCGAGACCGAGCCGAAGATCGAGCACTGGGGCCGTCGCCAGCTCGCCTATCAGATCGGCCCCCGCGACACGGGCTACTACGTCGTCGCCCAGTTCGACGCCGAGACCGGCGTGCTTCCCGAGTACGAGCGTGCGCTGAAGCTCGACGAGGGCGTGCTCCGCTACCTCGTCACCCTCCACGAGCACGAGGTCGGCGCGCCGCCGATGACGGAGGAAGAGCTCGCGGCCCGCCGCGCGCGCGACGAAGACGACGAGGACGAGGAATAAGCCATGCGCCGCCCACAGAAGACCTGCCCGTTCTGCGAGAGCCGGACGCGCTTCATCGACTACAAGGACGACCGCACGATCGGCCGCTTCATCACGGACCACGGCAAGATCCTGCCGAGCCGGCTGAGCGGGACGTGCGCGCGCCACCAGCGCCAGCTCGCGACCGCCGTGAAGCGGGCGCGCTATCTGGCGATCATCCCCTACATCCGGGGCTTCCAGGGCTGACGATGCCCGAGGAGGCGGCGTCCCAGGCGGCCGTGCCGCAGGCGGCCGGCGAGCGGCGATGGCGCTTCGTGCTCATCGCCCTCGCCGCGTTCCTCCTCGTGCCGGCGCTCCCCCTCCTCCCCGTCGTCCTGCCGGTCGAGCAGACGCCGTGGCTGCTCATCCCCGCGATCGCCGTCTGCGCGCTCGTCGGGTGGTGGGCGGGCGGACGGCTCTGGGTCGCGCTCGCGTGGGGCGCCCTCGCGGCGCTCGTCGTCTGGCGCGCCTTGCCGCTCGGCTACGGCGCCTACGCGTCGCTGGCCAACGGCTGGAGCCTGCTCGCCGCGGGCGCCTTCGGGATCGTCTCGCTGCTCGGCTCGACGCGCGCCTTTCTCCCTCGCGCGCTCTGGGCGATCGGGCTCGCCATCGGGCTCGCGAGCATCCTCTCGGCGAGCGGGGTGTTCCGCCCCGAGCACGCCG
>DASUSM010000274.1:0-18304 GCA_036375115.1 Gemmatimonadaceae bacterium | reverse complement strand
CCGCCGCGCGCACGATGTGCGGCGGCAGCACGCCCCCGGCGGAGTCGTGCAGCGCGAGGACGATGCTCGCCCCCATGATCAGACCGTCGCTGCGGTGCGTCCGGGTCGTCGTGCCGATGCGCGTCTCGCCCTCGAAGCGGTCCGCCCACGTCACGTGCACCGCGGCGCGTGCGGAATCGACGACGAAGGTGAAGCGGAGCGGGAGCGACGGACCCTCCCACTGCACGAAGCCGTCGCGGACGAGGGGCGCGTTCCGCGCGTCGAAGTCGGGGAGCGACGACGTCGGCTGGATCCAGACCGTGAGCGGCTCGAAGGTGCGGTCCGGCCAGCGGATGACCATCGCGCCGTTGAAGTCGAGGACCGCCTGGATGTACGTGCCGGGAGCGCCGGACTCGAGCATCCGCTGCACGAGCGCGGGATCCGGGCGCGCGGCGACGGGCGGCGCGCCCTCGGCGGCCGCCGGCTCCTCTGGCTCGGCGACGGCGAGCGTCGCCTCGACGGGTGGCGGCTCCGGCTCGCCGGGCGCCGGTCGCCGCTCCTCGCGCACGTCTCGCGCGGCGCCGGCGACGAAGGCGACGAAGCCCGCGACGAGCGCGACGAGGATGAGCTCGGGTCGCTTCACTGATGCGCCGCTCAGCGCACGTCGCCGGGCGGCAGCGAGTAGAGCAGGACGACCGTCGCGCTGTCCGCGGCGGAGAGCGCGCGGGCGCGCACGCGCGGCGTCATGATGTTGAGGACGTCGCCCGTGTGGTCGAGCCCGAGCAGGTGGCCGACCTCGTGCAGCGAGATGGCGCGGATCGCCGAATGGTCGAGCGCCTCGTTGCCGTTGTGGTGGATGGCGATCGCGATGTTCGCCTCGACGATCCACCAGTCGCTGTCCCGCGCCCAGCGCGTCTTCCCGCTGATCGGCTCGTCGAAGCGGTCGAGCCACGTCACGTGCACGTCGGCCGCGCCGGCGTCGTCCACGAAGTCGAAGCGCACGGGGATCCCCGTCGCCTCCCAGTCGCGGAACGCCTGGCGCACCTCCTCGGGGAAATCCGGCTGGAAGTCCGGGATCTCCGCGCCCGGCTGGATCCAGACCTTCAGCGGACGGCGCGTGCGGTCGCGCCAGCGCGTCAGCGCCGAATCGCGCGCGACGAGGATCTCGTCGATGTAGGTGAACGACTCGGCCTGGCGCAGCCGGCGCTTGATGTCCCGCTTCCGCTCCCGGATGTCGCCGGCCGCGAGCGCGCCGCCGGCCGATCCCTCGGTCACGACGTGGCCGAACGGCCAGGCGGCTGCCCGCGGCGAGAGGGCGGGGAGCGCGACGGCCGCGGCGAGCGCCAGGAGGAGGGCGCGGCGGGCACGGCTCGGGCGCGGATGGAAGTGGCGCTGGAGATCGAGTCGCTTCATGGCGGGGGAGGCGGCATCGCCTCGCTGAGGAAGGTCTCGATGGAACGGAAGAACGCGGCGGGCGACTCCCAGAACGGCATGTGCCCCGTTCGTGGGAGCACGACGACGTGCGCGTCGGGCAGGGTGGCGCGCAGCGCGTGGGCGGCGGCGACCGGGAGTGCGTCATCCGCCCCGTGGATGACGAGCACGGGTCGCCGGAGGGCACGCAGCGGCTCGCGCCAGTCGTACCCCTCGCGGCGCAGCCGCGCGGCGACCGCCGCGCCGGTGACCGAGCGCACGGAGGGAGGGGCGAAGTGGCGCGCGAGCGAGGGCTCGGCGAACCACGAGGGATAGATGGCGCGCGACCACGCTTCCTGCAGCGCCGGGTCGTCGCTGCCGAGCATCTCGTCCGTCATCCGCTCCACGGCCTCCCGCTCGTCGCCCGCGAGGCGCGCGAGCGCGGCGCGGCGCAGCGCCGGCATCCACTCGCTCGTCGGGCCGACGCCCGCCGCCGTGACGACGCGGCCGACGCCGTCGAGATCCTGCGCGGCGGCGAGGAGCGCGACACCAGCTCCCCACGAATGGCCGAGGATGTCCCAGCGCTCGACGCCGAGCGCCGCCCGCAGCGCGGGGATGTCGCCGGCGTCGTGCTCGATGCGCGCCGCGCGCGCCCCCGGCGGCGCCGGCGTCTCGCCGCGGCCGCGCTGGTCGTAGAAGACGAGCTGGCGCCGCTCGGCGAGCGGCGAGAGCGCCGGCCAGAGGAGGTTGTGCGCGTAGAGCAGCCCGCCGTTGACGCAGAGCAGCGGCGTCGCCCCGGCCACCGGCGGCGTCGTCCAGACGGCGAACTCGAGGCCGCGGGCGCCGATGCGCCGCTTCTCGCGCGCCGGCGGGCGCGGGATCGAGCGGCGGAAGGCGAGAAAGTCGGCGTAGGGATCGGTCATGATGCGAAGGTATCGGCGGCGCCGGGGCGGTGGCATTGTCGTATCAGCACCCGGGAACTCATCTTGACGTCAAGATATTTGTCCGGCGACGACGACGAACGCGTCCGACACCGATGAAGGACACCATGGAACTGCAGGGCATCCACCACCTCACGGCGGTCTCGGCGAGGATCCGCGAGAACCACCACTTCTATACGCGAACGCTCGGCATGCGGCTCGTGAAGCGCTCCGTCAACCAGGACGACGTGAGCGCCTACCACCTCTTCTACGCCGACGCGAAGGGGAGTCCGGGCACCGACCTCACCTTCTTCGACTGGCCGGTGCCGCAGGAGCGGCGCGGGACGCGCGCGATCACGCGCACGCACCTCCGCGTCGACGGGCTCGATGCGCTCGAGTGGTGGCGGACGCACCTCGGCGAGCACGGCGTCGTCGCCGGCGAGATCACCGAGCGCGACGGCCGCCTCACGCTCGACCTCGAGGATCCGGAGGGGCAGCGACTCTCCCTCGTCGACGACGGCGGCGCCGGCGAGACGCATCCGTGGGAGCGGAGCCCGGTCCCGGTGGAGCACCAGGTGCGCGGGCTCGGGCCCATCCGTCTCAGCGTGCCCGAGCTCCGCCCGACCGATGCCGTGCTCCGTGCGCTGGGGATGCGCCCCGTGCGCGACTATCCGCATCCGGACGAGGCGAAGCGAACGGTGCACGTCTACGAGATGGGACCGGGCGGCGCGGGCGCGGAGCTGCACGTCGCCGTGCAGCCCGACCTGCCGGCGACGAGCCCGGGTGCGGGAGGCGTCCATCACGTCGCCTTCCGCTCCCGCGATGCCGACTACGACGCGTGGGCGGAGCGGCTGCGCGAGCTGCGCATCCCGAACAGCGGGAAGGTCGACCGCTACTGGTTCCGCAGCCTGTACTTCCGCGAGCCGAACGGCATCCTCTTCGAGATCGCCTCGGACGGCCCGGGGTTCACCGTGGACGAGAACGAGGCGACGCTCGGCGAGAAGATCGTCCTCGCCCCCTTCCTCGAGCCGCACCGCGAGGAGATCGTCGCCAACCTGAAGCCCATCGACTGACGGCGCGAAGCATGCGGCCGATCGCGCCGCCGCGGCGCCGCCGGCCGGGCACCGACCGCGACAGGAGCGCAGCGTGAGCAGCATACTCGGCATCCACCACGTGACGGCGATCGCCAGCGACCCGCAGCGCAACCTCGATTTCCATCTCGGGGTGCTTGGCCTGCGCCTCGTGAAGCGCACCGTCAACTTCGACGATCCGCAGACCTATCACTTCTACTTCGGGGACGAGCGCGGCACCCCGGGGAGCGTGATGACGTTCTTCCCCTGGCCCGGCGCGCGTCGCGGGCGCCAGGGGACGGGACAGGTGGCGGTCACCTCCTTCGCGGTCGCCGCCGGCGCGCTCGGCTTCTGGATCGAGCGCCTCGTGCGCCACGGCATTCCGTACGAGGGGCCGACGACGCGCGGGCCCGCCGGGGACGACGCCGAGCGCGTGCTCTCCTTCAAGGATCCCGACGGCCTCCTGCTCGAGCTCGTCGCCACCTCCGGCGCCGAGGCGCGCCCGGCGTGGGGGGACGCACCGGGGATCGCGCGCGAGCACGCGATCCGGGGCTTCCACTCGGTCACGCTCTGGGTGCAGCGGAGCGACGCGACGGAGCGCGTCCTCACCGAGACGCTCGGTTTTCGTCCCGTGCGCGAGGACGGCGCGACGCGCCGGTTCGCCACGGGGGACGGCGGTCCGGGGACGTTCGTCGACGTGCGGTCGGTCGGCGGCTTTCCCGAAGGAAGCGGCGGCGCCGGCACGGTACACCACGTCGCCTTCCGCGTCCCCGACGCCGACGCACAGCTCGGCGAGCGCGCGCGCGTCGGCGCGGCGGGGCTCCACGCGACTCCGGTCCTCGATCGCAAGTACTTCAAGTCGATCTACTTCCGCGAGCCGGGCGGGGTCCTGTACGAGATCGCCACCGACGGGCCGGGCTTCGCCATCGACGAGCCCGAGGACCGGCTCGGCGAGCGGCTGATGCTCCCGGCGCAGTTCGAGCCGCAGCGCGCGCACATCGAGGCGATCCTCCCCCCGATCCACCTCCCCGTCCCGGCGTCGGCGTCGTCCTTCCTCGGCGCCGCCGCGGGGCCGGAGGACGTGAGCGGCGAGGCGCTCGGCTTCGTCCACCGCTACCATCCGCCGACCGCGGGCGTCGAGCCCGCGGGGAGCACGACGCTGCTCCTCCTCCACGGGACCGGCGGCGACGAGGAGGACCTCGTGCCGCTCGGCCGCGCGCTCCTTCCGGGCGCCGGGATCGTGAGCCCGCGCGGCAAGGTGCTCGAGCGCGGCGCTCCCCGCTTCTTCCGGCGGCTCGCCGAGGGCGTCTTCGACCAGGAGGACCTCGCGCGCCGCACCGAGGAGCTGGCGCGCTTCGTCGAGGCCGCGGCGAGGACCTACGGGCTCGATCGCGAGCGCATCGTCGCCGTCGGCTTCTCCAACGGCGCGAACATCGCGGCGAGCATGCTGCTCCGCCACCCGACCGTGCTGCGCGGCGCCGTGCTCCTCAGCCCGATGATGCCGTTCGAGCCGGACCGGCTGCCGGATCTCGCCGGACGCGCGGTCTTCATCGGCGCGGGGAAGGCGGACACGATGATCCCCGCGGCGCAGGCGGAGCGGCTGGCGGAGGTCCTTCGCGAGGCCGGCGCGGACGTCACCGTGAGCTGGCACCCGGGCGGCCACACCGTCACGCCCGGGGAGGTCGACGCGGCGCGGCGGTGGCTGGAGCAGCGCGTCACGTCGGCGCGGCCGCAGCCGCCGGCGCGCGAGGCGGGCGCGCGCTGAGCGCCGGGCGGCGTGCACGAAGGGGAGCCGGCGCGCCGGCTCCCCTCGTCACGACCGCGCGTCCCCGGCCGCGCTCAGCGCGCGTCCTCCGCGCCGACGGCCGTCGGCTCCGGCTCCTCGCCGGCGACCGGGCTCCGCGTCACCGGCGAGTGCTCCTCCGCCTTCTTCGGGAAGAGCAGGCTCGCGACCACCGACGCCACGAGCACGACGGCGACGACGCCGAGCGAGAGGGTGATCGGGATCTCGTAGAGGTCGGCGACGAGCATCTTCGCGCCGACGAAGACGAGCACGACGGAGAGGCCGAGCTTGAGGAAGTGGAAGCGGTGGATCACGCCGGCGAGCAGGAAGTAGAGCGCCCGCAGGCCGAGGATGGCGAAGACGTTGCTCGTGTAGACGAGGAACGGGTCGGTCGTGACGGCGAAGATCGCGGGGATCGAGTCCACCGCGAAGACGAGGTCGGTCGTCTCGACGACGACGAGGACGATGAACAGCGGCGTCGCCATCCGCCGGACGCGCCCGCCGACCGTCTCCGTGACGAAGAAGCGCTGGCCGTGATAGACGTTGCTCACCGGGAGCAGTCGCCGCACGAGCCTGATCACCGGGTTGTGCTCGGGCTCGATGTCCATCTCGTCCTGCATCGCCATGCGGATCCCCGTGATCACGAGGAAGGCGCCGAAGACGTAGATGACCCAGTGGAAGCGCGTGATGAGCACCGCGCCGGCCGCGATCATCGCCCCGCGCATGAGGAGCGCGCCGAGGATCCCCCAGAAGAGCACCCGGTGCTGGTAGCGCGCCGGGACCCGGAAGTAGGAGAAGACGAGGACGAAGACGAAGATGTTGTCGACCGAGAGCGCCTTCTCGATCAGGTAGCCGGTGAGGAACTCGAGCCCGGCCTGGGCGCCCATGAAGTGGTAGACGCCATAGTTGAAGACCAGCGCGAGGGAGACCCAGACGGCGCTCCACGCGCCGGCCTCCTTCATCGAGACCTCGTGCGCCCTCCGGTGGAAGACGCCGAGGTCGAGCGCGAGCATCGCGAGCACGAAGAGCGTGAAGCCTGCGTACAGCCAGGGCGAATGCATATATGGATTCGGCGGTGTTACCGTTCGGTCGAGAGATACGGCGTCCCTGAATCCTAGCGGCCGTCGCCCGAGTTGTCTGCCGAGGCCGGCGGACCCGGTGCCGGACGGCGACGATCACCAGACGGGCACTCAATGTCAGCCATCGCCTTCGAGCTGGCGGTCATCCTCCTCCTGCTCGTGGTCAACGGCGTCTTCGCGATGTCGGAGATCGCGATCGTCGCCGCGAAGCGCATCCGGCTCGAGCAGCGGGCCGAGCGCGGGGATGCGGGTGCGCGCGCGGCGCTGGCCCTCGCGCGCGAGCCGACGGCCTTCCTCTCGACCGTCCAGGTGGGAATCACCCTCATCGGAGTCTTCGCCGGCGCCTTCGGCGGGGCGACGCTGAGCGAGGAGCTCGGCGTCCTCTTCGCGACCGTCCCGTGGATCGGGTCGTGGGCGGAGGAGCTCGCCTTCGCGCTCGTCGTCGCCCTCATCACCTACCTCTCGCTGATCGTCGGCGAGCTGGTGCCGAAGCGCCTGGCGCTGGGGAACCCGGAGCGCGTCGCCGCCCTCGTGGCGCGGCCGATGGGCGCGCTCGCCCGCGCGGCCCACCCGCTCGTGCGCGTCCTCACCGCCTCGACGCGCGCGGTGCTCGCCGTCTTCGGCATGAAGGATGTCCCCGAGCCGGGGCTGACCGAGGAGGAGATCCACGCCCTCGTCGAGCAGGGCGCGGAGAGCGGCGCGGTCCCCGAGGCCGAGCACGCGATCGTCGAGAGCGTCTTCCGTCTCGGCGACCGGCAGGTGGCGTCGCTCATGACGGCGCGCCCGGACCTCGAGTGGCTCGACGTGGACACGCCGCCCGACGACCTGCGGATCCAGATCGAGACGCAGCGGCGCCCGTGGTACCTGCTCTGCCAGGAGGACGTCGAGAACGTGAAGGGGATCGCCCACGCGAGCGACCTGCTCGCGCTGTCCGTCGGGGGCGCGCCCCTCGACCTGCGCACCGTGCTCAGCGAGCCGCTCTACGTGCCGCTCACGATGCCCGTCTTCCACCTGCTCGAGCTGTTCCGCAGCTCCCGCCAGCACATCGCGATCGCCCTCGACGAGTACGGCGGCGTCGCCGGGCTCGTCACGCTCGACGACATCGTGGACGAGCTCGTCGGCGAGATGCCGGAGCGGAACGAGCCGGGGGAGCCCGCGCCGATCGTCCGCTCCGACGAGGGATGGCTGGCCATCGGGACGGCGCAGATCGACGACGTGGCCGACGAGCTGGAGCTCGAGCTCGAGGAGATCGCCCTCGACGAGCACCGCGGCTACCGCACGCTCGGCGGGTTCATTCTCGCCCAGCTCGGGCGCGTGCCGGTGACGGGGGACGCCGTCGAATGGGGCGGGTTCCGCTTCGAGGTCGTGGCGATGGACGGGCGGCGGATCGAGCAGGTGCGCATCGCGAGACTGGCGCGTGCCGGGGAGCGGGATGGGTGAGGGGGGCCGAAACCCGGGGGCTCCGGCCTCCGTCGAGTCTGACATGACCTCCCGCGATCGACCGACCGTCGCCGTGGTTCCGACCGGCCTCGAGGTGATTCCCGCCGCGCTCGTCCCCGAGCGGCGCGGGACCGTCTCGCTGCTCTCCTCCGTCAGCCGGACCGGAGACTGGATCCTTCCCCGGTCGTACCGCGTGATGGCGGTGCTCGCGTCGGTGGAGCTCGACCTGACGCGGGCGCGCGTCGGTGCCGGCACGTCCGTCATCGAGATCATGTCGATCATGGGGAGCGTCTCGATCGTCGTCCCGCCGGCGCTGCGCCTCGAGTGCGAAGGGGACCCGCTGCTCGGAAGCCTCGAGGTGAAGGGGGACGTCCGCAGCACCACCTCGCCCGATGCGCCGCTCGTGCGCATCGTCGGCACGGCGATCATGGGGTCCGTCGAGATCACCGTCGTCGATCCCGACGCGCCGGGGTGGCTCGCGCGGCTCAAGGCGAAGCTGTCGGCCGGCGCGTGAGCGGCGCATCGGGCGGCGGGCTGGCCCGGCCCTGATCGTGCACGTATGCTTGCCCCGATGCGCAAGCGACCGTCTGCGTCCGCACTCCCGATGACCGCCCGGTCCCGCCGATGACCCTTCCGTCGATGAATCGAGCGCTCGCCGTCATCCTCGGCGGGGGCGCCGGCACGCGGCTCTTCCCGCTCACGGCGCACCGCTCGAAGCCCGCCGTGCCGCTCGCCGGGAAGTACCGGCTCGTGGACGTGCCGATCTCGAACTGCATCAACTCGGGGCTCGACCGGATCTTCGTCCTCACGCAGTACAACTCGGCGAGCCTCAACAGCCACATCGCGCGGTCGTACGTCTTCGACCGGTTCCGCGGCGGCTTCGTGACGATCCTCGCGGCCGAGCAGACGCCGATCTCCGAGCGGTGGTACCAGGGGACCGCGGACGCCGTGCGCCGCTCGCTGCCGCACATCCGCAGCTTCCCCCACGACCACCTCGTCATCCTCTCGGGCGACCAGCTCTACACGATGGACTACCGCGAGATGGTCGCCCACCACCTCCGGCTCGGCGCCGACATCACGATCGGCGTGACGCCGGTCGTGGCCGCGGACGCGCCGGGGTTCGGCATCCTCAAGATGGACGAGGAGCACCGCATCACGGAGTTCCACGAGAAGCCGCGGCTGCACGAGCTGGAGGGGAAGGAGAGCCCGGTCGCTCCCGAGCTGCAGGCGCAGGGACGGATCTACCTCGCGTCGATGGGCATCTACGTCTTCCAGTGCGAGGTGCTCCAGCGCGCGCTCGACGGGCACCCGGACCAGCACGACTTCGGGAAGGAGATCATCCCCGGCGCGATCCGCGGCTGCCGCGTCGTCGCCTACCCCTTCACCGGGTACTGGAACGACATCGGGACGGTGCGCTCGTTCTTCGAGACGAACATCATGCTCGCGCAGCCGCAGCCGGCGTACAACCTCTACGACGCGAAGATGCCGCTCTACTCCAACGCCCGGCTCCTGCCGCCGGCGAAGGTGACGCGCTCGCGCCTCGAGAACGTGATCATCGGCGAGGCGAGCGTCATCGTGGACAGCGACATCACGGACGCGGTCGTCGGCATCCGCTCGTTCATCGACCGCGGGACGACGCTCCGGCGCGTCGTCCTGATGGGCTCCGACTACTACCGCTGGGAGCCGACGGAGGTGCGGTCGCGCGTCGACGGTCCCGGCTTCCCCGGGATCGGCGCCGGGACGCGCATCGAGAACGCGATCGTCGACAAGAACGCCTCGATCGGGAACGGCTGCGTCATCACGAACACGGGGGGCGTGCTGGAGGGCGAGGGGCCCGGGTTCTACATCCGCGACGGCATCATCGTCATCGTGAAGGACGCCGACATTCCCGACGGCACGGTGATCTGAGGCGCGCGATGCGCATCGCCCTCTTCACCAACGAGTATCCGCCGAACGTCTACGGCGGTGCGGGGGTGCACGTCGAGTACCTCTCGCGCGAGCTGGCCCGCGCCGACGCCGGCGCGCACCGCGTGGACGTGCTCTGCTTCGGCGACCAGCGCGAGGCGCACGGCAACCTGCGCGTCCGCGGCATCGCCGCGCCGGCGACGATCCCGGCGCAGGACGTCCGCCACACGCGCCTCCTCGACGCGCTCGCGCGGAACCTCGCGATGGCGGGCGCCGCCGAGTCGCCGGACATCGTGCACTGCCACACCTGGTACGCGCACCTCGCGGGCTGTCTCGCGCGCCCGCTCACCGGCGCGCGGCTCGTCCTCACGACGCACTCGCTCGAGCCGCACCGGCCGTGGAAGGTGGAGCAGCTCGGCACCGCATACCACGCGACGACGTGGGTCGAGCGCACGGCCTACGAGAACGCGGACGGCGTCGTCGCCGTCTCCGAGGCGATGAAGGCGGACGTCCAGGCGCTCTACGGCGTCGCCCCCGAGCGCGTGCGCGTCATCCACAACGGGATCGACCCCGACGAGTACCGGCGGCGCGAGGCACCGGCCACGCTCCGCCGGCTCGGCGTGAACCCGGACGTCCCGTTCGTCCTCTTCGTCGGCCGCATCACCCGGCAGAAGGGGATCCTCCACCTCGTGCGGGCGATCCGGCACCTGCCGGCGGGGAGCCAGGTCGTGCTCTGCGCCGGCGCCCCGGACACCCAGGCGATCGCCGTCGAGATGGCCGTCGCGGTGGACGAGGCCCGGCGCGATGCGAGCGGCGACGTCGTCTGGATCGCCGAGATGCTCCCGAAGGAGGACGTCATCGCGCTCTACTCGCACGCCGCCGTCTTCGTCTGTCCGTCCGTGTACGAGCCGTTCGGCATCATCAACCTCGAGGCGATGGCGTGCGAGACCCCGGTCGTCGCCTCCGCCGTCGGCGGGATCCCGGAGATCGTCGAGCCGGGCGTCACGGGGACGCTCGTCGCGCTCGAGGCGGAGGGAGGCGGCTCCGCGGAGCCGCGCGATCCGGAGGCGTTCTCGCGGGCGCTCGCCGCGGCGATCGCCGATCTGCTCGGCGACGACGCGCGGCGCGAGGCGATGGGGAAGGCGGCGCGAGCGCGCGTGCTCGAGCGGTTCAGCTGGCGGCGGATCGCGGAGCTGACGCTCGCCTTCTACCGGGACGTCGCCGCCGGCCCGCCCGCGGGGGGTTGACGTATCAACATCGGTTGATATATACTGTGGCCGTGACCACCACCGCCGTCGACTCCGCCCGCGCCGCGCAGCTCTTCCACGCGCTCTCCGACGAGACCCGCCTCGGCATCCTCGAGATGCTGCGGCACGGGGAGCGCTGCGTCTGCGACCTGCAGGAGGAGCTCGACGCCGCGCAGTCGCGACTCTCCTTCCACCTGAAGGTGCTCCGCGAGGCGGGGCTCGTCGCCGACCGGAAGGAGGGGCGCTGGTCGTACTACGCCATTCTCCCCGAGGCGCTGGCCGAGGTGCACGACCTCGCCGTCGCCCTCCAGCCGTCGAAGCTCAGAATCCTGAATCGTTCCGCCGGGCGCTGCTGCGGGTGAGCGGCCGTCGCTCACCGCCAGGCGCCCCTGCTTTCGCCGTACATATCAACATTTCTTGATCGAGGAAACACGACCATGCCGACCCTCCCCCTGAAGGACACGACCGCCACCGCTTCCTGCTGCGACTCCGGGTGCTGCAGCGACGAGGCCGACGCCTCGGAGACGGACACCGCGGAGTTGCCGGCCGCCGCTCCCGTCGCCGGCGACGAGCTCACCGCGACGGTGCGCGAGCGGTACGGCGCCGCCGCGCGGCGCGTCCTCGAGTCGGTGGTGACGACGCCGGGCGCGGTTGCCGCGTCCTGCTGCGGACCGGTGAGCTCCTGCTGCGGCGCCTCCGCCTTCGACGGCACGACGGATCCCATCACGTCGAACCTGTACCTCACCGGCGAGACCGACGAGCTCCCCGAAGCCGCCGTGCTCGCCTCGCTCGGCTGCGGCAACCCGACGGCGCTCGCCCAGCTCGACGCCGGCGAGGTCGTCCTCGACCTCGGCTCCGGCGGCGGGATCGACGTCCTCCTCTCGGCGCGCCGCGTCGGCCCGACGGGGAAGGCGTACGGCCTCGACATGACGGACGACATGCTCGCCCTCGCGCGCCGCAACGCGGCCGAGGCTGGCGTCACGAACGTCGAGTTCCTGCGCGGCCGGATCGAGGAGATCCCGCTGCCGTCGAACTCGGTGGACGTGATCATCTCGAACTGCGTCATCAACCTCTCCGGCGACAAGCGGACCGTGCTGAAGGAGGCGTTCCGCGTGCTCAAGCCGGGCGGCCGCTTCGCCGTCTCGGACGTCGTCGTGCAGGGCGAGCTGCCGGCGGACGTGAAGCGCAGCATGGAGCTGTGGGTCGGGTGCGTCGCCGGCGCCCTCTCCGACGCCGAGTTCGTCTCGCTCCTGCGCGAGGCGGGGTTCGAGGAACCCTCCGTGGAGTTCACACGTACGTACGAGGTGGAGGATGCGAAGGCGTTCCTCGTGAACACCGGGCTCGACGCCGAGCGCATCGCGCAGGAGGTCGCCGGACGCGTCGGCGCCGCCTTCGTCCGCGCGAGGAAGCCCGCCTGACGCCGGGCCGCCGCCGGCCCGCCCCCGCCGCCCCGCCGCACGCGAGAGGAGTACTTCGATGACCGCCGTACCGATGACGACCCCGGGCGCGACCGTGCGCCCGGCCCGACCCGACGACCTCGCCGCGATCGAGCGGCTGCTGGTCGCCTCCGGCCTGCCGCTCGATGGCGTCCCCGACGCGCTCCCGACGTTCGTGGTCGCGGAGCACGAGGAGCGGCTCGTCGGCGTGGCGGGGCTGGAGGTGTGCTGCGCCGACGCGCTCCTGCGCTCGGTCGCGGTGGCGCCGGAGTGGCGCTCGCGCGGGCTCGGCCGCGCGCTCGTCACGCGCGTGATCGCCGACGCGGAGGCGCGCGGGATCGATGCGCTCTATCTGCTCACGACGACGGCGGAGCGCTACTTTCCGAGCTTCGGCTTCGAGCGGATCGAGCGCGAGCAGGTGCCCGAGGACGTGCGCGGGACGGCCGAGTTCCGCGGCGCCTGCCCGGCCTCGGCGACGGTGATGCGGCGCGAGGTGGCGCGGCGGAGCTGACGGGGGCGGAGCTCGGCGCGCCTGGCGCTGTTGCTGGGGTTTCACGCGGAGGCGCGGAGGGAGCGGAGGACCGTGAATCCCTCCATCGGTCGGGTCTTCGCGCCGCGATGGCTCGGCGCGGGATCGGAGCTCCGATGCCGTCGTGAGGCGGCCGTTCCGGAGTCGTGCTTTCACGCGGAGGCGCGGAGGCGCGGAGAGGAGTCGGGCCGGGTCGGCCGTTGCCGTCAGACTTCAGTTGCCGCTCTCCGCGCCCTCTCGGTCCCCTCCGCGCCTCCGCGTGAAACCCCAGCCAATAGGGCCGCGGCGCGACACGCCGAGCGAAACGCGGAGCCGATCCCTCGCCGCGATCGACGGTCAATCCCCCGCGCACGACGCCGCATCGATGTCCGCGACCACCGGAAGATGGTCCGACGGGAAGCGGCCGTCCCACGCGTCGGGAAGGATCGCGTGGCCGAGCACGAGGAGATCGGACGAGACGAGCACGTAGTCGATGCGCCGCTCCGGCTCGATCGCCGTGAACGCGTTCCACGTCGACGTCGGGCCGTAGTGGCCGTCGCGGCTCGCGACGAACGCGTCGCGCAGCGGCGCGATCGCGCCGGGGAGCGTGTCGCGCGTCAGGATGCGATAGGGAACGCTCTCGGGGTTCGCGTTGAGGTCGCCCGTGACGACGACCGGCAGCGCTCCGGCGATCGATGCGAGGCGGCTCCGGATCAGCCGCGCGCTCTCCCGGCGCGCCTCCTCGCCGATGTGGTCGAAGTGCGTGTTCAGGTGCAGATAGCGGCACCCCGTGAGCCGGTCGCGGAAGCGCCCCCACGTCGCGATGCGCTCGATCGCGGTGTCCCACCCCTTGCTCCCCGGGACCTCCGGCGTCGGCGACAGCCAGAAGGTGCCGCCGTCCAGCAGCTCGAGCCTGGCGGTGCGGTAGAGGATCGCGCTGAGCTCGCCCGCGTCGCGCCCGTCCGCGCGCCCCACGCCGATGCGCGCGAAGCCGGGGACGCGCGTTTCGAGCTCGTCGAGCATGTGGACGAGCGCCTCCTGCACGCCGATCGCATCGGGCGCGTGGTGGCGCACGAGCCCGGCGACGCGGTCGCGCCGGTTGGGCCACGCGTTCACGCCATCGCTCGGCGTGTCGAAGCGCAGGTTGAACGACATGATGCGGAGCGGTGGCGCGCTCGCGGCGGGAGCGGCGGCCGGCGTCGCCGCCACCGTGCGCGAGGTCCCCGGCGCGGTGCACGCGACGACGAGAGCGCAGAGCGTTACGAGCCGCGCGATGTCGCGACGCGGACGTCGGGTCGGCGAACGTCGTTCGCGAGTCGGCGAATGTGCTGTCATGGGATGGCGAGCCTGGTGTCGGTTGACTTGACTTCCCCAGGGCCCGGGCCTACGATGCCGCAAGGGAGTCGCTCCCCGCTCCGCGGGATCCTCGCGTCGCCGCTCGCGGCGATGCGCCGGATGCCCGGAGTATACATGCGCCGCGATCGCGCGGTGCCGCGACTTTTCCGCGCCGCGGCGCGCCCGTCGCCTCGCGTCCCCGATTCCACGCGCTCACCCGGACCCCGCTCGTGACGCTCACGCACCCCGATTCCGGCACCACCCGCTCCACGCCTCGCGAGGCGGAGGGGCGCGTCGTGCCATCCGGGCTGCACCGCACGCGAGTGTCCGAGATGCGATCCGTCGCACCCCGCCGGACCGTGCTGCGCGCCGTCATTCCGGGCGCCGGCCGGCGGGGCGACCACACCCATGCGGAGCGATACGGGCACATGCCAGGGAGTCTCGGCGCCGGCTGACGGCCGACGAGACGACCGAGAGGGCACACACCGCCCCACCCGCGCTTCGCGCCGGGTGGGGCGGTTCTCGTTCGCGGCGCACCGACCGCGCCGCCTTCACCGGACGCACGCCACAAGGAGGACGATCATGCTCGAGGTGTTCGAGATCGCCGAGGACAGCTACCGGTTGCTGGACGGGCGCGGCCGCGATGTCGGATGGATCCGCGGCGGTGCGCTCGGCTTCGGCGGGTTCCGCACCGAGGCGGACGCGCTCACGGCCGCGGCCGTGGGGCACCAGGCGCTCGCGGCGCATCTGCGGCGCAGCTTCGGCGCACCGATGCTCTCGTCGGATCCCGGCGCGCCGCTGCGCGTCGTGCACGATGGCGCCGACGACTGGATCTCGCGCGGCGCGCAGCCGCTCGCCCGGCTGTTCCGTCCGGGCGAGGCGCGACGCGCGGACGGCCACGACGCGACGTACCGCGTCGAGTTCGTCGTCCCGTCGTACGTGCGGGCCGGCGCGCTGATCGCGGCCGCGCAGCAGCTCCATCGCGCGATCCAGGCGCCGGCGTCGCCGACGAACGCCGGCGCCGCGTCGGGCGAGCGCACATCGGCGGCCGGCCCGGCGCTGGACGCGCGCTGACGGAGGCGACGTGTGTCACGACCGGATCACGATGGCGAGCGATGCCGATCTGCTCGCCGACGCGCTCGGCGCACGCGACCTCGCGCGTGTCGTGCCGCTCCTGATCGACCGTGTCGAGCACGATCCCCTCGCCTCGGCGGGGTGGTTCGCCGGCGACTTCCTGCGCGGCCTGCTCGAGGTGCCGCCCTCGTTCTGGGCGCGGCAGCCACGGCTCTACCTCCGGTTTCGCGAATGTCTGCGCGCCGGGGCGATCGCTCGTCAGGCGCTTCCGGCGGCGGAGCGGGTGCACTTCTGGACCGCCGTGCTTCCGACGGCCGACGAAACGGCGGCGGCCGCCGCCGATGGCTGACGGCGCGCCCGCCGCGTGGACCGACTCGCGGCCGGCACGGCGGTGGCGCCCGGCACGCGGAAGGGCGCGATCGGCCCGCTCGTCGTCGAGGAGGAACTCGGCGTCCGGAAACGGCCAGCGCGCGGCGGTCCGCCGCGGCATCGTCTGGACGACCCGCGGCGGGCGGCCCATCGTGGAGGGCCGCCCACCCTCCGCTCGTCTCCCGCGTCCCGACGATCGCGCGCCATGGCCACCGTGACCACCGTCTACGACACGATCGCCACGCCGGTCGGCGAGCTGCTCCTCACCGCCGTCGACGACGCGCTCACCGGGATCCGGTTCGATCTGGATGGCGCGGGGCACCGTCCCGCCGGGGAGTGGCGCCGCGCCGGCGGCGCTGTCGGCGCCGCCGGCGACGACGCGGCGCTCGTGCTCGCCGCCGCGCGAGCGCAGCTCGAGGCCTACTTCGCTGGCGCGCTGACCGCGTTCGACCTGCCGCTGGCCGCGCGCGGCACGCCCTTCCAGGAGCGCGTCTGGCGCGCGCTCCGCGACATCGCGTACGGCGAGACGATCAGCTACGCGGAGCTCGCCCGCCGCATCGGCGAGCCGGCCGCCGTGCGCGCCGTCGGGCACGCGAACGGTCGCAATCCGCTCCCGCTCGTCGTACCCTGCCACCGCGTCATCGGCGCCGACGGGTCGCTCACCGGCTTCGGCGGCGGCATCGAGCGCAAGCGCTGGCTCCTCGAGCACGAGGGGGCGCTGCGCGGCACGGAGACGCTCCGGCTTCCGCTCTGACCGTGGGTGCGGTCTCGACACGCGACGCGCCCGCGCGGGGATGTGCTCCCGCGCGGGCGCGCTCACATCCGGACCGCGCCGGTCAGCGCGCGCCGGCCAGCGTCCGCACCGACTCCGCCAGCGCGCGGACGCGGGCGGCGTCGCTCGCGCCGGCCGCGTCCGCGTCGATGCGGCTCGCGAGCTGCCCGAGCGCGCTCGACCGCTGCGCACCCGTCAGGCGCTCGGCGGCATCGAGATCGCGCGCGATCGCCGAGGTCCGCTCGCGCGAGAGCCCGTTCGTCCGCACGAGCTGGTCGAGATAGGCGCGGGCGACGGAGAAGCTCGCCGGCCACGCGAGCTTCGTCTGCGTCTGCGGGTTGAACTCGTCCATCCGCACGAGCTTCGCGGCGTCGATCTCGTTCTGCGAGAGGTGCTCGCTCGGCGCGAGGGCGAGGACGTCGAGCCCGCGGCCGATCTCGGAGCCGTAGATGTGGCCGTTGTACCAGTACGCCGACCAGAAGCCGCCGAGCGCGAGCTCGGTCGCGCTCATCGGCCCGCGGTCGAAGTAGGCGATCTCCACCGGGTTCGCGGCATCGGTGAAGTCGAAGACGGAGATCCCGCCCTGGTACCACGCCTGTACCATGATGTCGCGGCCGGGGACGGGGATCAGCGAGCCGTTGTGCGCGACGCAGTTCTCCGTCGCCGTCTGCGCGGCGGGAAGCTTGTAGTAGCCGCCGAGCGACATGTCGCGACCGCGCACCGTGAAGATCGCGTTCGCGCCCCACTCCGGACGGTCGGTGGCCTGGCAGCGCGGCGCGACGCCGCCGCCCCACTCGTCGGTGAAGAGCACCTTCGTCGCGTCGTTGTTGAACGTCGCCGAGTGCCAGTAGGCGAAGTTGGGGTCGCTCACCTCGTCCACGCGCCGCGGGTCGGCGGGGTTCGAGATGTCGATGAGGATGCCGTTCCCCGAGCAGGCGCCGGCGGCGAGCCCCATCTCGGAGTAGGCGGTGATGTCGTGGCACTGGTCCGTCTCCGAGGTCTCCTGCGTCCCCTCGCCGTGGGCACCGCCGCGCCAGAGGCCGGCGATGTTCCCCGCGGCGTCGGCGAAGAGGCGCGGCGTGTTGACGACGCGCGCGTTCTGCGGCGCGGCGAGCGGGACGTGGATGACCTCGATGCGGAAGTACGCGGTGCTCGTGTCCTGCTCCGGCGGCGCGCCCGAGCAGCCGGCGAGCTCCGACGCCGGCCGCACCGGGCTCGTGCCGGAGACGTAGATGTAGACGTGCGTGCTGTCGCGCGGGTCGGGCACGAGCGTGTGCGTGTGCGAGCCGCGGCACGTCTGCACGGCGCCGACCTGCTTCGGCGCGCGGATGTCGCTGATGTCGAAGATGCGCACGCCGCGGAAGCGGTCCGCGCTCACCGTGTCGGCGATCCCCTGCGCCCCGCAGTCCACGCGGCCGCGCGTCTCCTCGACGGACATGAAGAGGAGGTCGCCGTGCACGGAGACGTCGCCCTGGCCGCCGGGGCAGGCGAGCCCCGTGAGCAGCGTCGGCGCGCTCGGCGTCGAGATGTCCCAGATCTGGATGCCGTTGTAGCCGCCGAGGAAGGCGTGGCTCCCGGAGAAGGCGAGGTCGGCGTTGGCGAAGCCGAAGTCGCCCATCGACTGCGGGTTGAACCAGCCGGCGGGGCGGTCGCGGTGCGCGACGAGGGTGAGGTTCCGGATCGCCGAGGCGGCGTCCATCCACCCGGCGCGGAGCCCGACGCGCGGATCCACCGGCGCGGCGGTCTCCGCGGGGGCGGGGGCGGGGGCGGGCGCCGCGGTCCCCTCGACCCGCGCGGAGGGCGACGTCGCGCACGATGCGGCGACGATCGAGAGCAGGAGCGGGCGCAGCGAGGCGCTCCATCGTGCAGTCGGGCGCATGGACGACGTGTCGGGTCTCATCTCGGTTCTCGTTGAGGTGACGGACTGCGGTACGGGCTGCCGCCGGCCGGTCGGCCCAGCGGCGTGGTCAGCGGCGG
>DASUSM010000273.1:0-7173 GCA_036375115.1 Gemmatimonadaceae bacterium | reverse complement strand
CCACGCGACCGACGCGGCCGCGTCCACGAAGACGGGCGCCTCGCCATCGAGGCGCTCGCCCGCCGCGGCGGCGCCGACGTCGACCGTCGCCCGCGCGACCTGCGCGCGCGCGACGCGCGGCGCCGCGAGTGCGGACGCCGCGCCGAGCAGGGCGGCGAGGGCGATCGCGCGCACGCGTCGTCTCAGGGCATCGGCGCGGCCAGCCCGTGCGTGACGAGCAGCCCGCGCGCGCGCGCCGCGGCGGCGACGCCCGCCGGCGCGCCGGAGCCGATGTCCCCGAGGATCGACTGGCGCAGCGCCTGGAAGTCCGCGTCGGCGACGCGCGGATCGGAGAGCGAGAGGATCACCCGCTCGGCGGTGTCCTGCGGCACGCCGCGCTCGACGATGTCGACGAGCACGATGAGCGGCAGCGCGACGCCCGCGCTCCCGCGCGAGCGCGCGAGGCGCTCGAGCGTCGCCGGCTCGATCCCGGCGTGGAGCGCGCTCGCTGCGGCGAGGAGGTCCGCCTCCGACGCCGGCGCGCCGAGCGCGCGCCGCGCGAGGCGCAGCCGCTCGGCGAGCCCGGCGACGGCGGTGACGATGCGCGCCGGCGGGAGCCGCCGGCTCGCCCCCTCGAGCGCGCGCTGCACGAGCGGCTCGGCCGGGATGTCGGCGGCGCGCGCCGAATCGAGGATGGCCTCGAGGCGAACACGGTGCTCGCCCGTGAAGCGGGCGGCGATGCGCGGGTCGGGGGCGCGCGGCACATCCTGCGCACCGGCCGCGACGGGCGCGGCGAGCGCGAGGAGCAGCAGCGCGGCGAGCGCGCGGGTGCGGGGCGCGCTGCCCTGGCGTGGAGTCATGTGTCCTGCCTCACGTAGAGAACCGACTTCTCGCCGCCGAACTCGTCGTCGGGGGCGCGCGGTGCGGCGTCGTCGGGCACCCAGCGGGTGCCATCGACGACGAAGGCGTAGGTGTAGCGCCCCGGCTCGAGCGGCACCTCGACGGTCCAGAGCCCGTCGGGGGACGCGCGGCGGAGCGGCGTGGTTCCGGTCTGCCAGTCGTTGAAGTCCCCGACGAGCGAGACCTCCCGCGCGGCGCCGGAGACGAAGACGAACTGCACCGTGCGCGACGCGGCCGCCGCCTCGCTCGTGCCGGTCGCGGCGGCGGCCGCGGGACCGGCCGGCGCGGCGACGACGCTCGGTGCGGGCGCGTCGCCGCGGCGCACGAGCGCCGCGCCGAGGGCGACCGCGGCGAGCACGAGCGCGGCGGCGGCGTGGAGCGGCGTGACCGCGATCATCCGCGGACGCACGAGCCAGCCGAGGCGCCCCGCGCGCCGCGACGGCGCGGAGTCGATCGGCCGCACGCTGCCGCCCGCGGCGGGGTCGAGCACTGCGGCCATGACCTCGTCGAGCGCGCCGGGGCGGACGCTCGGCTCCCGCCGCAGCTCTCCGACGACGCGGCGCCACCGCGCATCGCGCTCGGCCGCCTCGTCGCCCGTCGGATCGAACATCGTCGTATCGTCAGGCATCGTATCCTCTCCCCAGCAGCGCCTGGAGGCGCTCGCGCGCCCGCTTGACGCGCATCTTCAGCGCCGACACGCCGCTCCCCGTGAGCGCCGCCATGTCCTCGTACGTCCGGTCGTCCAGGTACTTCAGCAGCAGCGCCTCGCGCTCCTCGTCGGAGAGCAGGGCGAGCGCGCGCTGCAGCTCGATGCGCGGCTCCGACGGTCCGTCGTCGAGCGCGACGAAGTCCTCGATCACGTCGTAGGAGACGAAGGTCCGCTCCCGCCGGTCGCGCCGCGCACCGGCCGTCCGACACCGGTTGACGAGGATCGTCATCAGCCACGAGTCGAAGCGCTGCCGCGGCTCGTAGCGCCCGAGCGAGCGGTAGGCTCGCGTGAAAGCGTCCTGCACCGCCTCCTCGGCGTCCGCCCGGTTGCCGAGCATGCGGATCCCGAAGCGCAGCGCCTTCGGGTAGTGCCGCTCGAGGAGCAGGCGGTAGGCGTGCGCGTCCCCGTCGCGGACGCGCCGCACGATCTCGTCGTCCGTTGGCGTCATCTGGTCGAGCTCACCGGGGACCGCGCTGCGCGCCGCGTCTTCCATGAACAGAATGCCGGGCTCCATGCCAGCTGAACCCCGCGAGCGCGACGGACGGTCACATCTTCGCGGGGTCGGGTGGAGTTGTGACGGCCCGGGACCGGGGCGGGGTTCAACGCGGCGAACGGGCGGACCGGGGTTTCGCGACCCGGACGGCGGATTCCGACACTCGCCGCGCTCGTGCGGGATGACAGCTCCCTCACTCTACCATACTGCGTCTCATGCGTATCCGCATCGTCGGACCCCGGCTCACCGCGACACTGCTCGCGGCCGTCACCCTGGCCGCCGCCTGCGGGCGCGACGCGACCGCGCCGTCCGGCCTCGTCGTCGAGGCCTCGAACGGAGACATGTACGAGGGCGAGAGCGTGTCGCTGCTCGCGACGCTCGACGGCGCGGCCGTCTCCGGCGCCGACGTCGAGTGGATCAGCCGCGACCCCTCGACCGTCGCGGTCACCGGGGCGACGGCGCACGGGGTCGCGCCGGGCGCGGCGTGGGTCGTCGCGCAGGTCGGCCCGCTCCGCGACTCGGTGCAGGTCGTCGTCCGCTTCCCGACGCTCGCCGCGAACACCGTCGCGGCGCGCGTCGCCGCCGCCAACGGCGAGGCGGAGCACCGCTTCACGCTCGAGGGGGCGTCGATCCAGTTCGAGCGGTCGGGGCCCGTCTGGTCGCACATCCACGCGATCGCCGGGCGCCCGGAGAACGCACCCCCCGACGACATCTTCGCCGGCGACACCGTCGTCAGCATCCGCTTCCCGGGCGGGATGGCGCTCGGCAGCAAGCCGCTGCCGCCGCTCGACGTCGTCTTCGGCTCCAACATCGGCTTCTCCGGCGACGCCGGCGTCTTCGTCTCGCTGGAGGAGGACGGCGAGCTCTTCTCGCACGCCTTCTACGTCGCGGTGACCGAGGCGACGCTGGAGATCACCTCGCTCACGCTTCCCGACGACGCGGGGCTCGGCACCGGCTCGGTGAGCGGGCGCATGGCGTTCGAGGCGGCGGGGCTCCGCGTCCGCGACCCCGGCGACGGCGGTCCGTTCGTCCTCGAGCCGATCGGCGACGAGACGTTCCCCGTCTACGTCGAGTTCACGACGACGCTGTACCGCGTGCCGCTCTCCTCGGGGACGCTGACGATCGCCGGGACGCCCTACGCGGCGACGGTGCCCGCCGGCGGGCACGCGCAGATCGTCGACGGCGCGCTCGTCGTCGACAACGCGATGCTGCTCGATCCGGCGAACGATCCGCCGACGTACTTCGAGACGGAGCTCGTGCTCCCCGCGCCGGGGCTCGGCGCGTTCGACCTCGCGAGTCCCGATGCCGCGACGATGACGGCGCTCTTCGCCCCCTTCATCCGGGTCGAGCCGGGCTCCGGCGCGGGGCAGCTCGGCGAGGAGACGCACGCGGTGGCGAGCGCGGGGACGGTGACGGTGACGTCGTATCGCGCGCCGACCGAGACGGTCTACGGCGAGCTGACGGCGACGGTGCAGGCGACGCTCGACTTCGGCGCCGAGCACCCGGACCACGCGGCGACGGTCGAGTGGTCGTTCCGGATCCCGATCGATCCGCTGGGGGGGTCGGTGGTGCGGTAGGGTACGTCGCCGGGGAGAGCGGCGCTCGGCACTCGGCACTCGGCACTCGGCATTCACGTCGCTTCGGAGGTTCGAACGTGCAGACATCCTTCCTGTCCCGCGCCACCGCCGCGCTCGCCGCGCTCGCGGCGCTGGTCGCGCTCGGCGCGCTCGGCGGCTGCGACTCGGCAACGGGGCCGGCGCGCGTCGCCCGCGTCGAGGTCGCGCCCGCCACGCCGGGCGTCACGGCGCTCGTCGTCGGGGAGACGATGCAGCTCTCGGCGACCCCGCTCGATGCGGCGGGGAATCCGCTGTCCGGCCGCGAGGTCGTGTTCTCCTCGAGCGACGAGGAGATCGCGACCGTCGGCGCGGCGAGCGGGCTCGTGACCGCCGTCTCGGCCGGTGATGTGGTGATCACGGCGACCGCGGACGGCATCGACGGCGACCTCGAGCTCGTGATCGAGCCCGTCCCCGTCGCGGACATCGAGGTCGCGCCCGATCCGCTCCTCCTCCACCCCGAGTGGACGGAGCAGCTCGCGGTCGAGCTCACCGACGCGGACGGCAACGTCCTGACGGGCCGCGAGGTGACGTTCGCGACGGCGAACGAGAACGTCGCGCGGGTGAGCGCGAGCGGCCTCGTCACCGGGTGGGGAACGGGGACGACGGCGATCACCGTCTCGAGCGGGGGCGTCTCGGTCGATGTCCCCGTCGAGGTGAGCCCCGCCGCGGTGCACGCGGTGACGGTCGAGCCGGCGACGCTGACGATGTCCGATGGGACGCAGCAGCGCGTCTTCCCGGTGGCGCGCGATGCGCGCGGCAACGAGCTCGGCGGCCGGACCGTCTCCTGGTCGAGCTCCGACGAGGACATCGCGACCGTGCTCTCCTCCGGGCTCGTCTCGGCGGTGCGCCCCGGAGAGGCGGAGATCCGCGCGACGATCGAGGGCGTGACCGGGGCCGCCGTCGTGACGGTGCAGCCGCACGTCGCGCGGATCGTCGTCGCGCCGACGGCGGCGACGCTGCGCATCGGCGAGGAGGCGCAGCTCACCATCCGGCTGGAGGACGAGTCGGGGAACGAGCTCACCGGACGCATCGTCTCCTACTCGCAGAGCGACCCCGGCGTCGTGACGCTCCCGACCGACGGGCGCGTGCGGGCGATGGACGAGGGGACGTCGACGCTGACGATCCGCAGCGAGGGCGCGACGGCGACGGTCGAGTTCACGGTGCTCCAGCCCGTGGTGTTCGTCAGCGTCTCGCCGCGCATCGCGACGGTGCCGGTCGGGACGCAGATGCAGCTCACCGTCGTCGTGCAGGACATGCGGGGGCAGCCGCTCGAGGGGCGCGTCGTGACCTACTCGAGCTCGAACACCGTCGTCGCCTCGGTGAGCGAGGCCGGGCTGGTCTCCGGGCTGGCGAAGGGCGTCGCGACGATCACCGTGACGAGCGAGGGCGTGAGCCAGACGGCGCAGATCACGGTGCCGTGAGGCGGGACGGAGGTCCGGGGACGAGGGACGAGGGACGGGGGACGGGGGACGGGGGACGAGACGCGGCGCGTCCGCCTCCGCCCTCGTTCCCTGTCTGCCGTCCCGCGTTAGAATAGCTCCGGACCGTTTCCCTCCCCGGAGCCACCGATGCTCGTCTCGCCGCGCCTCGCCGTCGTTCCTCTGCTCCTCGCCGCCGCCTCCTGCCGCGTCTCGGCGAACATCGCTCGCGGCGAGTCGTCGCCGAGCGCCGCGAGCGGCGCGGCGACGGACACCGTCGAGGCGCGGCAGGTGTTCGAGGCGAACATCCGGGCGATCCACCAACGCGACCGGGCGGCGTACCTCTCCCTCTATCTGCACGCGCCGACGCTCGCGCGCACCGGGCCGGGCGGGATGGAGCTCGGCTTCGACGACTGGCCCGCGCGGCGCGACACGACGTGGCCCGACACACTGGTCGCGCGGAACCTGCGCCTCGTGCCCGTCGCGCCGGGCGTCGTCTACGGGACGTACCACTACCGCGTCTCGCAGGGAGGCGAGACGAGCGAGGGCGTCTCCGAGCGCGTCTTCGTGCGGACGCCGGCGGGGTGGCGGATCGCGGTGAGCACGGCCTTCGGGCTCCCCGAGGGCGTCGCGCCGCCACCGCTCGCGATCGTCGGCGGGACGCTCGTGAATCCCGGCGCGGCGCGCGTGCCGGACGCGGTCGTCGTCACCCGCGGCGGGCGGATCGCCTGCGCGGGGACGCGCGCCGAGTGCGCGGTGCCACCGGGCATCGAGACGATCGACGCGACGGGGATGTTCGTCGCCCCCGGGTTCGTCGACGCGCACGTGCACTTCTCGCAGACCGGGTGGGTGGACGGGCGACCCGACGCGTTCGACGTGCGCCGCGGGTTTCCCTACGACTCGGTCGTCGCTGCGCTGCGCGCGCACCCCGAGCGCTTCGGGCGCGCCTGGCTCTGCTCCGGGGTGACGAGCGTCTTCGACGTCGGCGGCTATCCATGGAGCGTAGCGATGGCAGCCGGCACCCGGGGGCGCCTCGACATGCCGCGCGTCGCCGCCGTCGGCCCCCTCCTCTCGACGATCGACCACTGGGTGAATCTGCCGGACATGCGGCAGTTCGTCGCGATGACGGGCGACTCGGTGGTGCGCGCGACGGTGCGCGAGCAGAAGCGCATGGGCTCGGCGGCGCAGAAGGTCTGGTACCTCCAGATGCCCGACTCGCTGCGACCGCGCGCGCGGGCGATGCTGGGCGCCGCCGGCGAGGAGGCGAAGGCGCAGGGGATCCCGATGATCGTCCACGCGACGCAGCTCCGCACGGCGAAGGACGCGCTCGAGGCCGGGGCGACGGTGCTCGTGCACAGCGTCGAGACGGACACGGTGGATGCGGAGTTCATCGCCCTCATGAAGCGCAATGAGGCGATCCTGATCCCGACGCTCACCGTCCGCGAGGGGTACGCCGACGTCTTTCTCGGTCGCTCCCCGGCCGCGCGCTATCCGCTCGACTGCGTCGATCCGGCGACGCGCGCGAAGCTGGAGACCGTGATCCCCGAGGAGCAGCGCGCTCGTCAGGCGGCGTTCGTGCGGGGCGGCGCGTGGGACCGGCAGCGGGCGACGATGGAGGAGAACCTGCGGCGGCTGCACGCGGCGGGCGTCCGCATCGCGATGGGGACGGACGCCGGGAATCCGGGGACGGCGCACGGGCCGAGCGTGTACCGCGAGATGGAGGCGATGCAGGCGGCGGGGCTGCCGGCGGCGGCGGTGTTCCGCGCCTCGACGATCACGGCCGCGGAGGCGATGGGGCTCGGCGAGGAGACGGGGATCGTCGCGGCGGGGCGGACGGCGGACCTCGTCGTGCTGGAGGGGGATCCGACCGCCGGCATCGCGAACGCGAGGGGGGTCAGGATGGTCGTCAGGCGCGGGGCGTCGTACGGGCGGGAGGAGCTGGCGCACCAGGAGCCGCGCTAGTTCGGGCGCCGTGCTCGAGCGCCCCTGGATCGCGCCGGCCACGAGCGGTCGGGGCATGAGCCGACCGTACCTACATCACCTTCACCTCCCCCGACC
>DASUSM010000272.1:0-28819 GCA_036375115.1 Gemmatimonadaceae bacterium | reverse complement strand
GGTCCGAACCAGGTCGTCATGGCCTCGGCGAGCCCGAGCCTCGTCCCGTGTCCCACCCAGGCGACGTATCCGTCGGGCCGGATCAGCACGGCGGTCGGCGCGGCGACCGCACCGATCGCCGGTAGCTCCCACGGACCGTCGTACTCGGCGTCGATCAGCTTCACGCGATCGGCCCACGGCAGGGCATCGACGCTGCCGGGCGCGCCGAGGTCGAGCAACACCGGCCGCGCATCGTGCAGAAGCGTGAAGACCCGCCGCGGGCCCTCGGGAGTGACGAGGTCGAGATCGGGGATGCGGCGTCCGAGCAGCGGATGCCCGTCGCCGAGATCGTAGCGAATCCCCAGACCGGACATCTCGGCGGCGATGCGTCTGCGCGGCTCGTCCATGCCGAGGAGCTCGGTGACGGTGTCGCGCAGCGCCGTCGTGCGGTCGTCGGTGCGCATGAGCGCGGTCTGCGCCATGGTGCCGCGCAGCACCCGGGCAGCGACCGGATGGCGCTCCGCATGGTACGTGTCGAGGAGGTCGTCCGGGGACGTCCCCTTCACCACCTGGGCCAGCTTCCACCCCAGGTTCACCGCGTCCTGCACGCCGGTGTTGAGGCCCTGTCCGCCGACAGGGGAATGCACGTGCGCCGCGTCTCCGGCGAGCAGGACTCGACCCGCGCGGTAGGCCGCGGCCTGCCGCGCCATGTCGGTGAAGCGGGAGATCCAGATCGGGCTGTGGATTCCGTAGTCGGTCCCGTACACGGCGACGAGCGCCTCGCTCAGATCGCGCAGGGTGGGCTCGCTCGTGGATCCGACGCGCGCCTCGGGCACCATGACGCGCACCGGCCCCTCGTCGGCGAAGACCACCTTGCCGTCGCGGATCTCGTACTCCACCCGGCCGAAGCCATGGACGCCGCGCGCGTCGCGGCGGATGCCGAGCTCCGGCTCCTCGGCCACCTCGACCTCGGCGATCAGGTTGCTGGTCGTCGCATCCCACCCAGGAAAGCCGATGCCGGCCGCCTTCCGCACGAGGCTGCGTCCTCCGTCGCACCCGACGAGGTATAGGGCCCGCAGCGACCGGCCGTCGGACAGCGCGACATCGATGCCGGCGTCGTCACGCGACAAGCCGGTGACCTCGCTGCCGTAGTGGATCGGCACGCGAAGCTCGCGCACCCACCCGGCGAGGATCCGCTCGATGTGGTTCTGCCAGAGCCCGAGCCCGTAAGGGTGTCGGGTGGGAAAGTCGCCGATGTCGAGCGTGATCCCGCCGAACCCCGCGACCTGCGCCACCTGCCCCTCCGAGAGGAACCGATCGGCGATCCCGCGCTGATCGAGCACGTCGATGGTGCGCGAGTGCAGGCCGCCGGCCCGCGAGCCGGCGAGCTCCTGGCCTACGCGCCGCTCGGCGACGACGACG
The DNA here is from genome assembly GCA_036375115.1 of Gemmatimonadaceae bacterium. GTDB lineage: Bacteria > Gemmatimonadota > Gemmatimonadetes > Gemmatimonadales > Gemmatimonadaceae > DASUSM01. The sequence goes on along the minus strand of DASUSM010000272.1, from coordinate 27,418 downwards.
TCGGCGCCGGCGAGCGCCAGCTCGCCCGCCAGCATCAGCCCCGTCGGACCCGCTCCGGCGATCACGACCGCGTGGTCGATCATCGCCGCGCTCCGGACGACGTCACTCCCTCCATAGAATTCACGTCCCCGCGCGGCTCGTGCGTCGACGGCGACATTCGCATTTCGTGCCTCCGATGTCGGCAGGTTTCGATGTCGGCCGGCGATGATGCGACGTGCCCCGGGTCTTCCCGCAAGCCCCCCGGTGCGCTATATGTTGAGTGTGGCGAGGAGCGCGCGTCTCCTCCCCCGTCCCCGGAGGCCGTCCGGCGGCGAGAGCTCGAGGACGAAGGGGAGGCATCCCGCCCGGGACCGCCTCCCTTTCGCTTCGCTCCCCCTCCAGCATCCGTTCGCACGGCGTCCCGAGCCACCGAGAACCGCCGACGATGACTCGCACACGTGCCGCCCGTGCCGTCGTCCTCGCCGCGCTCGCCGCGGCGTGTCGCGGCGGCACGGGCACGGTGGACCCGGGAACGCGTCCCGAGCCGGTTCCCGAGGGGAACGTCCAGGTCTGGCTCACGACCGGTGACCGCACGAAGCTCCTGAGCCGCGAGCGCAACCTCGCCTTCACGCCGGCGGAGCTCTCCGCGCCGGCGACGATCGTCGTGAACCCGGACGAGGTGTTCCAGGAGATGGTCGGCTTCGGCGCCTCGATCACCGACGCGTCGGCGATCCTCATCCAGGAGACGCTGCGCGGTCCGGCGCGTGACGCGCTCATGAACGAGCTCTTCGGCCGCGACGGCGGGATCGGGCTCGCCTTCACGCGGCTCACCGTCGGCGCCTCCGACTTCTCGCCGACGCACTACAGCTTCGACGACGTGCCGGCCGGCCAGACCGACTTCGCGCTCGAGCACTTCTCGATCGAGCCGAACCGCGCGGCGGTGCTCCCGACGGTGAAGCAGGCGCTCGCCATCAACCCGCAGCTGAAGGTGATGGCGAGCCCGTGGAGCGCCCCGGGGTGGATGAAGACGACGGGGAGCCTCATCAAGGGGACGCTCCGCGACGACGCCTACGATGCCTTCGCCGAGTACTGGGTGCGGTACATCGAGGCGTACGCGGCGGAGGGCGTGCCGATCTGGGCGATCACCGTGCAGAACGAGCCGCACTTCGAGCCGGAGAACTATCCGGGGATGCGGCTCGACCCGCCCCAGCGGGCCCGCTTCCTCCGCGACCACCTCGGCCCCGCCTTCGCCCGCGAGGGGATCGGGACGCTGGTCTTCGACTGGGACCACAACTGGGACGAGCCGGAGTCGCCGCTCGCCGTGATCGCCGACGCCGGCGCGCGCCAGAACGTGGACGGCGTCGCCTGGCACTGCTACGGCGGCGAGGTCTCGGCGCAGAGCCGCGTGCACGACGCCTACCCGGAGATCGACGCGTATTTCACGGAGTGCTCGGGCGGCGGATGGGCGCCGAACTTCGGCGACAACCTGAAGTGGTTCACCGCCACGCTGATCATCGGCTCGACGCGCCACTGGGCGCGCGGCGTGCTGCTCTGGAACCTAGCGCGCGACGAGCGCCACGGCCCGCACCTCGGCGGGTGCGGCGACTGCCGCGGCGTCGTGACGATCGACTCGCGCACCGGCGCGGTGACGCGGAACGAGGAGTACTACGCCCTCGGCCACGCCAGCCGCTTCGTCCTGCCGGGAGCCCGCCGCATCGGCTCGACGTCGGGGGTGACGGGGCTCGAGAGCGTCGCCTTCCGGAACCCCGACGGGAGCACGGCGCTGATCGTCGTCAACACGGCGGGCGCGGCGCGCCCCTTCCGCGTCAGGGAAGGGAACGAGTCGCTCCTCTACACGCTCCCGGCGGGCGCCGTCGTCACGCTGCGCTGGCCGTAGCGAGCGGGCGCCCGCTCTCTGCGCCGGGCGCGGGGAGCGCTGGGGATGCGACGAGGCCGCCCCTTCCGGAGCGGCCTCGTCGTCCATCGGGAACCTCGCCGGGTCAGTCGATCCGGCGCAGCTCGACGCGGCGGTTCAGCGCACGGCCCGCCTCGGTCTTGTTGCTGGCGATCGGGCTGTCCGGCCCGTAGCCGCGGGCGACCAGCCGCTCGGCCGGGACGCCCTTCATGATCAGGTACGCCCGCACCGACTCGGCGCGCGCGAGGGAGAGCTTGATGTTGCGGGCGCGGGCACCGCCCGCATCCGTGTGGCCGGCGACCTCGACCTTCACGTCCGGCGCGGCCACGAGCTGCTCGGCCACGTCGTCGAGGATCGCCAGGGAGGCCGGGGTCAGCTCGTCGCTCCACGTCGCGAAGCGCACGCCCTTCAGCGTGATCGTGCGGCTGGAGCCCTCGAGGATCGCGCACCCCGTGACGTCGACGCGCGCGCCCGGCTTGGTCGTCGGGCACTTGTCCTTCGAGTCGGACACGGAGTCGCCGTCCGCGTCGCCGTCCGGCGCCGGCGTCGCCGGCATCGGGCAGCCCGCGGCGTTGACGATCGTCCCGGCAGCGGTGTTCGGGCAGCGGTCGCTCGAGTCGCTCACGCCGTCCATGTCGGTGTCCTTCACCGGGCAGCCGCGGCCATCGATCGTCTCGTTGGCGGCGGTCGCCGGGCAGGCGTCGCGCTGGTCGACGACGCCGTCGCCGTCGCTGTCACGGTACACCTGGCAGCCGTCGCGATCGACGAGCGCGCCGGCGAGCGTGTTCGAGCACGCATCGCGCGAGTCGGCCACGCCATCGCGGTCGGCGTCCGGCTCGTCCGACTTGGACTCGGGCGCCGGCGCCGCGGCGACCGCGACCTCGCGCGGCTCCTCGCGGACGACCGGCTCGGGGCGCGGCTCGGGGACGCGGCGGTCGCGCCAGATCGGGAAGCTGAGCCCCGCCTGCGCGCTCATGTTGCTGGTCGTCTCGACGAGCGGACCCTCGTTGATCGGGTTCGCCATGTAGTCGTAGATGCCGTCGATGCGCAGCGCCATGTAGCTCCCGAGGTTGAACCGGAAGCCGACGAGGCCGGAGTAGCCCCACTCCGACGCGGCGCTGCCGCCCTCGGGCTTGTAGTTGTTGCGGACGGCGCCGGCGCCGATGAGGAACGAGCCGGCGCGCTGGATCGGCAGCCCGTAGACGAGGCGGGCGCGAGCCGGGATGAACGTCACGTTCGCGCCGGCGAGCGGCGTCGTGACGTAGGCGCCTTCGGCCTCGAGCAGGAACGTGGACCAGCCGGAGCCCGAGATGACGCTGAAGCGCGCGCCGCCGCCGGTGCGGTCGGTCAGGCCCAGCGACTCGTCGAACTGCGTGTAGGTGCCGAACCCGCCGAGCTCGATGCTCCCCTGAGCGCTGAGCGCCGCCGGGAGGACGAGCGCGGCGAGGCCGAGCACCGTCGTGCGAAGGGTGCGGTCGAACATGGGATCTCCTCGCCGTGGAACGGTCACCGCGAAGCATCGCGAGCGGGCAGGGGCACGCAGCCCGTGGTCGCGTCAGGCAGGACGAACCGGGAGGAGCGCGTGCGACTCCCCCCGAGGCCGGGACGAATGCTGTCCCGTCACAGAGGCGACGACCGGCGGGCGTCGAGGCAACGAATTCGCCGCCCCGGCGCGCGGTCGGCGGGGGGGGTGAGGCGGTATCCCGGACGCCGTGGTGGGGTGATCGCCGACCGCGACCCGGGCGCGCGCGCCGTATGATTCGAGGGAACCCGCACCCATCACCGTGACGATCTCGCCGCCCCCGCTCCCCGCGTCGCCCGTGGCCGCGCCGGCGCCCGCCCCGGGCATCGAGCGCGTCGCGCCGCCGCCCGTTCCGCGGCGCGCGCTCGTCTACCCGGGGATCGTGCTCGCCGTCCTCGTCGCCGGCGCACTGCTCCGGCTGGCGCCGGACGGTCCCCGGATCGCGCACCTCGTCTGGCTGGCCGGGCTCGTCGCCCTCGGGCTCCCGCTCGCCTGGCGGACGCTGCGCGGGATGTTCCGCGGCCACTTCGCGACGGACGTCGTCGCCACGCTCGCCATCATCACCGCGATCGTGCTCGGCGAGCCGCTCGCCGGCCTCGTCGTCGTCCTGATGCAGACGGGGGGCGAGGCGCTCGAGCGCTACGCGGAGGGGCGCGCTTCGGGCGCGGTGCGCGCCCTCGAGGAGGACGCGCCGCGCCTCGCCCACGTGCTCGACGGCGACGCGCCGCTCGACGTGCCCGCGGGCGACGTCGCGACGGGAGCGCGCATCCTCGTGCGGCCGGGCGAGATGATCCCGTGCGACGCGGAGGTGGTCGAGGGACGCTCGCACGTGGACGTCTCGCGCCTCACCGGCGAGCCGATCCCCGTCTCCGCGGTGCCCGGCGTCGAGCTCCCGAGCGGCGCGCTGAACCTCGACGGGCCGATCGTCGCACGCGTCCTCCGGCCCGCGAGCGAGAGCCAGTACGAGCGCATCGTCGCCCTCGTCCGCACGGCGCAGGCGAGCAAGGCGCCGATCCAGCGCCTCGCGGACCGCTACGCGGTCTGGTTCACCCCCCTCACGCTCCTCGTCTGCCTCGTCGCCTGGGTGATCTCCGGCGATGCGGAGCGCGTGCTCGCCGTGCTCGTCGTCGCCACGCCCTGCCCGCTGATCATCGCCGCGCCGGTCGCGATCGTCGGCGGGATCGACCGTGCCGCGCGCCGGCGGATCGTCGTGCGCAACGGCGGGGCGCTCGAGCGGCTCGCCGCCGTCGATGCGGTGGTGCTCGACAAGACGGGGACCGTGACGATCGGCCGGCCGCGCGTGCGGCGCGTGCTCGTCGCGCCCGGGTTCGACGAGGAGGAGCTGCTGCGTCTCGCGGGCGCGGTGGAGCACGGCTCCGGGCACCTGCTCGCGCGCTCCCTCGTGGAAGCGTGCGTCGCGGCGGAGATCGACCTCCCCGAGGCGAGCGGCATCGTCGAGGTGCCGGGGCGCGGCGTGATGGGAACGGTCGAGGGGCGGCGCGTCGTCGTCGGCGCGCGCTCGCTCGTGCTCGAGCAGGCGCCGGACGCCGACCGCGCGCTGCTCGCGATCGAGCCCGACGACGCCGGGCTCCGCGCGTGGGTCGCGATCGACGGCGCGGGCGCGGGGCTCGTCGAGTTCGCCGACGAGCTGCGACCGGGCGTGGAGACGCTCGCGCCGGCGCTGCGCGCGCTCGGCGCGCGCCGGGTGCTCCTCCTCTCCGGGGACCGGGAGGACCACACGCGCGCGATCGCCGCGGCGGTGGGGATCGAGGAGTGGCGCGGCGAGCTGCACCCGGAGGACAAGGTGCGCGCCGTGCAGGCGCTTCGCGCGTCCGGCCACACGGTGCTGATGGTCGGGGACGGGACCAACGACGCCCCCGCGCTGAGCGCGGCGAGCGTCGGGATCGCGCTCGCGGCGCACGGCGGGGGCGTGACCGCCGAGGCGGCCGACGCGGTGCTCCTCGCCGACGACCCGGCGCGCATCCTCGACGCGATCCGCATCGGGCGCCGCGCGATGCGCGTGGCGCGGCAGAGCATCCGCGTCGGGCTCGGCCTCAGCGGGGCCGCGATGCTCGTCGCCGCCGCCGGCTACATCCCGCCGCTCTTCGGCGCGCTCATCCAGGAGGGGATCGACGTCGCCGTCATCCTGAACGCGCTGCGCGCGAGCCGGCCGGGACGCGGCGGCTAGCCGCTCTTGTCGATCCGCGTCCGCCGCTCGCGGCGGTCGGAGAGCAGGATCGAGGCGACCATGTACATCCCGATCGCCGCGGCGATGACGAATCCTGCGGTCCCGAGCCGCTCGCTGTGCGGCAGCAGCATCGCGCTGGCGATGAGGAGCCCGGTCAGCACGAGCCCGGAGAAGATCCGGTTGGCGACCTTCTGCAGCCCGGCGAGGAGCGTCGTCACCTGCGGCGCGTCGATCTTCAGCCCGAGCTCGTTCTGCGCGATGCGCTTCGTGATGACGTCGAGCCGGTGCGGGAGGACGGCGAGGAAGTTCCCCGCCTCGCTCGCCATCTGCATCAGGCGCTGGGGGGAGAGCTCGCGCTTCGCGCGCTCGTCGGCGACGCGCGTCGAGTACGAGCGGATCGCGTCGATCGGCGAGTAGCTCGGGTCGAGCGCGCGGCTCACCGCGTCGAGGTTGAAGAGCGCCTTCGCCAGCAGCGCGAGCTGCGCGGGGAGGCGCAGCCCGTGGTCGAACGAGAGGTTGATCACCTCGTAGAGGACGAGCCCCGCGCGGATGTCGCCGACCGTGAGGTCGTGGTTGCGCGCGACGATCGTCGCGATCTCGCGCTCGTACGCGACGCGGTCGAACCCCTCGAGCGTCTCGCCGAGCTCCACGAGGACGCCCGCCGCATCGTCGCCGCGGTCGTCCGCGATCGCGAGGAGCAGGCGGACGACGCCGTCCTTGAGGTTCCCCGGAAGCCGCGCCGTCATCCCGAAGTCGATCAGCGCGAGCTTGACCCGGCCGTCCTGCGGCACGATCGGTGCGGCGTCGCGCTGCGCCTCCGCCTCGATCTTCGTCAACTCCGTCACCGCCGGCCGGCGGGTCGCGCGCCGCTCCGACGCGGCGAGCTCGGACGGCGTGCGCGGGTTCTCCACGCCGGGGAGGATGACGAAGATGTTCCCGGGGTGCGGGTCGGCGTGAAAGTGGCCGTCGATCGTGATCTGCTTCAGGTACGCGCGCGCGAACTCGTCGGCGACTTCGGTGAAGTCGTGCTCGAGCCGCGCGACGGGGGCGATGTCGGTGATCTTCGTCCCGCGCACGCGCTCGACGGTCAGCACCTTCGTCGTGCTGTACGCGCCGATGACGCGCGGGATGAGGATGTGCGGGAACTCGGCGAGCGACCGGCGGAGGAGGGCCGCGTTGCGCGCCTCGAGCCGGTAGTCCAGCTCGTCCGCGAGGGCGCGCTCGAGCTGCTGGATGACGCCGATCATGTCCACCCGCTTCCCGGCCTTCGTGTGCTCCGTCATGAAGCGCGCGAGCTCGCGGAAGAACTCGATGTCGTCGGCGAGCTGCTCCCGGATGTTCGGGCGCTGGATCTTCACGGCGACGGCGCGGCCGTCGCGCAGCGTCGCCGCGTGCACCTGGCCGAGGCTCGCCGTGGCGAGCGGCTCGCGCTCGAACTCGTCGAAGAGCTTCGCGAGCCGTCCGCCGAGCTCCGCCTCGATCGTCGCCTCGACGTCTTCGTACGGAATGGGGCCGACGTCGTCCTGAAGCTGCTCGAGCTCCTGGATGTACGCCGGCGGCAGCAGGTCGGGGCGGGTCGAGAGCACCTGGCCGAGCTTGACGTAGGCGGGTCCGAGCTCGACGAGCCGCGTGCGGAAGCCGGCCGCGCGCGAGCGCAGGTCGTCCCGCTCGTCGTCCGACGTCTCGCTCTCGTCGTCGGGCGCGAGGTCGAGGAGCCCCTGCTGCGAGGCGACGTCGCGCAGGCCGTAGCGGGTGAAGAGGCCGATCGTCGCGGCCAGTCTCGGGAGGTAGCGGGGCGAGAGGATCACGCAGCCGCCGAGGGCAGAAAGCGTGCCCTGCCAGGCGGTCCGGGCGCGCCGTGCGGGCGCGGCCCGGGGTGGGAGAAACGCCGACGAGAATCCGGCGCGGGCCCGACTGACTCGCCGCCGCGGCGCATGCAACGTACGGGTGACCGCGGAGCCACGCCCGCCGCCCCGCGACGGACGCGGCGCCGTCCCACGAGGAGGTCCCATGTCGGCGACGCTCACCACCACCCGTGCCGCTGCCGCGAGGCTCTTCGAGCCCCGGATCGCCGGTCCGATCGTCGTCGCGACGGACGGCCGCCCCGGCGCGATCGGCGCGCTGGAGCTCGCGCGGCTGCTCGTGCTGCGCACCGGCGCCCCCCTCCAGGCGATCGCGGCGATCGATCCGGTGGCCGAGATCGGACCCGACGCCGCCGCCGTCGAGCGGTTCCCGGAGCTCGCCGAGGCGCGCACGCGCCTGATGCGCGACCGCGTCGACGCCCAGCTCCGCGAGGTGCTCGGCGACGACGTCTGGCCGATCGTCGTCCGCATCGGCGAGGCCCCGCAGCTCATCGCGCGCGAGGCCGCCGCGCGCGGTGCGCGCTTCCTCGTGCTCGGAATGGGGCGGCACGGACTGCTCGACCGGCTCACCGGACGCGAGACGACGCTCCAGACGCTGCGGCGCTCGACGGTCCCCGTGCTCGCGGTGCCGCCGGGCGGCGGCGTCCTGCCGCGCAGCGCCGTCGCGGCGATGGATTTCAGCCGCTCGAGCGTGCGAGCCGCCCGGCTGGCGGCGGAGCTGCTCGAGGCCGGCGGCTCCCTGACGCTCGTGCACGTGAGTCCGCGCGGCGCTCCGCGCGGCGTGACGGGTGATGGATGGCGGGCGACCTACGAGCGCGAGATCGAGGAGGCGTTCGACGGTCTCGTCGCCACGCTCCGGCTGCCACGCGGCGCGCACGTGCGCCGCGTCGTGCGCACCGGCGCGATCGCCGACGAGGTGCTCGCCGTCGCCGCCGAGGAGGGCGCCGACCTGATCGCCACCGGCGCGCACGGGCACGGCGCCGTCGAGCGGCTGCTGCTCGGCAGCGTCGCGACGCAGCTCGTGCGCCACGCGCCGTGCGCGATCCTCGCCGTGCCGCTGCCGACGCTCACCGCGGACTGGAGCGTGCTCCTGGACGGGGACCGCACGCGCACGCTGCGCGAGCGCCGCACCTGGGCGATCGCGCTCGACGGCTTCACGCGGCGCAACGCGGGACGCCGCTGCCGTCTCGAGGTGGACGACGACCGCATCGGCGCGCAGGCGCAGGTGCGCGCCTATCCGCTGCTCGGCGTCTCGTACGACCACCGCGACAACAGCATCGCCCTGACGGTCGGCCGGCCGGGCGCTGGGCAGGGGCGGCTCGGCCGGCTCGTCCGCGGCGCGACCGAGCTGGACATCCTCACGGGGCGGGACGGCGTGGACCGCGCGCTGCGCATCGTGGAGAACGGCGCGCAGACGGTGCTCAGCTTCGACTGAGCCGTCCCCGCCTTGACAGGTCGGGACGCCGCCCTATCGTAAGACCACTCAGAGGCTGAGATCCCCGCCGCGCTGCACTGGTCGCCCGGGCGGCGGGGGGAGCGAATGGCGAAACCGGCTGAGCGCGCTCGCGCACGGCCGGTCTTCTCGTTGGTGGCGCCGCCGCCGCCTGCCGGCCTCCGGACCATGGCAGGCGGAGGACATCATGGAGCAGACTCGCGCCGGCAGGAGCCCCGCCCTCTGGGCGCTCATCATCCCGCTCTCCGCGATCTTCCTCGCGGCCGGCCTCCCCAAGCTGGTCGGCGTGGAGCCGCCGCTGCTGCAGGCCGCTGCCATGCGCGGCTTCCCGGAGTGGGTGCGCCTCCTCGTCGGGCTCGCCGAGACCGCCGGCGCCGTTCTGCTCCTCGTTCCGGCCTTCACCCCGTTCGCCGCGGGCGCGCTGGCGCTGCTCATGATCCCCGCCACGATCACGCAGATGATCAGCGGCGAGGCCGGGGCCTGGGTCCCCGCGCTGCTCTTCCTCTTCCTCGCCTTCGTGGCGTGGAAGACGAGCCCCGCCGCCGTGAAGGAGATACGCCGGGAGGTGCTCGAGGTGGGACACCCGGTGCTGCGCGAGGGCATCGTCGCCGGCGTCATCGGCGCGACGACGGTGGCGCTCTGGTTCCTCATGGTGGACATCGTCGCCGGCGAGCCGCTCTTCACGCCGGCGACGCTCGGCCGCGCCCTGCTCTCGGTGCTCGGGCCGGCGACGGCGGGAGAGTCCGTGCTCGGCGCGGTGATCGTCTACACGATCTTCCACTACGCCGCGTTCATCGCCGTGGGATTGATCGCCGCCGTGGTCGTGCAGGTGGCCGAGACGGAGCCGAGCGTGCTCGCCGGCTTCCTGATCCTCTTCGTCGTTTTCGAGCTCGCCTTCCACGGCTTCGTCGCGCTGCTCCAGCACACCACGCCGCTGGGGGATCTCGCCTGGTATCAGGTGCTCGCCGGAAACCTGCTCGCGGCGACGGCGATGGGGACCTACCTGTGGAAGATGCACCCCGCGCTGCGCGAGGAGCTCCGGCACGCGATGGACTGGGGAGAGTGACCTCCCGCGACCGGGCCGCCGCGATGCGCCGCGGCGGCCCGGTCGTCAGGCGGCGGAGTCGTCCGTGCCGCCCTTCCGCCGCTGCCACCAGACGACGAGCAGCACGGCGCCCACGCAGACGATCGGCGTGAAGACGAACAGCGCCCCCACCCAGAACATGCTCGTCGCCATCGCGTCGTGATTCATCGGCGGAGAAAGCGGTCGAGGTGACGGAGATAGTAGGCGAGCGCCGCCGCGGCCACCGCGAAGGCCACGCCGAGCGCGAGCATCGTCGACGCGCCGTCGGCCCGGAAGGCGGCCAGCGACCAGGCCGCGAAGCCGGCGCAGAAAAGGATCGCCGTGCCGATGAGGAAGCGATGGAAGGGGATCATGGGCGCCGGTCCAGCAGCATGAGGGTCAGCAGGGCGGGGAGGTAGACGAGCGACACCAGAAACAGCCGCCGCGCGCTCGGCGCCGACGGCGCGCGTGCGGCCTCGGTCGCGGCGAGAAGGAAGCCGGCCGAGAGGAGCAGGGCGCCGAAGAAGTACGCCGGGCCGGCGAGACCGAGCGGCGTCGGCGCGAGCGAGACCGCGAGGAGCGCCGCCGCCTGGAGCGCGGCCTGCCGGAAGGTCCGCCGGCCGTCGTCGTCCGCCTCGCTGCCGATGCGCAGGCCCGCGCGCGCATAGTCCACGCGGTAGATCCAGCCGAGCGCGAGGAAGTGCGGCAGCTGCCAGAGGAAGAGGATCCAGAAGAGCGCCGCCGCGCTCGTGTCGAGCGCCCCGCCGGCCGCCGTCCAGCCGCCGACGATCGGCAGCGCCCCCGGCACCGCGCCGACGAGGATCGCCAGCGACGTGCGGCGCTTGAGCGGCGTGTAGAGGAAGACGTAGAGCACGAGCGTCGCGGCGGCGAGCGCCGCCGTCACCGCGTTCACCGACGCGGCGAGCCAGGCGATGCCGCTCGCCCCGGCGAGCGCGCCGAAGACGGCACCCTCGACGACGCCGAGCCGTCCGGCGGGAATCGGCCGAGATGCGGTGCGCCGCATGCGGGCGTCGACGTCGCGCTCGGCGACCTGGTTCAGCGCGCACGCGCCGCCGGCGACGAGCGCGGTGCCGGCCAGCGTGTGCACGAGCGTCATCCACTGCGACGCCGGTCCGGCGAGGAGGTATCCGGCCCCCGCCGTGATCGCCACCATCGTGACGATGCGCGGCTTGGACAGCTCGACGAAGTCCGCCGCCGCGGCGCGGCCGAGCGCGAGCTCTACCACCGGTACTCCGTGATCACCGCGACGACGAGGATCACGGCGAGCGGCAGGGGGGCGATGGCGAGGATCCGCACGCGGTTCGGCTCGAAGCGCAGGTGCATGAAGTACAGCGCGACGAGCAGCGCCTTCCACACCGCGAGCCCGAGCAGGAGCAGGACGAGCGTCAGCTTCGACCACGGCAGGAACGCCACGCCGAGCTCGATCCCGGTGAGCACGGCGAGCATGACGAAGATGCCGATGTAGTTCGGGTGGTGGATCGCCTCCCCGGCGCCCGCGTCCGGCTCGGCGAGCGCGACCTCCGGCTGGGCCGCTCCGTGCCGCTCGCTCATGTGCCCTCCCCGATCAGATGAGGTAGACGATCGTGAACAGGATGATCCAGACGAGATCGACGAAGTGCCAGTACAGCCCGATCACCTCGACGCCGCGGTGGTCGGCGGCGGTGTAGCGCCCGCGGAAGGCGCGCCACGTGACGAAGATCATGCAGATCACGCCGATCGTGACGTGGAAGCCGTGGAAGCCGGTCATCGTGAAGAACGTCGAGCCGTAGAGTCCCTCGCTCGGCACGAAGCCGTGTCCGACCAGCTCCGCGTACTCGTAGACCTGGACGCCGACGAAGGACGCGCCGATGAGCACGGTGGCGAGGAGCCAGAGCCGCATCGGCCGCTGCCGGCCGTGCTGCGCGGCGGCGAAGGCCTTCACCATCGTCACGCTGCTGCAGATGAGGAGGAAGGTGTTGACCGCCGTCACCGGCACGTTGAGCACCTCACCGGGGGGCGCCCACGACTCCGGGTGCGCGACGCGGAGGATGATGTACGCGCCGATGAGCGCCGTGAAGAACATCACCTCCGAGCCGAGGAACACCCACATCCCGAGCTTCTCGTTGTAGACGCCGGCCCCGGGCTCGGCGGCCACCGGGGGACGCATGACGGCGGAGAGTGCCATGGCGGGCCCTCAGTCTCCCGCCGGGCTGGCCGCCGGCGGCGTGTCGGTGGAGAGCTTCACGGTCTGCGGGAGGAAGTCCTGCTCGACGAGCGGCGAGCTGTACTCGTAGGGCCCGCGGTACACGACCGGCGTCGTCGCGAAGTTGCCGTGCGGCGCCGGCGAGGAGACGGTCCACTCGAGGCTGTTGTCCTCCCAGGGGTTGTCGCCCGCCCTCTCTCCGCGGAACCAGCTCCCGATGAAGTTGACGGCGAAGATCAACTGGCTCGTGAAGAGCGCGAAGGCGGCGATCGAGATGACCTCGTTGATCGGCTGCAGCGGCTGCAGGAACTCGTACTGCGTCGGGTCGTAGATGCGGCGCATGTGCCCGCCGACGCCGAGCGCGTGCATCGGGAAGAAGACGAGATTGTAGGTGACGAACGTCAGCCAGAAGTGCGCGACCCCCCAGCGGTGGCTCATCAGGCGCCCGAACATCTTCGGGTACCAGTAGGAGATCCCCGCGAAGATCGCGAAGAGGCTGCCGCCGAACAGGACGTAGTGCAGGTGGGCGACGATGAAGTACGTGTCGTGGATGTAGATGTCCACCGGCGTCGAGGCCATGAACACGCCGCTCAAGCCGCCGATCACGAACATCGAGACGAAGGCGATCGCGTGCAGCATCGGCACGGTGAAGCGGATGTTCCCCTGCCACAGCGTGCCGAGCCAGTTGAACACCTTGATCGCCGATGGCACGGCGATGAGCATCGTCGAGATCATGAAGCTGTTCCCGAGCGTCGGGTTCATCCCGCTCTGGAACATGTGGTGCCCCCAGACGATCCAGCCGAGGAAGGCGATCGCGATGATCGAGGCGACCATCATCTTGTAGCCGAAGATCGGCTTGCGCGCGCCGTTGGCGAGGATGTCCGAGACGATCCCCATCGCCGGGAGGATGAGGATGTAGACCTCGGGGTGTCCGAAGAACCAGAAGAGGTGCTGCCAGAGCAGCGGCTGCCCCCCCTCGCCCGGCAGGAAGAAGTGCGTCCCGAGCGTCTGGTCGAAGAGGAGCATGATCACCGCGCCCGAGAGGATCGGGATCGCGAGGAGCACGAGGATCGCGGTGATGAAGAGCGACCAGACGGTGAGCGGCAGCCGCCCCCACGTCATCCCCGGCGCCCGCATGTTGATGACGGTGGTGATGTAGTTGAAGGAGCCGAGGATCGAGGAGAGCCCGAGCACGATCAGGCTCACGCACCAGAACACCTGCCCGAGGCTCACCCCCGAGTGTTCGGGACTCGCGCTGAGCGGCGCGTAGGAGGTCCACCCCGCCGCCGCCGCGCCTCCCTCGACGAAGAAGCCGGCGACCATGATCAGCCCCGCGGGCACCGCGATCCAGAACGACGCCATGTTGATGCGCGGGAACGCCATGTCCGGCGCGCCGATCTTCAGCGGGATGAGGAAGTTGCCGAAGACGCCGACGAGCAGCGGCATGATCGCGAAGAAGACCATGAACGTGCCGTGCATCGTCACGAGCGAGTTGTAGAACTCCGGGAGGACGACGCCGCCGGGCGCCATCGTCTCGGGGAGGACGCCCCCGCCGGGCATCGCCTGGCCGGGAAACCCGAGCTGCCACCGCATGACCATCGCCAGCGTCCCGCCGACGAGCAGGAAGAACAGGCTCATCACGAGGAACTGGATCCCGATGATCTTGTGGTCGGTGGAGAAGATGTATCGGCGGAGGAAAGGCGGGTGATGGCCGTGCGCGGGTGCGTGCACGGCCGCCTCGATGCGCTGCTCCCCCACGCGCGCGCTGGTCGTCATGTCGGCCCCTTCCTCATGGAGTGGACGCCACGGTCGGCGATCCCCGATCCGTCTGCCATCGCTCGTAGTCGGGGGCGGCGTGCACCGTGACGCCGCCGCGCATGCGATAGTGCCCGAGCCCGCAGAGCTCCGCGCAGGCGAGCTCGTACTGGCCCGGCGTCGTCGCCTCGAACCACACCGGCGTCGTCATGCCGGGGACCGCGTCCTGCTTCACGCGGAACGCCGGGATGAAGAAGGAATGGATCACCTCCTCCGCCTCGAGCATGACGACGACCGGACGCCCGGCCGGGACGTGGAGCTGGTTCCGCGTCGTGAAGTCGTCCCCGGTGCCGAGCTGGCCGTCGGGACCCGCGTACGTCGCGTTCCACTCGAACTGCTTGGCGACGACGCGGATCGGCAGCGCGTCCGGCGGGACGCTGTCGCGCCCGCGGATGTCGTTCCAGACGCCGCTGCTCAGGATCCCGATGACGACGACGACGATCGCCGGCACCGCGGTCCAGATGACCTCGGCCTTCATGCTGCCGTGGATGTAGCGCGCCTTCCGTCCCGGCCGCGCGCGATAGCGGAACAGGAACCAGAGCAGCGCCGCCTCGACGACGACGAACGCGATCCCGGTGATCACGAGGATCAGGTAGTACAGCCAGTCGATCTCGCCCGCGTACGACGAGGCGCCGGCCGGGAGGATCCAGCCCATGGCTCGCGTCGCCTCAAGTGGTCGTGGGCGAGAAGGAGAAGTCCGCCGTCGCCGTGCCGTCGTCCGTGACCGTCACCGTCGTCGTGCGCGTGCCGAGCTTCTCGTGCCACGCCTCGACCTCGTACGTCCCGGCCGGCAGCCCCTCGATCCGGAAGGTGCCGTCGTCGCCCGTGGTCGCGAAGAAGGGATGGTCCTTCACCCCCGCGTAGGCGTTCATCCACCCGTGGACATTGCACTCGAGCGGCACCATCACCTCCGGCGTGGTGAACGTCCGCGTCGTCTTCATCCCCTCCGACGGCTGGCTGATGTTGAAGCCGCGGTTCTCCGTCGGCACCGCCTTGATGTTGTGGAGGACCGGATCGCTGTTGCGGATCTCGATCTGCTGGCCGGTCATGACGCCGAAGACGCGCGGCTCGTAGAGGCAGCCGTCCTGGTCGAGGACGACCGGCTCCGTCGGCGGGGCGTAGCGCGCGCCGGCGGGCAGCCCGCTCTTCACGTGGACGAAGACGTTGCCGAGCTTGCCGTCGGCCACGACGTACTGCGGGTCGCGCACGCCGCCGGCGTGCTTCTCGGCGCACGCCTGCTCCGCGCTCATGTCGATCGCCGGGTTCGCGGGCACCGTGCCGGCGAACGAGACCGTGCCGGTGATGCTGCCGTTGCCGCGCGGCCCGGTGTCCGCGGCGCCCTCGGAGGTGCTCACCGTCGCATCGCCCCCCTCGTCGCTCCCTCCGCACGCCAGCAGGACGAGGACGGTTCCGAGCATCAGTACTCTCATGACTCCTCCATGGTGGGGCGCGCGGGGTCGCGCTCGCGCCGCTGCGCGCGGCGGACCACGAAGACCCCGAGCGCGGCGGTCAGCAGCATCGTCGCCGCCGGCGCGACGTACACGCGCGGCGGCGTGGGAACCTCGAGGTGCAGCGCGTACCAGGCGCTGACGGCGGTGCGGACGTCCCCCTCGCCGCTCGAGCCGTCGCTCGCCCGGAACGCGATCGGCATCGTGCGGCCGACCGGAATGCGGGGCGCGGCGCTCGTGTCCGCGGGGGCCAGCGCACGCGTGAGCTGCACGCGCCACTCGCCGAGCTCGTGGCGCGAGGCGGCGGTCAGCTCCGACGGACCCGCGCGCGCGACGAAGCGGTCGAGCCCCGTCGCCGTCCCCTCGATGGCGCGGTCGGCGTCGCTCGTCCACCGCCAGAGGTGCGCGGGGCGCCGCGCGCTGCCACCGAGGAAATACGGGAGCTCGTCGCCGCCGCCCGCGGAGGTGGGGAGCTGCACGACGAGGACGTCGGGGCCGTGCGCCCCATCGTGCGCTCCGTCGGCGTCCGTGACGGTCTGGCGCATCCGCCCGAGCCACTCGTCCCAGGCGGCGTCCGGGCTGCGCGACGGGTCGTGCCAGCGGACGAGCATCGCCAGCCGCTCGCCGTCGTGGAGCGCCTGCACCCAGACGCCGTCGACGGTCGGCGTGAACCAGCGCGGCGCGACGACGATCTGGCCGACGAGCGGCACGTAGTGCGCCTCGGCGGCCGCCCATGCGCCGTCGTCGGGGCCCGCGGGAAGGGCGCCCTCGACGCGCCGGGCCCGCACGACCTCGCGCACCTCCGGCGGCTCCGCGGGCGAGAGGCTGCGCACGTACTGCGCGACCCGCCAGAGCTCCTCGTCCGAGATCAGCCCCCCCTCGACCGCGTCGGTGAAGGAGGGCATCGGCGTGCCGTCGAGCCCCGTGCGCAGCCGCACGTAGATGTCGCGCACCGAGGCGCCGCCGGTGAAGTGCCAGCTCTCGGAGAGGTCCGCGGCGCGGATCGGATGGTCCCAGTCGTCGGTGAGCGTCGGCGCCGAGGGGCCGTCGCCGCGTCCCGCGTCGCCGTGGCACTTGAAGCACTCGAGCTTGCGGTAGACGGCCCGCCCTTCCTCCGCGCCGTCTCCGCCGGGCGCGCCGGGCACCTCGATCGGCGCCGGGCGCTCTCCCTGGAAGAAGCGGGAGAACGTCTCGAGGTACTCGATCACGGCGTCGCGCTCGCGCTCGGAGAGCTTCCCCTTCCATCCGGGCATCGCCGTCCCCGGCATCCCCTCGTCGATCACGCGCCGCAGGTCGTCGCGCGTCGGGAGCGCCCCGCTCGCCGTGGTGCGGATCTGGTAGACGCCCTTCGTGAAGTCGCGCGGGCGCGGCAACATGAACGCCGCCGCCGAGCCGTCGCCGGCGCCGGTCTCGCCATGACACTCGGCGCACCAGCGATCGTAGGCCGCCTTGCCGGCCGGCGCGCTCTGCGCGCCGAGCGCCGAGTGCCGAGCGCCGAGCGCCACGATGCCCGCGAGCACGATCGATCGCATCGTCGCGCTAGTCATGGCCGCCCTCCGTCCCTGCCTCGTGCCACGTCCTCGGCGTCCGCCCCGACTGTGCGTAGAGGAAGATGATCACCGACCAGATCTCGTCCTCGGTGAGGAAGTCCTCCCACACCGGCATCGCCGAGCTCCACGGCGTTCCTTCGCGCGGCAGCCCCGGACCGCCCTTGGCGATCCTCCAGAACACGTAGCTCTCCGTGAGCTGCGCGATCGTGCCGGGGTCGTCGAAGGCGAGCGGCGTCGGGCTGAAGCCGTGCGCGAAGTGGCCGCCCCCATCCATCCGGTCGCCGTGACAGGCGAGGCAGTTCCGGTAGTAGATGCGCCGGCCGTCCGCGACGTGCTCGTCGAGCGAGCCGCTGCTCCGCAGCGGGTTCTCGAGTCCGGTGAGCTGCATCGTCTTCCCGCGGAAGGTGATCTGTCCCGGCGGGGCAGGGTGGATCGAGCGGAGCTGCACCGGCGCGTCGACCTTCGGCCGCGTCTGCTCGAAGGCGGCGGCGCCGGCGAGCGCGGGGAGGATGACGAGCGACGCGACGCGCACCCAGCGCTTGTCCTCGTCCACCATCGCGGCGTGCAGCGGCTCCTTGAAGCGGCGCCAGCGCTCCTGGTCGCTGCTGACGTAGACGAGGATGCCGACGATCGCCGTGAGCATGTACTGGAAGAGCACGCTGTTCGGCACCGGCGCGCTCGCCGCGCCGACGAGCGGCGGCACGTAGCGGATGCCGAGGTCGAAGACGACCCACGCCGCGACGACGAGCAGGATCGCCTGCCAGAAGGGGTGCGTGAGCAGCTCGCGGAGGCGTCTCATCGGCGCGTCGCCAGGAACTGGACGAGCGCCTCGAGCTGTGCCGCGCTGAGCTGCTCGCCGTAGACCGCGGGCATCATCCCGGCGAACTGCTCGAACCCGCTCGCCGTGTCGGCGTTCGGGGAGAGGATCGCGCGCCGGATGCGATCGGCGCCGAGCCGGGCGCCGATGCCGTCGAAGGAGGGTCCGACCGCGCCGCCCTCGCCGGCGACCGTGTGGCAGCCGATGCACCCCTTCTCGCGGATGAGCGCCAGCGGCTCCATCGTCGTGCTCGGTGCCGGCGACGCGCCGCCGGCGGCCGCCTGCGCGCCGCCCCCCGCGGCGCCCTCGGTCGAGCGGCCGATGTCCTCCGCCGTCACCGTCACCTCGCCCCCCTGCGACTCGAGGAAGGCGACGACCGCCCAGATCTGGTCGTCGGCGAGCTGCCGGCGCATGTCGGGCATGATGTTGCCGAAGCCGGGGACGAGGAACGCACCCGGCGCGACCATCGACTCGTGCAGGTACGCCTTGCAGTCCAGCCCCTCGCGCCGGGCGGCGCAGCGCGCGCCGATCGCGCCGAGTCCGCCATCGTCCGTGAGCAGGTTCGGCGCTCGCGTGCCGAGGCCGTGGCACGCCGTGCACCCGCCGGCGCCGTTGTAGAGCCGCTCTCCCGCGGCGACGAGCGCCTCGGGCGTGACATCACCGGCGAAGGCGAGTGCCTCCGGCACCTCGGACTCGAGCTGCGGGATGATGCGCGCGACGCCCGTGTAGAAGGCGAGCATGCCGACGGTCAGCGCGAGGACCTTGAGGTTCGTTCGCCACATGACCGGTCAGTCTCCCGACGCGCGCGGAACCGGCCCGAGCGCCGGCACCGTCGACGCGCCCGGCGGCACGCTCACCGGCGCCTGCGCGGCGAGCGTCTTCGCCACCGCGTGCTCCGCGAGCCCGCCGAGCCAGAAGATGAACGCGACGAGGCCGAGGAAGATCAGCACGCAGATGCTGATCATGTTCGCCGCGTGGCCGAGCGCGGGCGTCGCCGCCTGCGCGCTCGTGTCCCGCATGACCTCCCAGACGTGCCAGTGCTGCCGGATGCCGCTGCGGGCGAATCCCATCAGCCCCATCAGCCACGTGAACGTCACGGCCAGCACGAAGAGCGCGTACTGGGAGCGCTCCGGCATCCGTCCCCAGCGGATCGCCCCGCGCGATCCGGCGCCGCGCACGAGGAAGAGGTCGATCACCGTCACGCCGACGATGCAGAGGATCACCGCCAGCACCTGGTAGACGCTGAAGCCGATGCGGACGATGGCTTCCACGAAGTACCCGTACACTCCATAGAACAGGACCACCGCCGCCGCGAGGGCGAACATCGCCCCCTGCGCCAGCGTCCCCGACCGCGCCCACGCCACCGTCGGCACCGTGTTCGCCCGGCGGTACAGGAGGAAGGAGAGGAACGTCGTCAGGATCATGAGGTTGACCGCGGTGTTCTTCGCGCTCATGACGCCGAGCACGCCGAGGAACGGGTGGTGCGAGCCGCCCATCGCCGCGAGCTCCGCGCGGCTGGCGATCATCGTGTGCGGCGTCGCCCAGACGATCCAGCCGGCGATGAGGACGAGCAGCATCCACTTCGTGTACGGCGCGAAGCGCTCGGCGCCGGGGATGCGCCCCATGCCGAGCCACAGGTAGTAGTGGGCCGCGAGGAAGAGCACGCCGATGAGCACGGCCTGGAGGATCCAGAGCCAGCTCATGAAGCCGCCCATCATCGTGATCCCCATCTGCTGGTTGTACTCGTAGATCTCGCGACCCAGCCAGTAGCCGGCGAAGGGGAGGACGATGAACGTCGAGATGGCGATGAAGTTCCCGACGTATCCCATCCAGTCGTAGTGCGCGCGCTCCTCGTCGGTGCGCGCGGCGAGGAAGCGATAGGCGGCGTAGGCCGCGACGATGGCGCCGCCGAACACCGCGTTCGCGATCAGCCGGTGGATGTTGATCGGCATCCAGGTGGCGTTCGCGATCGCGTTCCAGAGCCCGACCTCCGCCGGCAGCGTCTCCGCCGTCATCCCCTCGGGCGGCGACATCATGTACGTCAGCCAGCCGTTGGCGATGAACATGACCGTCGTGCCGAAGACGTTGAGCAGCAGCCCGAGACCGAGGTGCGCCCACTTCGCCCGCCCCTCGCGCCACCGGTCCCACCCGTAGTAGTACAGGTAGAGGGTGAAGGACTCGACGAAGAAGAGCCCGGCGTAGATCCACATGGAGAGGCTGAAGATGCTCGCCATGTGGCTCCAGAACCGCGGGTAGAGCGTCGTGAGCAGGAAGAGCAGGAGCCCGCCCCAGAGCGCGGTCGCGCTGTAGGCGAAGACGAGCAGCCGCGTGAACTCGCGCGACAGCCGGTCGTAGCGCGCATCCTTCCCCAGCATCCCGATGAGCTCCGTGACGACGGCGAACATCGGCACGCCGAGCACGAAGGCGGCGAACATCAAGTGGACCTCGGCGGCGATCCATACGGCGCCGCGCGCGCCGACGCCGGGGAAGTGGCCGTAGGCGCCGCTCGCCTCGGCGGCGGCCTGCAGGAGCAGCGCGAGGTCAGGCATCGCCGCCGCGCTCCGCGCCGAGGAAGAACGGCGCCCGCTTCGAGAAGTCGACGGGGAGGGCGCGGCGCACCTCCGCCATCAGGTCGGCCGAGATCTCGTCGAGCCCGCGCTCGCGCGCGTAGCGCTCGAGGCGGTCGACGACCACCGCGCGCACGAACGAGGGGATGCGCGCGAGGCGCGCCTCGGCGTCCGGCGTCCACCGCATGGCGCGCGTCGCGGGCATCCCGTAGGTGACGGGCCGCGCGCGCGCGACGAGCCCGGCGCCGGGCGCCGGCTCGTACGCGCACGACGGGTCCGCCGCCATCATGTCGCCGGTGAGGGCGAACGCGCGGGCGCGGCACCCGCCGCAGAGCGAGCGATACTCGCACGCGCCGCACTTGCCGCCGAGCCGCCCGCCGCGCAGCTCCGTGAGGACGGGCGAGGCGCGCCACACCGACGCGAACGACTCGCGCCGGAGGTCGCCGGCGACCGCGGGCAGGTAGGGGCAGGGAGTCAGCTTCCCGTCGGGGGTGATGCGCGCGTACTGCACGCCGCAGGGGCAGCGCGTCTCGTAGCCGAGGAGCGGCGAGTCCGGGTCGGCGGCGTGCACGTGCCGCATGAAGTGCGGCGCGCACTTCGCGCGCACCATCATCCGGCCGCGAAGGCGCCGCTGGTGCTCGACCAGCTCGGCGAGGATCGACTCCTGCTCGCCCGGCGAGAGGTCGGCGAGGCGCGCGCCGCGCCCGGTGGCGACGAGGAAGTAGAGGTTGAAGCAGACGGCGCCCTGCGCCGCGGCCCAGTCCACGAGCGCGGCGAGCTCGCGCCGGTTGCCGCGCGTCGCCGTCGTCTGCACGACGAAGTCGATGCGGTGGGCGCGGAGCCGCTCGAGCGAGGCCGCCGTCGCCTCCAGCGCGCCGGCGCCGTGCCGGAAGTTGTCGTGCCGGGTCGGGACGAGCGAGTCGACGCTGACCGCGAAGCCGCTGACGCCGGCCTCCTTGAGCTCGCGGATCCGGTCGTCCGTCAGCAGGGTGCCGTTCGTGCCGACGACGACCGTCGCGCCCCGCGTCGCGGCGTGGGCGGCGATCGTCGCGAGGTCGGGGCGCAGCAGCGGCTCGCCGCCCGAGAGGATGAAGAGCGGCGCCGGGTTGAGGGCGAGGATCTCCCCCGCGATGCGCAGGCACTCCCCGGTCGAGAGCTCGCCGTCGGCGGTCTCCGACGGGCCCGCGGCGATGTAGCAGTGCGCGCACTCGAGGTTGCAGCGGCGCGTGAGGTTCCAGGCGATCACGTGTGGCACGTGGTCGTCTCTCGCCTCGCCGGGCGCGAGCGTCGCTTCGAGAAGCGCGCCTGAGGTCACCCCATCGCGGGTACCTCCGGGAATCCCACCGGCATCCCGTCCGGCCGCCGGATGACGGCCGGACCGCTGCGTGGAAGTCGCCCGTACTGCGTCGTGCGGGTGGCTCGCCTACCTACTCATGCACTCCGGGGTTCTGGAGCAGCTGCTCGACCGTCCGTCGCGCCTCCTCCGGCGACACCGTCTTCATGTCCACCGGACACTTCGCCATCTGCTGCTCGACGTCGCGGATGGGACAGCGCGTCATCCCCGACGCCTTCGCCTCCTCGATGAAGCGGCGCATCTCCGGCGAGAGCGCATCGCCGCCCTCCGCCTCGGCGCGGATCTGCTTCGCCCGCAGCTCGTTGAACATCACGAGCATCGTCTCCATGTCGAACTCGTCCGCCGCGATCATCGCCTGCTTGTTCTCGTCCATGACCCGCGTCGTGATGCGCCAGATCTCGTGCGCCCGCGCGAAGCGCTCGACGGTGTTGCGCGCGAGCGGGCGGGCGACGAGCGGGACGAGACCGAGGCGCTGCCACGCCTCCGTCGTCCAGACGATCGGGTCGGTCGCCACGCGGGCGCGAGCGCCGACGCGGCCGGTGACCGGGCACTTCGTCTCGACCGTCGCGGCGGGCTCCGGGTCGTCGTCCGAGCCGGCGACCATCGTCCGGCGCATCTGCTCCTCGGCCTTCACCTCGGCGAGGGCCAGCTCCTCGGCCGTGCCGATCCCCATGATCAACTGCATGTGCGTCGGCAGGAGCTTGCGGATCGCCTCGTCGAGGCGGGCGTTCGTCACGATGTCGCCGCCGAGCTCCTGCACGTACTCCTCGACGGCGCGCCGGGCGATCCCCTGCGCGAACGGCGGCACGCGGAGGATCCGCACCTCCGCCTCCGGCGCCCACGGCAGCGAGGCGAGCCCGTCCTCCTCGATCCAGGGAATATCCTCGGGTCGCACGCCCGCCGTCCCGGTCAGCAGCACGTCGTGCGGGAGGAGCCGCACGAGGTTTTCGGCCTGCGAGCCGAGCTCCGTCCCCTCGATGCGGTGCGCGCCGTGTCGCGCGAGGACGACGAGCGAGGGCTGCACCTCCTCGGCCCACTGCATCACCACCTGGAACGGCTTGCCGATGAGGATCTGCGTGACAAGCGGGACGTTCGGGAACTCCTCCGCCATCGCCTCGGCGCGCTTGATGTTCGCCTGGCAGAGCTTGAGCAGCCCCTTGTCGATGATGTTGTTGTGCAGCTCCTCCTGCTCCTCGAACTTGAAGACCTTCGAGGCCTGGACGGAGAGCACGTCCTTGATGTTGTTGAAGACGACGTGGTGGTACTCGACGTCGAAGGCGCTGCAGACGTAGAGTGTGCCGCCGAACGCGTCGGCGAGCTCGAGCGCGACGCGCATCGCGCGATAGCTGTACGAGGAGCCGTCGATGCAGACGAGGAAGCGGCCGCCGGCGAGGGGGGCATCGTCGCGCACGACGAGCACGTCCTTCTCGATTCCGCGCAGGGCGCGGGCGACGACGCCGCCGAGCTGGCTGTGGGGCTGCCGGCCGAGGCCGTGCGCGCCGATCGCGACGAGGTCGTAGGCGCGGCCGGAGGTGCCGGCGAGCTTCGCCGCCGCGTCCTCGTCCTCGGCGACGATCCGCCCGTCGTCGCCGAGCCGCACGTCGCCGCGCCCGTTCGCGCCCCCGTCGTACGTGGCGGCGCGATTCGGGTCGAAGCCGATGAGCCCGGGCAGGCGACCCTCCCCGCGGTTCACCTCCTTCACGATCTCTTCGTAGTTGATCCCCTCCAGGAGCTGCCGCGTGAGCGGCACGCCCGACTCGCGGCAGCGCTCCGCGAGCTGGTCGAGGAAGGAGTCGGCGATGAGCTGCAGCCCCTTCTCGATCAGCTTGTCGTGAACCTTGCGTTGTCGCTTGATCTCTTCCGGGGTCTGGAAGCGGGCGGGGAGGCCGGTCTCGAGCTGGCGGAACCGCACGTCGTGCAACCGTGCGGCATACACGTGGTTGCCGGTGACGCGGCCCCCCGTGTGCCTGCACAGCTCGATCGCGCGGCGAACCGCCCAATCGGAGTGGGGTGAATTGTCGACGGGGACGAAGACTTCCCTGTACACGACTCCCTCCGTGAGGAGAGGAACGTCGGGAACGTCGAACCTTCGGCCGACTGCGTCGCCGGTGCGTGATCGCTACGCTGGCTGCCCCTGCGTGCCCACACCGCCCACTGCTGCTGCAAATCCGACAATGGAGCGTCCGGGGAGGGCTGTCAAGGGACGAGCTGCCGTCCCTCAGCGTCGGTGACCGTCAGCGCATCCACCGGGCAGGCATCGCACGCGCGAAGGACGCGCTCGCGCGAGACGCGCTCCGGATCGACGAAGACGACGACGCCCTCGTCGTCGAGACGGAACGCCGCCCCGGCCTCCTCGACGCAGTCGCCGAAGCCGACGCACAGCGTGCGGTCGATGCGCACCGTGAGCCCGTGCACCACCCGCTCGGTGAGCTCGTCCATCACATGTGCTCCAGGCCGAGCTCGACGCGGGCGCGGTCCATCACGTCCGGCGTGATCTCCGCGATCCGGCGCTCCACCGCGTAGTCGGTGTAGATCCGCTTCACCATTCCGCGCACGAACCCGGGGACGCGCTCGAGCCGCGACCGCGCATCCTCGCTCCACCGCGGCCGCGTCCCGCCCGGCGCGCCGGCCTCCGCCTCGACGAAGGCGTCGTCGCGTCCGCGCATCGTCGTGCGCACGAGCTCCATCGGCTCCTCGTCGAGGATGCGCCCGCCGATCCGGACGCCGAGCGCGCCGACGAGCTGCGATTCCATCGGGTTCGCGAGCATGGCGACGCGCCGGCCGCACGTCGGGCAGCGGAAGGCGGCGGCGAAGGTGCCGTCGCCGGGCTGCCGCCGCTCCTCGAAGCTCATCTGCGCATCGCACTCGATGCAGAGGAACCTCACGTGACGCGCTCCAGCAGGGCGCGCGTCAGCGGCGCCGCCGCGTCGGCGGGGTCGCAGGTCCCCGGCGGCGCGAACGGAAGCCGGCCGAGCAACGGGACGCGGAAGGCGTCGGCGAGCGACGCGCCGGCGTCGCCGTCGAAGAGGCGGCCGGCGGCGCCGCACGTCGTGCAGGAGTGGACGCTCATGTTCTCCACGACGCCGAGCAGGGGGATGCCGGCACCCGCGGCGGCGCGCATCGCGCGCGCCACGGCGGCGCGCGACTCCTCGCTGGGGATCGTCACGGCGAGCACGCCATCGAGGCGCGGCACGAGCGCGGCCAGATCACGCAGGCGGTCCACGCCCGGCGGCAGGTCGACGAGGAGCAGGTCGAGCGTCCCCCACGCCACGTCGGCGAGCAGCTCGCGCAGCGTCCCCGCCTCGAGCGCGCCGCGCCAGACGTGCGCCTCGACGTCGGGCGTGCGCCAGGCGAGCGGTGCATCCGCCTCGAGGAGGAGCGCGGTGGAGACGACCCGCACGCCATCGCGCCCGACGGCGGGCTCCACGACGCCGGTTCCGTCCACGCGCAGTGGTCCGCGCGCCGCGAGCAGCCGCGGCATCGTCGGCCCGTGCAGGTCGGCGTCGAGCACGCCGACGCTGCCGGGAAGGTGCCGCGCCGCGCTGCGCGCGACGGCCGCCGTGACGTGGCTCTTGCCGACCCCTCCCTTGCCGCTCGCCACCGCGATGAGCCGGCGCACGCCGGTCATCCGCGCGTGCACGCGGCGGCGCTGCGCCGCCACCTGCGCGCCGAGCGCGGACCGGTCGCCGCCGGTGAGCTCGTGATACGTCCGGAAGCTCACAGGTCCCACCCCGCGCGGGCGAGCATCCACAGGTTGACGACGACGGCGACGAGCGCGGTCATGTAGAAGGCGGGGACGACACGCCCCGCCTCGCCGGCGAAGTAGGCGCCGTCGATCAGTGCGGGGAGGCGCAGGCCGTGCACGAACCAGACGGCGCGCGGCACCCAGGGCCGCCGGACGAGCAGCAGGAGGACGAAGACCGAAATCCCGACGCCGAGCCCCACGACGAGCCAGATCCACGCGGGTCCGAAGCGCGTGGGCAGCATCCCGTGCCGCCACATGACCCACGCGGCCGCCTCGTACAGCACGGTGATGTGCAGGTAGACGAACGCCGCCTGCCGGAACTTCGTCTCCCGCCGCTCCGCCTCCGGTCGCGCCCCGTGCATCGCCTCGCCTCCACTCGGGTCGTCGTGCGGCCGGCCGCCGCGGCGGCGGCCGGCGGTCAGCCGACCAGGATCTGGTCCCCCTGCACCTTCACTTCGTACGTCCGGATCGGGTCGCGCGGCGGTCCGGACAGCGGCGCGCCGCTGCGCAGGTCGAACGCCCCGCGGTGCCACGGGCAGGTGAGCACGCACGCGCTCCCGTCGACGCACCCCTCGCTGAGCGAGGCGCGCCCGTGCGGGCACCGGTCCGCGACGGCGAAGTACCGGCCCTCGACGTTGAACAGCGCGATCGCCGCGTCCCCCGAGAAGACCCGCCGCGCTCCGCCCGCCGGCACCTCGTCGACGCGCGCGACCGGCACGAAGCGGTCGGGGCGAGCTCCATTTCCGTTCTGCGGCGCCGGGCCGGCGGCGTGCGCGGGCGCCCCGCCGAGCGTGTCGAGCGCCTCCGGCAGCGACATCTGCAGGCACGTGAAGACGGGCGTGTCGCGCGCCGTATAGGAGGATGCGCGAACCTCGCGCAGGGCCATCACGAGGTCGGAGAACTCCGCCGGATCGTCCCCCTCGAAGGCGACGACGAACTCCGCATCGTCCAGCCCGAACGCGTAGGCCGTGTTCGCCCGCACGCCGGGAAAACGTCGCGCCACGGACACGTGCTCCTCCATCATCGCCTGCCGCTCGGCGTGCGGAAGCGCGTACCACGCGCGCGTCTTGACGAACGGATAGACGAACAGGTAGCGCGACGCCTGCGGCACCCGCGCCGGACCGGCGGGCGCGGGCGCGGCGGGGAACTCGTAGACCGAGCGGCGCATCGCCGCCAGGTAGCTGTAGGCGATCGAGCAGTGCGCGCCGAGCGCCGTGGAGAAGAGCGCCGTCTGGAACGCCTGGAGCGTCTCCAGCGACTCGGCGAGCTGCCAGAAGAGGAGGTCGGCGTCGCCGCGCGTGCCGGCGAGGCTGAACGTGCGGAGGAGCAGTCGCCCGGAGAAGGCGTCGACGGCGCATCCCAGCTCGCGCTTCTGGGCGCGCTGCTCGGCCGCGGCGAGCCGGCGCCACGCCGGGTCGAGGCGCAGGAAGAGAAACCGGACGAGCTGACGCCGTTCCGTCGTCATCCGTCGTCGCCCCTCGGAGGAGGTGCGGGAGAGCTGGGCCGGCACGGGGCGTCCCGCGCCGGCGCCGGGCTACTATGCGGCCGCGCCGGCGGTTTGACAAGCCGCCGCGGCGATGCGACTCATGGCGCATGGGTCGCGTGCCGCTTCCGCTCGTCGCCGGCTTCGCCCTCTTCGTCGCCGCCATCGCCGGCATCGTCGCGGCGTCCGTCTCGCGGCCGGCCGTACCCGCCTATGCGCCGACGGCCCGCTGGATCGCGCGCGCGCCGGGCGGCGTGGACACCGTCACGCTCGACGCGCGCGACGAATCGCGCTGGGTCTTCTTCGACCTCGCGGAGGGACGCACGCTCGCACCGCCGGACACCGCCGGATGGGATGTCGCCGTGCGCCGCTTCCACGTCATCGTCGCCGACGCGGCGGCCAATCTCGGCGCCGCCGACTTCGACGCCATCGCCGCCGCGCCGGGATCGGGGTT
>DASUSM010000271.1:0-19389 GCA_036375115.1 Gemmatimonadaceae bacterium | reverse complement strand
ACGTCGCCACCCGGCTGTCCCACTCGCGCATCATCCGCACGAACGCCCGCGCCACCTCGGGCTCGAACTCGCTCCCCGCCTTCTCCTCGATGTAGGCGAGCGTCCGCTCCGACGCCCACGCGTCCCGGTACGGCCGCTTCGTGCGCAGCGCGTCGTAGACGTCGCAGACGTGCACGAGCCGGCTCGCCGGGTGGCAGTCGCGCTTGTGGTGGAAGCACGGGTACCCGCCGCCGTTGAGCATGATGTGGTGCTCGTACGCGACCGCGGCGGCGAGGTCGAGCCGCTGCTCCCCCTCGAGGATCAGGCGGGCGCCATCCGCAGGATGGCGTTGGATGATCTCGCGCTCCTCCTGCGACAGCTTCCCGGGCTTGTTCAGGATCTCGCGCGGGATCCGCACCTTCCCGAGGTCGTGCAGCAGCCCCGCCACCCCGAACGAGCGCACGTCGCGCGCCCCCATCCGCAGGTACTCGGCGAGCGCCATCGTCAGCACCGAGACGTTCATCGAGTGCGTCGTCGTGTACTGGTCGAACTCCTTGAGCTGGAGGAGCGGGATCACCATCCGGCTGTCGGAGTGCATCGCCACCGAGAGGGAGCGCACGATCGCCTCGGCCTCGGCGAGCGGGAGGAGCGAGCGGTCGCGGACCTCGCCGTGCACCCACTTCACCGCCTCCGCCTCCTCGGTCAGCGAGTACGTCGTCAGGCGCACCGTCGGGATCGCCTCGTATCCCTGCGGCTGGTGCGACTCCCCCTTGATGCCGACCGGCCCGAAGCGGATGGACTGCGGCCGCGTCTGCCGCGCCTCGGACGTGTCGGCGCCGACGACGTGGAGGCGCACGAGCACCTCCTCGAGGAACGCCTCGTACTCCTCGCGCGTGACGACGTCGGGGAACTCGAGCCGCTGCACGCCGGCGCTCGCCAGCCGGCTGCTCCAGTCCCACGCCTTCAGCTCGCGCAGCACGAGCTGCCCGAAGACGACCTCCTCGCCGAGGAAGGTGAACTGCGTCCGCGGGTGCGCGCGCTGGAGCTCCTGGAGCTGGAGGAAGCTGTGGTCGATGACGCGCTCGCGCGCCGGGTGGCCGTCCTTGTAGAGCGACATCGTGGACAGCGTCTGCGCGAGCATCGTGAGGAAGCGGACCGGCTCGCTCATCGCCCACTCCTCGCGTTGCCGCCGGAGCGCGCCGGCGCGCGTTGCGTGGGCATCACCGCGGCGCGGATCTCCGGGTCGGAGCTGTCGAAGGCGGTGCGGAGCGCGGGGATCGCGCGCGCGTCGGTGCGCCAGTGCGCGGCGAGTCCGCCGAGCGCGGCGAGCATCTCGGGCGACTTCGGCGCGAGCTTCGGCTTCCCGAACACGGTCTTCCCCGCGAGCGCGCGGGCGAGGAGCCAGTCGGCGACGTCGCGTCCGCCGCTCCCCGCGTAGACGCGAATCGCCATCGCGCGCACTTCGGGCGGGAGGGCGCGGTCGGCGGCGCGGTTCTTCACGACGAGGGCGGCGCCGGGCGGGCAGCTCTCGAGCGCCGCGGAGAGCACGATTCCCGCGACGCCGGGGTCGGGGTCGGCGATCGCCGTGAGGAGCGCCTGCTCGCGCCGCGCCGGCATGCGCAGCAGGAGCTTCGCCGCCTCGCGCCGCACACGCGCGTCCTCGTGCGAGAGCTTCCCGAGCGGGTTGAAGTCGGCGGGGAGCTCGGCGGGGTCGAGGCGGCCGAGGATCACGAGCATGTTGCGCTGCACGTACCACGGCGTCCCCTCGAGCCGCTCGATCAGCTGCGGCGCGACGCGGGGGCCCATCTCGGCGATCAGGTCGAGGAGCTTGCGCCGCGTCGTGCGGTCCTTCGAGCGCGCGAGGGCGGTGATCAGCGGGCCGCCGACGTGCGCGCCCCAACGGGCCGCGATGCGCTCGAGCGCGGCGAAGTCGATCCGCCCGTCATCGAGGAGGCGCTCGAGGTGCCGGTCGTCGCGCATGCGGTCCCAGATCGCGTGCGCCGCCTCGTTCGTCACGGGGACGCGCTCGACGAGGTCGAGCACGGCGACGAGCCGCCCCCGCGCCGTCATCTCGTCGATCGCGCGCCAGACGCCGGGGCCCGTCGTCTCGACCTCGAGCGCCATCGCCACGACGCGGTCCGGCTCGCACGTGTTCATCGCCTGGAGGTCGGGGCTCGCCTGCGTCTCGCGCGACATCCCCTCGAGCACCATGCGGTAGGCGTCGGGGTTCGGGTCCTCCAGCTCCCAGCCGGACATGAGCTGCGTCACGTGGTCGCGCAGCTCGGTCTCGGCGCGGCCGCGCACGTCGGGGAGCGCGTCCTGCTCCGCGTGCAGGGCGAGCTTCGACAGCAGGCGCACGAGGGAGTGCGAGATCGACTGCTCGTTCGACTCGGCCGCCGCCTTCACGAGCTCGACGACGGCGTCCACCGCCATCCCCTGGGCGGCGTCGAGCACGAACTTGCGGCGCTGCGCGTCGTTCCCGCCCATCTTCAGGAGCCGCCGCAGCGTCTCCGGGCGCAGCGCGCCGAGCATCCGCGAGACGCGCTTGCGGAGGACGCCGGCGTCGCCCGTCGCGTCGGCCTTCAGCTCGTCGGCGATCTGGAGGAGGTAGCCGACGATGACCTGGTCGTAGGCGACCTCGCGCGCGTTCGCGTCGATCGCCTGCGCGACGACGACGGGATCGTTCGCCGGCGCGGACTCGTCGGCGTCGACCTTCGCGCCGTCGTCGAGCAGCGCCGCGCGGGCGAGCCCGATCCAGAGCTGCGCGGCGCGCGTGCGCGCATCCTGCGCCTCGCGCCGTTCCTCGACCCGCTCCGCGCCCTCCTCGGGAACGTCCTCCACGAGCTCGAGACTTCCGTAGGTGAGCGGGTAGAGCCGCACGTGCTCCCACTGCGCGAGGATGTCGGGCGAGCCGAGGCCGAGCGGCGTCGGCATCCGCGAGGGATCGACGGCGAGGGTCCGCAGCAGGCTCGCGAGCTCCGGCGTCGTCACGCCGCGGTAGAAGCGGACCGCGCCGAGATAGTTGTTGTGGAGCTTCTGCGCGAGCTCGCGCAGGAGCGCGTTGGCCGGGTCGGTCGCGACCCCCTCGATGACGAGCTGCCGCCGCGCCACGCCGATCGCGAGCGATCCGCGCTCCTCGACGAGCGGCCGGAGCCGCAGCGAGACGCGATCCTCGGCGCTGGCGAGCAGCGGGTGCCCCTCCGGGTAGATCGCGTGCTTGTGCAGCGCGATCGACAGCTCGATGAGCAGCTCCGCCATGTCGCGCGAGAGCGACGCGCCGCCCGGCGAGGCGGCGTGCGGAGCGTTCGAGGCGGAGGCGTCCGGAGCGGTCACGCGGCGGGGCGGAGAGGACGGACGGGAGACCCCGGCGTCGGGGCGGCTCCGGTCACCTCGAATGACGCCCCAGGAGGGGAGGGGGAAACGGGTGGCGGGGCGCGCGGAATGCGGCATGCGGAAGGAAGCGCGTGGTGGCAGCCGGGTCTCTCGCGCCACGTTCCGGGTTCGGCATTCTTCCACTCGAGGTGCACATGGCCAAGGAGCGAGACGACGAGCGGTCGTCCGGGTACGGCGACGATCAGGGGACACGGGTCGGGCGGCCGGAGGCGGGGCGCGCCGGCGAGACGCCGAACGACTACCCGGGGGCGGGGAAGCAGGGCGAGGCGCGCCGCGCCGCGGAGGGGAGCGACAGCGGGACGCCGCGCAGCGCGATGGGGAGCGAGGCGGCGGAGGGGATCCACGGCGCGCGCGACGCGAAGGAGGACGGACGCGACGCCAGCGCGCCGAGCAGCCTGAGCGAGACGGAGACGGGACGCGAGTCCGTCGAGGGAACGGAGCGCTCGGGGTCGGAGCCGCTCGTCGAGCGGGAGCGGGAGAACACGTCGTCGTACGGCGGCGCCGGCGGAGAGCCGCGCACGCCGAAGGACGGACCGCACTAGGGCCAGCGGCCGGGTCCTGGGGGTCGGGCCCTGGGGGTCGGGTCCTGGCGATCGGGGGACTGGCAGGCTCGGGGGAGGGAGCGCATCGTCCGCCGCGACGGTTCGCTCCCTTCCTCGTCCACTGGCTCCCGCCCTCCGTGCTCGACGCCCACCCCGCACGACGTCGGACGCTCGACGCGGTCTGCCGGCGGATCCTCTCCTACGCGTACGACGGCGAGGACGCCGATCTCGCCGCCGCCACGCCTCCCGTCGACGTCGCGGCGGCGCGGATCGCGCGGCTCCCCGCGCCCCTCGCCCGCGACCTCGAGCTCGCCCTCGACATCTTCGGGAGCCGCGCCGCGGCGCTGCTTTCGACCGGCCGGCCGACTCCCTTCTCCGAGCTCGATCCGCGCTACCAGGACGCGATGCTGTCGCGTTGGGAGCGCTCGTCTGTCCCGACGATGCGCACCATCTACCAGGCGTTGCGGCGCGTCGTCGTCGCCTCGTGGTACGCGATCCCGGAGGTGCAGCACGGAATCGGGTACCTCGGACCGTTCCACCCGCGGGGAGCGGCGGTGCCGTGGGAGGGGGCGCTCGCGGGACGGGAGGACGACGCGGAGCCGGTCGCCCGCGTCGCCGACCCGGCGCGCGAGTCGATCCCCGCGACGGCACGAGACGCGGCGGCGCGGCACCGGGCGTCCCCTCCCCGGGCCGGCGTCCTCGCCGGCGCGTCCCTCCGCGACGGGATGCGCCTCGTCTGCGACGCGGTCGTCGTCGGCACCGGCGCGGGGGGCGCCGTGGCCGCGGCGCGGCTCGCCGAGGCGGGGCACGAGGTCGTCATGCTCGAGGCGGGGAGTCTCCTCGGCGCCTCCGACTTCGACGAGCGCGAGGGCCCGCTGACGGAGCGGCTCTACGCCGAGGGGTGCTCGCGCGCGACGCAGGACCTCTCGTTCTCCCTCTTCCAGGGCGCGTCGGTCGGCGGCGGGACGACCGTCAACTGGCTCGTCATGCTGCGCACCCCCGGCCACGTGCTCGACGAGTGGCGCCTGCGGCACGGCGCGGAGGGGATGACGCCGGCGGAGATGGCGCCGGTCTTCGAGCGCGTCGAGCGCGAGGTGCACGCGCGCCGCGTGCCGGACGACGCGCACTCGCCGAACAACCGCATCATCCTCGACGGCGCGCGGACGCTCGGATGGCGCGCCGCGCCGGCGGTGATCAACGCGAAGGGGTGCGTCCGCTCCGGCTTCTGCGGGCTCGGCTGCCGCTACGACGCGAAGCAGGGCGCGCTGCTCACGTACGTACCGCGCGCGCTCGCGCGCGGCGCGCGGCTCGTCCCCGACGCGCGCGCCGAGCGCATCGAGGTCGCCGAGCGGAGCACCGGCGGGCGGCTGCCGCTGAAGCGCGTGCACGCGACGCACGTCGACCCTGCGACCGGCCTGCCGCGGGCGCGGTTCGTCGTCGATGCGCCGGTCGTCGTCGTCGCCGGCGGCGCGGTGGAGACACCGGCGCTCCTCGCCCGCTCCGGCATGGGCGGGGGCGGCCTCGGCCGCTTCCTCCGCCTGCACCCGACGACCGCGGTCATCGCCCGCTACGACCATGCCATGCACGCATCCGCGGGGATCCCGCTCTCGGTGGTGTGCGACGAGTTCGCGCGCCGCGACGAGAACGGCTACGGTTTCTGGATCGAGTGTCCGCCGACGCACCCGATGCTCGCCGCGGCGTCGCTGCCGGGGTTCGGCGCGGCGCACCGCGCGCGCGTGCGCGAGTACCCGCGGCTCGGCGTCCTCATCGCGCTCACGCGCGACGGCGCCGAGCGGGAGCGGTCGAGCGGCGACGTGCGCGTCGGGCGCGACGGGCTGCCGCGCATTCGCTACCGTCTCTCGCCGGCGGATGCGCGGCACGTCGCCGAGTCGATCGAGGCGAGCGCGCGGCTGCACCTCGCGGCCGGCGCGCGCGAGGTGACGACGCTGCACGCGGACCCGCCGCGCATCCGCGAGCCGCGCGACCTCGCCGTCGTGCGGGAGCGCAGCGTCGCGCCAAACCGGCTGGCGATGTTCTCCGCGCACGTGAACGGCACCTGCCGCATCGGGACGGATCCGCGCACGTCGGGGACGACGCCGGAGGGGGAGCGGCACGGCGCCCGCGGCGTCTTCGTCGCCGACGGCTCGCTCCTTCCGACGGCGCCGGGCGTGAACCCGCAGGAGACGATCATGGCGCTGGCGACGATCGTCGCCGGGCGGATCGCGGCGCGGCTGTGAGGCACGGCGCGCGTCGCGGACGCGCCCGCCTCGCCAATCCGCTCGCGCGACGCTAACTTCCCCCGCCCACGACTACTGCGCCGACAGAGGAGACCAATGGACGCCGACCGCACGGATCTCGAGGAGCGCGTGAAGAAGCTGCAGCGTGCCGTGTACTATCTCATCTGGAAGCGCACCGGGTTCGGCGAGCAGTGCGTGCACTGCGGCCAGGCCTACCCGAGCCACGAGAACAAGTGCAAGGGGAAGGAGATCGAGGAGCTCGTGCGCTGAGCTCGTCGCGGCGCGCACGCGCCGGGACCGCGGAGGGCACGGCGCGCCGGCGACCCCCGGCGCGCCGAGGTGCCCGGGCACGGAATGAGCCGCTAACTTTCCGGGCGCAGCCCAGCATCCGCCCACGCCTCCGGAGCCGCCGATCGTGTCCACTGCCCCCGCCCCCGCCCCCGACGTCTCGACCGCGCTCGACCAGCTCTGCATCAACGCCGTCCGCGCGCTCTCGATGGATGCGGTGCAGCAGGCGGAGTCGGGCCATCCGGGGACGCCGATGGCGCTCGCGCCGCTCGGCTACCTCCTCTTCACGCGGCACATCCGGCACAACCCCGGCGACCCGACGTGGGCCGACCGCGACCGCTTCGTGCTCTCGGCAGGGCACGCGTCGATGTTCCTGTACAGCATCCTCCACCTCACCGGCTACGCGGTCACGCTCGACGACCTGAAGCAGTTCCGGCAGTGGGAGAGCAAGACGCCCGGGCACCCGGAGTACGGCTACACGCCGGGCGTCGAGACGACGACGGGGCCGCTCGGACAGGGCGTCGGGAACGCGGTCGGGATGGCGGTCGCCGAGGCGCACCTCGCGGCGACGTTCAACCGCGAGGGACACGACGTCGTCGATCACCGGACGTGGTTCATCTGCTCCGACGGCGACCTGATGGAGGGCGTGTCGCACGAGGCCGCATCGTTCGCCGGGCACTTCAGGCTCGGCAAGCTGATCGGCTTCTACGACGACAACCACATCACGATCGACGGGCGCACGGAGATCACGTACACGGACGACGTCGCCGCGCGCTTCGAGGCGTACGGCTGGCACGTCCTGCACGTCGAGGACGTGAACGACCTCGAGGCGCTCGACCGGGCGATCGAGGCGGCGAAGGCCGAGACGGCGCGTCCGACGCTCGTCATCTGCCGCACGATCATCGGCTACGGCAGCCCGAACCGTGCCGACTCCCCGAAGGCGCACGGCGAGCCGCTCGGCGTCGAGGAGGTGAAGCTCGCGAAGCAGCAGCTCGGCTATCCGAGCCTCGAGCCCTTCCACGTCCCGGCGGAGGCGCTCGCCGAGTGGCGCAAGGCGAAGGAGCGGGGCGACCGGCTGCAGTCCGAATGGGAGGAGCGGCATCGCGCGTACGTGCTCGAGTTCCCCGCCGAGAATGCGGACCTCGAGCGTCGGCTCGCCGGCGAGCTGCCGGCCGGATGGGAGAGCGCGCTTCCGGCGTTCACGGCGGAGAACGGGAACATCGCCAGCCGCGACGCGTCGCAGCTCGTGATCAACGCGCTCGCCGCGAGGATCCCCGCGCTCGTCGGCGGCTCCGCCGACCTCGCGGCGTCGAACAAGACGAACATCAAGGGCTCGTCGCTCTTCTCGCCGGAGGACTACACCCGCCGCAACATCCCCTTCGGGATCCGCGAGCACGGGATGGGGTCGATCATGAACGGGATGGCGCTGCACGGCGGCGTGATCCCGTTCGGCGGGACGTTCCTGATCTTCTCGGACTACATGCGCCCACCGATCCGGCTCGCGGCGCTCATGCACCAGCGCGTCGTCTACGTCTTCACGCACGACTCGATCGGCCTCGGCGAGGATGGGCCGACGCACCAGCCGGTGGAGCAGCTCACGGCGCTGCGCGTGATCCCCGGGATCACCGTGATCCGTCCCGCGGATGCGAACGAGACGTCGCAGGCATGGCGCAGCGCGCTGCTGAACCGCACCGGCCCGACCGCACTCGTCCTCTCGCGGCAGAAGCTCCCGCTGCTCGACCGGAGCACGTACGCGCCAGCCGACGGCGCGGCGCAGGGCGGTTACGTCCTCGCCGATGCGGACGGCCGCGCGCCCGCCGTCGTCATCATGGCGTCCGGATCGGAGGTCGCGCTCGCCCTCGCCGCCCGCGAAACGCTGGCGCAGGAGGGGATCGCCGCGCGCGTCGTCAGCATGCCGAGCCTCGAGCTCTTCGGCCGGCAGCCGGACGGATACCGGGATCGCGTCCTCCCGCCGGGCGTACCGCGCCTCGCCGTCGAGGCGGCGCACCCGATGTCCTGGCACAAGTGGATCGGCGCCGACGGGGCGGTGCTCGGCGTGGACCGCTTCGGCGCGTCGGCGCCGTACCAGCGGATCTACACGGAGCTCGGCGTGACGGCGGAGGCGGTGGCGGCGATGGCGCGGCGGCTCGCGCGCGGCTGACGGCGGATCGCCGGCCGACGGGGCCACCGGGCGGGGGGACGGCGGGCGCTTCGGGGTGACTCGGAGCGCCCGTCGCGCGTCTGCCGTGACAGCCTCGTCCGCGCCGGGAACGACCCGCCGCGAGGACCCCGCGCGGCGTCATGGACTTCCCGACCCAGATCTACCACGTCTCGCTGCTGCTGCAGGCCGCGGGCGCCGTGCTCACGGCGGTCGTCCTGCACGGCTTCCACCGCATCGAGGCGCGGCGTTACCTGCGCCAGTGGACGCGGGGGTGGATCGCGCTGTCGATCCATCTGTGCACGGCCGCCATCGGCCACGTGCTCGCCGACCGCGGCGTCGCGGCCGCCGCCTGGACGTTTCTCGACCTCGTCTCGGCGACGGGCGGCTACCTCCACATCGTCTTCCTGCTGCTCGGGACGTACGAGCTGGCGACGGGCCGCGACGCGCGGACGGAGGCGCCGCGCATCGTCGTCTTCGGCGGCTTCGCGACCGGACTCCTCGTGACGATCGCGCTGACCTGGGCGCCGACGGGCGCGGATCCCCTCGCCGCCCGCTACGGCGTGGACTCGATGCTCGTCGGCGCCGCGCACATCACGGCGGCGATCGGCGTCTGCCGCGCGCCGAAGGCGACGCGCGGCATCGGGGTCTACATCGTCGGCGGCGCGTTCTTCGTCTACGGCGCCGAGCAGCTCCACTACGCGGCGATCGACGTCGCGACGACGATGCTCGAGCCCGGCCAGGCGTTCGCCTACTCCGCCTACCTCGGCTTCCTCGACTTCCTCATCCACACGGGGATGGCGCTGGGGATGGTGACGTGGCTGCTCGAGGACGAGCGCGGCAAGACGCTGCGCGCGACGGTCGAGATCGAGCACCTCGCCTATCACGACACGCTGACGGGGCTGCCGAACCGGCGCCTGTTCCTCGACCATCTGCGCCTGACGATCGCCAATGCGACGCGGACGGAGCGGATGGCCGGCGTCTTCTTCCTCGACCTCGACCGCTTCAAGGTCATCAACGACTCGCTCGGCCACGCGGCGGGCGACCGCGTGCTCCAGGCCGTCGCCGAGCGCATCCGCACGCTCGTGCGCCAGGGCGACACCGTCGCGCGGCTCGGCGGCGACGAGTTCACGATCCTCGTTCCCGACGTGCACGGGCTCGAGGACCTCGAGGCGATCGCGCGCAAGGTCCGCGACGCGGTGAAGGAGCCGATCCTGCTCGACGGCCGCGAGCTCTTCGTGACGGCGAGCGTCGGCGTGAGCCTCTTTCCCGGCGACGCGCGCGAGCCGGAGCGCCTCGTCGAGAACGCGGACACGGCGATGTACCGCGCCAAGGCACGCGGCACGGACGGCTTCGCGCTCTACGCGCCGTCCATGAACGAGCGCGCGGTCGAGCAGCTCGCCCTCGAGAACGCGCTCTTCCGCGCGCTCGGGCGGCACGAGTTCGTCGTCCACTATCAGCCGATCCTCTCGACGGGGAGCGGCGACATCGTCGGCGTCGAGAGCGTCGTGCGGTGGCTGCACGCCGAGCGCGGGCTGCTCTTCCCCGACGAGTTCATGGCCGCCGCCGAGGTGACGGGGCTGATCGTCCCGCTCGGCGAATGGGTCCTGCGCACCGCCTGCGCCCAGCTCGCGACGTGGCACCGCGCGGGGCACAGGCGCCTGTACGCCGCGGTCAACCTCTCCGTGCGGCAGCTCCAGCAGGCGGACTTCGTGGACGTGGTGCGCGCCGTGCTCGCCGAGCACGCGCTGCCGGCGGCGTCGATCGAGCTCGAGGTGACGGAGACGATCGCGATGCAGAGCGGCGACGGCACCGTGGAGAAGCTGCGCGAGCTCAAGGCGCTCGGCTGCCGCATCGCGATCGACGACTTCGGCACGGGCTACTCCTCGCTCAGCGCGCTGCGGATCTTCCCCGTGGATGCGCTGAAGATCGATGTCTCGTTCGTGCGCGACATCGGCGGCGAGGACGCGCGCGGGACGATCGCCGCGGCGGTGATCAACCTCGCGCACTCGCTCCAGCTCGACGTCGTCGCCGAGGGCGTCGAGGGGGAGACGCAGCTCGAGTTCCTGCGCGCGCACGGGTGCGACCTCTGGCAGGGCTACTACTTCAGCCGCCCGGTGTCGGCGGGGCGGTGCGAGGAGCTCCTGTCGGGGCGCCCGCTGCGGACGACGCCGAGCTTCGGCCTCGCCGCGCAGCGCATGGCGGCAACGAAGCGGTAGCAGGCGCCGCGCGGCCCGCATCGCGCGCGGCAGGTGACGCGCGGCGGGTGCGCGTGTAGTCTCCGGGGAGCATGCCGCCCCGTGTCGCCGCTCCGGCGTTCTTCCGCCTCGTCGCCCTGTCGCTGCTCGCCTCGTGGGGCGCGGCGGCGTGCGGTCGCGGCGGGGAGCGCGGGACGGCGGGCGGGGCGTGGGGGGGCCCCCCCGCCGGGGAACGTACCACGCCCCCCGCACCCCGTCCGCACCCCGCCGCCGCGCGCGGGACCGCGACGTCCCCCGACGACTCCGCGCTCGTCGTGCGCGTCCTCGACGTCGGCCAGGGCGATGCCACCCTCGTCACCGACGGCGGGA
This sequence comes from Gemmatimonadaceae bacterium, assembly GCA_036375115.1. GTDB lineage: Bacteria > Gemmatimonadota > Gemmatimonadetes > Gemmatimonadales > Gemmatimonadaceae > DASUSM01. The sequence continues at coordinate 8,225 of DASUSM010000271.1, read as the reverse complement.
GCCGTGTCCTCGTCGACGGCGGGGCCGATCCGCGCCGCCTCGGCGTCCTGCTCGACTCGCTCGGGCTGCGCGGCGAGACGATCGACGTCGTCGTCGTCACGCACGCGCACCTCGACCACTACCGCGGCCTCCAGACGCTCTTCGACTCGCGCCGCGCGACGCGCGTGCGCTTCGTCTTCGAGAACCGCGACGTTTCGCCGAACGTCACCCTCGCCGAGCTCCGCGACTCGATCGCCGCGCGCGTGCGCCGCGGCGAGACCGTCTGGCGCGACACCGACGACCCCTGCGGCGACGGCCGCCCCGTCTGCACGGTGACGCTGCGCGGCGGCGCGCGGCTCCACGTGCTGCGCCCCGACCCGCGCGCGCGCACGCCCAACGAGCGCTCGACTCCGGTGAAGCTCGTCGCCGCGGACTCGACGCGGTTCGCCATGTGGCTCGCCGGCGACGCCGAGCGCGGCGCCATCGGCTGGATCGACCGCGGCGCGGACTACGACCGGCGCCCGGGGATGGACGTCCACGTCCTCAAGGCGGGACATCACGGAAGCTGCGACGGCACGACGTCGCGGCTCCTCGATCTCGTCTCGCCGCAGTGGGTCGTCGTCTCGCTCGGCGCGGACAACGACTACGGTCACGTGCACGCGCAGACGAAGCGGCTGCTCCGCGCGCGCGGCATCCCCTGGTACCGGACGGACCTCAACGGGACGATCACGATCCGCGCGCCGGGCGCCGACGGCGCGCCGTACGCGATCGAGCCGCAGCGCGGGGCGCCGAGCCTGGACGGGCCCACCGACCGCCGGAGCGGGCAGGCGGAGTGCCGGCGGATGTAGGGCGGCCGTTGCCCGGGCGCGCATCGGGGCGTCAGCCAGAGGTACCGCTCTCCGCCCCTCTCCCGGAGCCCCCGATGCGCGCCCTGCTCGCCGTCGTACTCCTGCTGTCGACCCACCCCGTGCTCGCCCTCGCCCAGTCGTCCGAGCCGGAGCCCATGACCGCCGAGCAGTTCGAGGCGAGCCTGGACTTCCGGCAGGGCGACATCACGCTCGCCGACGGCGTCGCGACGATCCACGTCTCGGAGCGCTACCGCTATCTCGGACCCGACGACGCCGCGCGCCTCCTCACCGAAGGGTGGGGGAACCCGCCCGGCGGCGAGACGCTCGGCATGCTCTTCCCCGCCGACATCAGCCCGCTCAGCGAGGAGGGGTGGGGCGTCGTCATCACCTTCGACGAGGACGGCTACGTCGAGGACGACGAGGCGGCGGAGATCGACTACACGAAGCTCCTCGACGAGATGCGCGAGGGGATGGCCGAGGAGAACGAGGAACGCGAGCGCCTCGGCTACGAGACGCTGTCGCTCGTCGGCTGGGCGGCGCCGCCGCGCTACGACAGCGCCGCGAACAAGCTGTACTGGGCGAAGGAGCTCCGCTTCGGCGACGCCGAGGTCAACACGCTGAACTACAACATTCGCGTGCTCGGCCGCCGCGGCGTGCTGGTGCTGAACGCCGTCGCGTCGATGGACCAGCTCGAGCCGATCGAGGCAGACATGCAGAACGTGCTCGACCTCGTCGAGTTCAACCCGGGGCACCGCTACGCCGACTTCATTCCCGGCACGGACAAGGTCGCCGCGTACGGCATCGGCGCGCTGATCGCCGGCAAGGTCGCGGCGAAGGCGGGGTTCTTCAAGGTGCTCCTCGCCGGACTCCTCGCGATGAAGAAGTTGGTCGTCGTCGCCGTGCTCGGCATCGGCGCGGCGGTCCGCGGCATCTTCCAGCGGCGGAAGGCGCAGACCGCGTAAGCGGTCCGGACGGCTCGAACGAGGCGGGGGCGGGAGCTCGTCGCTCCCGCCCCCGCCTCGTTCGTCCATCACGCCACCATCACAGCACGACGTCGCCGCCCTCGTCGCCGGTCTCGGTCGCGACCTGGCGCCGCGAGCGCGCCAGCGCCTCCGCTTCCGCCGCGACGTCCGGCTCGATGCGGAGCACGAGCCGCTCGCCCTCCGCCTCGCGCGTCACCGAGAGCACGCTCCCGGACCGCGCGCCGTCGGGGAGCATCCATCGGGGGACGTGGACGACGCGCTCGCCGTCCTCCTCTACGCGCGCGACGTTTGCCTCGATCGCATCGACGATCCAGCGGCGCCGCTCCGTCCGCGTCGCCGGACCGCCGCTTCCGCGCGCGCGCTGGCGCACGCGCTTCTTCCCGCGTCCGGCGCTCACGGCGTCTCCGCTCCGGACGGAGCGGTCTCCCACCGGTCGCGATCCCCGCGGGCGAGCAGTCCGCGGACCGCCTCGAGCCGCCCGTCCGCGCTCGGGCTCGGCGCGATGCCGAGCAGGTGCGCGACGAGCGGATGCACGTGGATGTTCTCGAACGGCGGGACGGAACCGGCGCCGGCGATTCCCGGCCCCGAGGCGAGGAAGATCCCGTGCACGTCGGGCTCGGCGGGATCGTAGCCGTGCTGCCCTGGCGCCGGCCGCGCGCTCCACGCCGGCACGCTCCGCGTGACGAGCCAACCGGGCTCGGCGACGACGAGCAGGTCGCCGATGCGCGCCGTCCGCGCGACGCGCCACCGCGCGGGGATCTCGTCGCGCCGGTAGGCGCGCGCGTGCCGCATCCCCGCCGAGAGCGCGGCATGCGCCGCCTCGAGCCGCGCCGTGTCGCCGCCGAACCAGAGCGAGAGCAGCGGTCCCGGGTCGCCGCTCCGCACCGTCGAGTCGAGCGGCGCGATCGTGTCGAGCGCGATCACCTGCCCCTCGCCGACGCGCACCATCCCGTGGTCGGAGACGACGACGACGTTCACGCGCTCGGCGATCGGGAGCGCGCCGAGCGAGTCGAGGAGGCGGCCGAGCATCCGGTCCGCGTGCACGACGGCGCTGTCCGCCTCGGGCGAGAGCGGGCCGAAGTGGTGCGCGGCGTCGTCCACGCCGGAGAAGTAGAGCATGACGAGCCGCGGGCGAGCCGGCGGCGGGAGGCGAAGCCAGGCGATGCTCGAGTCCACGCGCACCGAGTCGGGGACGGTCCCGTCGTAGCGCTCCCAATAGGAGGGGCGCCACCCGCCGATCTTCGCCTCGGAGCCGGGCCAGAAGAAGGTGGCGGCGCGCACCCCCTGCCGCTCGGCAGTCGTCCAGATCGGCTCGCCGCCGTACCACCGACCGTCCTCGACGGCGGCGCGGTCGCTCAGGCGGAACCAGGCACCGCGCGCCGGATCGTAGAAGACGTTCGCGACGATCCCGTGCGCGTCGCCGTAGTTGCCCGTCGCGATCGCGTAGTGGTTGGGGAACGTCTTCGTCGGGAAGACGGGGAGCAACGCCTCCGCGCGTACGCCGCGCCCGGCCAGTCGATCGAAGGCCGGGGTCGCCACCCGGTCGAGGAAGTCGTGCCGCATCCCGTCGAACGAGACGAGCACGACGTAGGCGCCGGTGTCCGCGGCCGCTGCTGTCGCCGTCGCCGGGGACGCGACGTCCGGCCGTGCGCCGGCTGCACACCCCGCCGCGACGAGCGCGAACAGCGCCGTCGCGAGCCGGTTCCGACTATTCGCCGAGGGCCGGGCGCCGAGCGCCGAGCGCCCGCCCCTCCTCAGTCCGCGCGGAGCGACGGATCGACGCGGACGCAGGCGAAGCGCTCGTTGATCGTCTGCGTGAAGTAGCTCGTCTTGGAGGGCGCCGCCATCAGCTCCTGGTAGATCTCCTGCGGCACCATCTGATAGCGGCAGATCCCCCCGTCCGCGAACTCGATCTCCAGCTCCTCGCCGCGCGGCTCGAAGTTCACCGACCGGATGCCGCTGATGTCGACGATGTGTCGATCCATTCCCCTCCTCCTCGTTCGGGAAGCCCGTCATGACCTGCAAATCTCGGGCACGGATCGGCCGGACGACACCCCTGCGCCACTTTCGCTCCGGCCGGGCACGACCTCTGCCCGTATCGAGCGGCCGGCCGCGCCCGCGCCTGTGGCCGGCCCACCCACCGCGAGGGCAGCCATGCAGAACGACGCCGGACGAACCGTCCCCTACTGGACCGACACCGCCGATCTCCCCTCCTTCGGCCCGCTCGAACGCGACGTCGATGCGGACGTCTGCATCGTCGGCGCGGGGGTGGCCGGGCTGAGCACCGCCTACCAGCTCGTGCGGCGCGGGCGCCGCGTCGTCGTCGTCGACGACGGGCCGCCGGGGGGTGGGGAGACCGGACGCACGACCGCGCACCTCGCGAGCGCGATGGACGACCGCTACTTCGAGATCGAGCGCGTGCACGGAGGACGCGGGGCGCGCATCGCCTACGAGAGCCACGCGGGCGCGATCGACGAGATCGAGCGGGCGGTGCGCGAGGAGGGGATCGAGTGCGACTTCACCCGACTCGACGGCTACCTGATTCTCGCCGAGGGCGACGAGCCCTCCCTGCTCGACCGCGAGCTCGCCGCGGCGCACCGCGCCGGCTTCACCGCCGTCGAGCGCGTGGACGAGGTGCCCGCGCTCGGCCCGCGCGCGGCGCTCCGCTTCCCGAACCAGGGGCAGTTCCACGTCGTGCGCTACCTGTCGGGGCTGATCCGCGCCATCACCGCCGGCGGCGGCCGCATCTACTGCGGCTCGCACGCCGAGAAGATCGAGGGCGGATCGCCGGCGCGCGTGACCGTGGCCGGAGGCCACCACATCACCGCCGAGTCCGTCGTCGTCGCCACGAACTCGCCGGTGAGCGACATGGTCGTCACGCACATCGAGCAGGCGCCGTATCGCTCATACGTGATCGGCGCGCGGATCCCGGTGAACGCCGCCCCCGCCGCGCTCTGGTGGGACACCGGCGACCCGTACCACTACGCCCGGCTCGCCGGCGGCGGCGCGGCGCGGTCGCACGAGCTGCTCATCGTCGGCGGCGAGGACCACAAGACGGGGCAGGCGCACGACATGGAGGAGCGCTGGCGCGCGCTCGAGGCGTGGACGCGCGAGCACTTCCCGGCCGTCACCGAGATCGCCTACCGCTGGTCGGGCCAGGTGATGGAGCCGTACGACTTCATGGCCTACATCGGGCCGAACCCGGACGGCGCGGAGAACGTCTACATCGCCACCGGCGACTCGGGCCAGGGGATGACGCACGCGACGATCGCGAGCCTCCTCCTTCCCGCGCTGATCGACGGCGAGGAGCACCCGTGGGCGGAGCTCTACCGTCCCGCGCGCATCTCCCCCTCGATCCCCGCGGCGAAGGAGTGGATCAGGGAGCAGCTCAACGTCGCAAAGGAGTACGTCACCGGCTACGCGGGGCGCGGCGACGGCGTGACCGTCGACGAGATCCCGCGCGGGAGCGGCGCCGTCATCGCGCGGGGGATGCACAAGGTCGCCGCCTACCGCGCCGAGGACGGCTCACTCCACCAGTGCTCCGCCGTGTGCACCCACCTCAAGTGCATCGTCAACTGGAATGATGCCGAGAAGTCGTGGGACTGCCCCTGCCACGGCTCGCGCTTCGACCCCGACGGCAAGGTCCTCAACGGTCCGGCGCTGACCGCGCTCGAGGCGCTGCCGCCGGCGGGGCAGAAGGAGAAGACGCGGGAGGAACGGCCGGACGCGCGATGAGCGGCTCCTACTTCGGCCTCCCGTACGCCGTCCCCTCCTCCGCCCGCGCGGGCCGGTCGACGTAGCGTCCCTTCGCCGGCACGGCGACGTGGTCGAAGCCGCGGGCGAGCGCGTGCAGCGCGGCGCGCATCTCCGGTCCGCGCATCGCGTGGCCGTGCCCCGTGACGACGAGCTCGGGCTCGAGGATCGCCAGCCGCTCGACCGAGCCGCGCGCCTGACGCCAGTCCTGCGTGATGAACTGCGGCGGCCCGTGCATCTCCACGCGCTGCGTCACCGCGGCGTACGCGGACTCCATGTTCGTCGTGATGAACGCGTCGCCGACGATCAGCGTGCGGTCGCGCGAGCGCCAGAGGGAGACGTGCCCCGGCGTGTGTCCCGGCGTGTGCAGCCATCGCCACCCGGGCATCCCGGGGATGCTCCCATCCTCCGGGAGCGCGTGCAGCCACCGCTTCACGTTCACCGGCCCCGACGGCAGCACCGGCGAGAGCCGCGACATCAGCCCGCCGCCGACCGACGCATCGGCCGGCGGATAGGATGCGCGCCCATCGAGATACGGCGTCTCGAGCGCGTGCGCGTAGACGGGAACGTTCCAGTGGCGCGCGAGCTCCTCGAGCGCGCCGGTGTGGTCGAAGTGTCCGTGCGTGAGCACGATCGCCGCGGGACGCGCGTCGCGCCCGAAGCGCTCCGCCGCCGCGCGGACGATCGGACCCGCCGAGCCCATGAGGCCGGTGTCGATCAGCACCCACCGATGGTCTCCCGCGCCGGGAGCGCCGAAGAGGACGACGTTGACGAAGATGATGCGCTTGTAGGCGAGATCGGCCGCGATCTCGTGCGTGCCCTGCTCCTCCGGATGATCGGCGCGCGCGCCGTCGCTCAGGGGAACCTGCCGGTCCATGTGCTGCTCCTCGATTGCGTGGCGCGCCTGCCGCTGCAACGCGCGTACCGCGTGACCGCGATCACCTCACCGCGCCGCGAGTCTTCACGTGACCGATGCGACGCCGATGCGACGCCGCTCGCGACGCGCGCACAGCGTCGCGCCACTTGCGCGGCACACGCTTCCGGCCGCATGCTGGCGCGCGTGCCGACCATCGACCTCAACGCCGACCTCGGCGAGTCCTTCGGGCGCTGGACGATCCCCGGCGAGCGCGACGTCCTCGCGCTCGTGTCCTCGGCCAGCATCGCCTGCGGCGCGCACGCCGGCGACCCCGGCGTCATGCGCGCGACGGTGCGCGCCGCCCGCGCGCGCGGCGTCGTCGTCGGCGCGCACCCGGGCTATCCCGATCTCCAGGGCTTCGGCCGGCGCGAGCTCGGACTCGATGCCGACGAGATCGCCGCGCAGGTCGCGGCGCAGACCGGTGCGCTCACCGGCATCGCGCGCCTCGAGGGCGCGACGGTGCGCTACGTGAAGCCGCACGGCGCCCTCTACAATCGTGCGGCGCGCGATGCGGCGGCCGCGCGTGCCATCGCCTCCGCGATTCGTGGCGTCGATGCGTCGCTCGCCATGCTCGCGCTCGCCGGCAGCGCGATGCTCGAGGCCGCGGCCGAAGCCGGGCTGCGCGCCGTGCGAGAGGCGTTCGTGGACCGCGCGTACCGCGGCGACGGCACGCTCCTCCCGCGCAGCGAGCCGGGCGCCGTCCTCGACGATCCGGCGCGCGTCGCCGAGCGCGCGCTGCGCCTCGTCGAGGATGGACGCGTCGAGGCCGCCGACGGCTCCGTGCTCCGCCTGCGCGCCGACTCGCTCTGCGTGCATGGCGACTCGCCGGACGCGGCGCGGCTCGTCGCCGCCGTCCGCGAGCGGCTCGAGCGCGCCGGAATCGGAATCGCGCCGTTCGCCGCACCCGATCCGTGGTGACCGCATCGCCCGCCGAGCCGAGCGAGCGCGGCGGGACGCGGAGCGCGCCGCGCATCGCCCCGCTCGGCGACGCGGCGCTCACCGTCGTTTTCGGCGATCAGGTAGACCCCGCGCTCGGCGAGCGCGTCCGGCGCGCCGCCGCCGCGGTGCGCCGCGGCGCGACGGATGGGATCATCCCCGGCGTCGTCGACGTCGTCCCCGCGTACGCGGCGCTCGTCGTGCACTACGATCCCCTCGTCGCCCGCTTCCCGGCGATGGCGGCGCTCGTGGGCGACGCCGTGCGTGTCGCGCGCGATGCGGACATCGCCGAGGCGCCGCGCCGCCACGAGATCCCCGTGCGCTACGATGGACCCGACCTCGCCGACGTCGCGCGGCGCTGCGGGCTCGCCGAGGACGAGGTCGTGTCGCGACATACGGGCGTCGAGTATCGCGTCGAGCTCGTCGGGTTCGTTCCCGGCTTCGGCTACCTCGCGCCGCTCGACCCGGCGCTCGTCCTCCCGCGCCGCGACCGCCCGCGCCGCTCGGTCCCCGCGGGAAGCGTCGCGATCGCGGGAGCGCAGACGGGGATCTACCCGTTCGCGACGCCCGGCGGGTGGCATCTCATCGGGCGCACCGAGGCCGTGCTCTTCGACGCGGCGCGCCCGGAGCCGGCGCTGCTCCGCGCTGGAGATCGGGTGCGGTTCGTTCGCATCGCGTGAGAGCTCGATGCTCGCGGGCTCGGCGTTTCACGCGGAGGCGCGGAGGGAGCGGAGGACCGTGAAGGCCCTCTGCCGGTCAGGAGTTCCCGCCGCGATGGCTCCGCGCGGGATCGGCGTTCGGATGCTGTTT
>DASUSM010000270.1:0-4184 GCA_036375115.1 Gemmatimonadaceae bacterium | reverse complement strand
GCCGCGCGACGTCGCCGCACACGGCGGCGAGCTGCTGACGGTGAAGCTGCGCTACAAGACGCCCACCGGCGAGACGAGCCGACTGCTCGAGCGGCGGGTGCCGAACCGCGTCGGCGCGGCCTCGGCGGACGTGCGCTTCGCCGCCGCGGTCGCCGCGTGGGGGATGATCCTCCGCGACTCCGAGCACCGCGGCTCCGCGACGTACGAGTCGGTGCTCGCGCTGGCCGAGGGCGCGATCGGGGAGGACGCGGAAGGATATCGGCGGGAGTTCCTCGATCTCGTCAGGCGCTCCGCGGCGATCGCGGAAGTGGCGGCGAAGTAGGCGCGGAGCACTGGCAGATGGAGACGCCGATGCGCATCGTGGAGCGGACCCCGCCCGCCAGCGCGGCGGGGCCCTCCACCCTCTCCCCCGCCCCCCGTGCGCACCTCGAATCCGGCCCTCAAGGAAGGCGTCTGGCGTCGCGCCGACGCGCTCGCCGCCGGCGAGCCGATGACCGTCGCCGGCACGACGACGAAGTCGTTCGTGCTCGTCCTGCTCACCATCTTCGCGGCCGCCTTCACCTGGCGCGCCGTCCTCGCGGGGAACACGGGGATCGTGATGCCGGCGCTGCTCGTCGGCGGACTCGGCGGCTTCGTCGTCGCGATGGTGACGATCTTCAAGCCGCGCTTCGCCCCGACGACGGCGCCGCTCTACGCCGTGCTCGAGGGGCTGCTCCTCGGCGCCATCTCCGCCCTCTACCAGACGCAGTACGCCGGGCTGCCGGCGATGGCGGTCGGCCTGACGGCGCTCACGTTCCTCGTCATGCTCTTCCTCTACCGCACGCGCATCGTGCGGGTGACGGAGCGCTTCCGCATGGTCATCGTCGCGGCGATGGGCGGGATCTTCCTCTTCTACCTCGCGAGCTTCGTCCTCGGCTTCTTCGGCATCCGGCTCCCGCTGATCCACGACGCGGGCCCGCTCGGGATCGGCTTCAGCGTGGTCGTCGTCGGCGTCGCCGCGTTCAGCCTCCTCCTCGACTTCGACATGATCGAGGACGGCGTGCGCTCGCGCGCACCGAAGTACATGGAGTGGTACGGCGCCTTCTCGGTGCTCGTCGGACTGATCTGGCTCTACCTCGAGCTGCTCAGGCTTCTCTCGAAGCTGCGGCGCTGAGCGCGGCGGCCGCCGCGCCGGCCCGTGCGCTTCGTCACCTCCAACCCATGAGGTAGCGATGCGACCCTCCCTCACGCTGCTGGCCGCTGCCGCGCTCGCCGCGGGCTGTCACGGCCGGTCGTACGGGCCGGCGCAGGGGCGGCCGGCGACGGCGGTGCACGGCACGGAGATCGACCGCACGACGCCGCCGGACAACACCGAGTCGTACGCCGCGCTCGACGAGAACCCGTTCCTCTCCGTCCGGGCGAACCCGCTCTCGACCTTCTCGATCGACGTGGACCGGGCGTCGTACGCGAACGTCCGCCGCTTCATCGTGAACGGGAAGCGTCCGCCGAAGGACGCGGTGCGCATCGAGGAGCTCGTCAACTACTTCCCCTACGCCTACGCGGAGCCCGAGGGAGACGAGCCGCTCGCGATCACCACCGAGCTGGCGCGCGCGCCGTGGCACGCCGACCACCTCCTCCTGCGCGTCGGGCTGAAGGGTCGCCCGGTGGACATGGCTGCCGCGCCGCGGTCGAACCTGGTCTTCCTGCTCGACGTCTCCGGCTCGATGATGCCGGCGAACAAGCTGCCGCTCCTCCAGCAGTCGCTCCGACTGCTCGTCGAGCAGCTGCGCGCGGACGACCGCGTCGCGATCGTCGTCTACGCCGGGAGCGCCGGGCTGGTGCTGCCGTCCACGCCGGGGAGCGAGAAGAGCGCAATCCTCGAGGCGATCGACCAGCTCGAGGCCGGCGGCTCCACGGCCGGCGGGGAAGGGCTCGCGCTCGCCTACCGTGTCGCCGCGGAGCACCACATCCCCGGCGGGAACAACCGCGTGATCCTCGCGACCGACGGCGACTTCAACGTCGGTCCCTCGAGCGACGCGGAGATGATCCGGCTCATCGAGGACAAACGGAGGCAGGGGACGTTCCTCACCGTGCTCGGCTTCGGGATGGGAAACCTCAAGGACTCCAAGCTCGAGGGGATCGCCGACCGCGGGAACGGCAACTACGCGTACATCGACAGCGAGCTCGAGGCGCGGAAGGTACTCGTCTCCGAGATGGGCGGGACGCTGCTCACGATCGCGAAGGACGTGAAGCTCCAGCTCGAGTTCAATCCCGCGCGCGTCGCCGCCTATCGGCTGATCGGCTACGAGAACCGCCTGCTGCGCGCCGAGGACTTCGCCGACGACGCCAGGGATGCGGGCGAGCTCGGCGCGGGGCACACGGTCACCGCGTTGTACGAGCTGATCCCGGCCGGGGCGCCGGACGCCGGGCGCGTGCGCGGCACGGACTCGCTGCGATACCAGACGACGACGGTTCGCCCCGACGCGGCGGCGAGCCAGGAGCTCGTCACGGTCAAGCTCCGCTGGAAGGCGCCGGAGGAGGAGACGAGCCGGCTGCTCGAGCGCGCCGTGATTCACGAGGTCGTCGCGCCGTCGGTCGACTTCCGCTTCGCCGCGGCGGTCGCGGCGTGGGGGATGCTGCTGCGCGACTCCGAGCACCGCGGCACGGCGACGTTCCAGAGCGTGCTCGCGCTCGCGGAGGGAGCGCTCGGCGGGGACCCGCACGGGTACCGGCGGGAGTTCGTGCAGCTCGTCGCGAGGAGCGGAGAGGTGAAGGGGCTGGCGGCGAAGTAGACCGAGCGTCGTCATCCACGGACCGGACATCATGCCGCCACGCATCGGCGTCCTCGTCACGCACGGCATGGGCGATCCCAAGCCGGACTTCGCGGCCGGACTGATCCGCCGGCTGCGCGCGCGACTCGGGCGCGACGCGGACGACGTCGCGTTCGAGCCGTGCCACTGGGCGCCGATCCTCCAAATGTCGCAGGACCGCATCTGGAAGAAGCTGCTCGACGGCGGCCGGGACATGGACCAGAAGCGCATGCGCCGCTGGATCATGAGCGCGCTCGGCGACCCGGTGGGCTATCTCTCCGGCTACATGCAGGACGGCGAGCCGGTGCACCTCAAGGTGCACGAGTGCGTGCGCGACGCGCTCGCCCGTCTCTCCGCGCGACTCGACGAGCCGGACACCGCGCCGCTCGTCGTGCTCGCGCACTCGCTCGGCAGCGTCGTCGCGAGCAACTACATCTGGAACGAGGAGCGAGCGAGCGGCGAGCTGCGGCCGGCGGGGAGCAGGCTCGCCGGCTCGATCGGCGAAGTGAAGCGCGCGCCGGTCGGACGGACGCCGTTCGAGCGGATGGAGTCGCTCGTCACGCTCGTCACCTACGGCTCGACGATCCCGCTCTTCCTCCCGCCGGTGGAGCCGCTCGAGTGCATCCACTTCCCGCGGGCGACGCTGCCGCCCCATCTCCGCGCCGTCGCGCGGTGGCTGAACGTCTACGACCCCGACGACCTCCTCGGATATCCGATCGCCGACGCGTGGGACGAGCTGCACGGCTCGCGGATCGACGACGTGGCGGTGAACATCGGGATCTTCCCCCTCTCCGAGACGCCGTTCGCGCACACGCTCTACGACCGCGACGGCAGCTTCCTGAAGCTCGTGGTCGCGGAGATCCGGAAGGTGATGGAGGCGGGGTGAGAGGCGGGGGGGCGCTCGGCGCTCGGCGCTCGGCGCTCGACGCTCGGCGGGTCGGCGGAGGGCCGACGCACCTGGCGGGGCTCGGCGGTGGGACGACTCCGACTATCGGCTGTGTGTTTCACGCGGAGGCGCGGAGATCCGCGGAGCAAGGCGCGGTGCGCGGGTCGAGTGTGTCGCGCCACGAGCCGTGAATGTATTGGGGGAACTGCTCGGCGCTCACTATTCCTCGCGGCGGTGCACGAGTCCGTCCTGGCGCAGCCGCCCGACCATTCAACGGCCCGGTCGCGACGACGCGCTGGCGCGCAGCGTCCGAGTCGTACGCAGGAGAAATCGGATGCATCCGATCCATCGGATGCATCCGATTCTTATCTCGTCGATGCTCGCCCGAGCTGCAGTTCTCCGAGGATCTCCGCGCCTCCGCGTGAGACCCAGAGCAACAGGGGAGCCATCCCCGAAGAGATGCCTCCCCCTTCTCCACGAGCCCGCCCCGCCCCGCCGAGCGCCGAGTG
>DASUSM010000269.1:0-13946 GCA_036375115.1 Gemmatimonadaceae bacterium | reverse complement strand
GCGCGACGCGGGCGTGCAGCGCTTCACCCCGACGGGCGCGCGGGACGGCCGCGTTGGCCTGCTGTTCTTCCCCGGCGCCCTCGTCGATCCGGTGGCGTACGCTCCGCTGGCGCGCACGGTGGCGGAGGCGGGCTTCGACGTCGTGATCCTCGAGCTGCCGCGGCGCGGCGCCTTCGGCGGCGCGAACGATCCGGCGCTCCACGCGCGCGCCCGCGCGCTCCTCGGCGACGCCGCGGCGCCCGACCGCTGGGTGGTCGGCGGACACTCGCGGGGCGGCGTGGTCGCGTCGCAGCTTGCGGCGGAGCGTCCGGCCGGGCTGGGCGGCCTCGTGCTCGTCGGCACGACGCACCCGCGCGACGTGGACCTGTCGGACGTCGTCGTCCCCGTCACCAAGGTCGTCGGCACGCGCGACGGACTCGCGCGTCCCGCCGGAGTCGAGGCGAACCGCCACCTGCTCCCCGGCGCGACGCGGTGGGTGTGGATCGAGGGGGCGAATCACTCGCAGTTCGGCTGGTACGGGTTCCAGCCCGGCGACCGCTTCGCGACGATCTCCGCGGAGCGGCAGCGCGCGCTGACGACCGACGCGATCATCGAGACGTTGCGGGCGGCTGCGCGGCCGGGCGCCGCCGCCGCACCGAGCGCTTCCTGAGTTCACCGCCCGCGAACCCATTCAGGCGGCGCCGGCCCCACGCCGGCGCTAGATTCGAGGGGTCGGCGCGGAGATGCCCGACACCCTTCACCCAGCGAGCTCATGACCGACTCGGTCTCCTCCTGCCCGGCGTGCGGCGCGCAGTCCACCGTCCGCGGACGTCTGACGCAGGGTCGTCCAGGTACGTTCTCCCCCGACGGCCTCCGCTTCTGGACGCTGACCGTCACGATGCTGCCACTCCTCGACCGCGACGACCCCGGCGCGCCGCCGATGAGCGCGACGGCCCGCGCGTGCACGAGCTGCGGGCTCGTCTGGACGCACGTCGATCCCGAGCGGCTGCGCGCGGTGATCGAGGCCGCGGGCTCGGAGGAGATGCGGGCTCGCCTCGTCGCGGACGACGACTCCGCATCGAGGTGATGGAGGGCGGGCGTCGCAGCGACGCCGGGAGGCTTCGATGGCCATCGACGAGGAGCTCCGGAACCTCGGGACCGAGCTGAGACGGACCGGCGCGGTCGTCGTTCCGCACGCGAACCATCTCTGCGTCCGGCTTCCCCTGCTCGCCAGCGTGATCGTGACGCGTCGCGAGAGCGACCTGGTGTGCGAGCCTCAGCTCGGGCCGTTCCGGCGCACGTCGGTTCTGGTCGGCACCGCGGTCGCCACGGCCGCGGGAGTCGGCGCGCTCGCGGCGGCGGGCGACTTCGCGCTCGCGCTGACGGCCGCGGCCGGCGGCGGCATGCTGATGATGCTCGAGCTCGCGGGCCTCGTCCTCGTCGAGAGCTGCGTCACCCGCGTGCAGCTCCTCTGGGCCACGCGACTCCGCGATGCGGAGCCGCGGCCGGCGCTCCCCGGCGCGGCGACGACGCAGGCGTATCTCGAGCGACCCGCCGCCGACGATCCACGGTCGTCGGGCGGGCGGGCGGCGCGCTGACGTCCCGCACATCGGCGGACGCGCCCCCCGGCGGCACCGCCCGAGCCGCTCGAGCGATGACGCCGGGGTAGTGTCGAGCTCGGCGCGCTACGCCGAGCGCATGGCGAGCGCCGGATCGATGCGCGCGGCGCGCAGCGCGGGCACCCAGCACGCGACGAGTCCGATCGCCGCCATTCCGACGGCGACGGCGGCGTACGTCGTCGGATCGTGCGGCTCGACGCCGAAGAGCAGCCCGCGAATCGGGCCGGCGGCGACGAAGGCGATGCCGAGGCCGAGCACGAGGCCGAGCGCGAGCAGCACGCCCCCTTCCCGCAGGATCATGCGCTGCACGCGGCCGCTGTCCGCGCCGAGGCTCATGCGGATGCCGATCTCGCCCGTCCGCGCACTCACCGAGAAGGCGAGGACGCCGCCGATCCCGACGGCGGCGATGAGCACCGCGAGCAGGCCGAACGCCGAGACGAGCGCGGCGTTCAGCCGGCGCGGCGCGACGCTCTGATCCTTGATCTGCGCGATCGTCATCACGCTCTCGATCGGGACGGCGGGCGCGATGCGCCTGACGATCCGCGTCGCCGCGGCGGTCAGCTCCGCGATGTCGCCGTCGGCGCGGATGACGAGCCCGCCGGTCACGGAGAACTCCTGCGCGAACGGGGCGAACATCGCCGCGCGGGGCTCCGCGTCCAGCCCGCCGTCCCGCGTGTTGCCGACGACGCCGACGACGGTGCGCCACTCGCCGCTGAACGGGGTGAAGCGAAGCACCTCTCCGGTCAGGGCGACACGCTTGCCGATCGGGTCCTCGCCGGGGAAGAGCATGTCGGCGCCCCGCTGGTTCAGGATCACGACCTTCGCCGCGCCATGCCGGTCGGTGGCGGCGAACTCCCGCCCCCGAAGCAGCGGGATGCCGGCGGCGCGGAAGTACTCGGGGCCCGCCATGCGGAAGTCCGCGTGCGGTGCCGCCTGGCCGGAGTCGAGCGGCTTCCCCTCCGCCTTCACGTCGAAGCCCATGATCGAGGCGCGGAGCGGCATCGTCGAGCCGAGCCCCACCAGCGTGACGCCCGGGAGCTCGGCGATCTCGCGCTGCATGCGGTCGTAGAGCCCCTTGTTCGCCACGTCCTCCTGGGGGCTGATGCGCGTCGGATTGAGCAACGGCACCGAGATGGTGAGGACGTTCTCCGTCCGCAACCCGGTCTCCACCTCGGAGAGCCGAATCATCGTGCGGGTGAGGAGCCCGGCGCCGGCGAGCAGCACGACCGAGACGGCGACCTGCGCGACGACGAGCGCCCGCTGCAGCCGCTGCCGCCGCAGAGTTGCGCTCGAGCGCCGGCCTCCCGACGAGACCGTCGCGACGGCGCCTTCCTTCGGGAGCGTCCCGACGAACGAGAGCAGGAGGGCGACGGCGACGGAGAGGACGAGCGTGTAGCCGAGGACGACGAGGTCGAGCCCGATCTCGCTCGCCCGCGGCGAGTAGCGCTCGGCGAACGAGACGAGGAGCCGCACCCCGCCGAGCGCGACGAGCACGCCGAGCGCGGCGCCCATCAGCGTCAGCAGGAGGTTCTCGGCGAGCAGGAGCCGACGGAGCCGGCCGACGCCCGAACCGAGCGCCGCGCGCACGACGAGCTCGTGCTCGCGCCGCACGCCGCGCATGAGCGTCAGGTTGGCGACGCTCGCGGCGGAGATGACCATCACGAAGGCCGCCGCGCCCATGAGCAGCCACATCGTGAGCCGCGCACGCTCGCCGAGCACGTCCTTGAAGGGGAGGACGGCAATGTCGAAGCGCGCGGCGGGATCGTACGATTCCGGGTGGGCGCTCCGCATCCGCGCGCCCACCGCGGCGACCTCCGATCGCGCCTGCTCGAGCGTCGCGCCGGGCGCGAGCCGAGCGACGACCTCGGTCATGCGGTGGATGCGGCTCTCGACCATCTGCGCGCTGAGGTGGTGCGGGCTGATCACCATGTTGAGGAGCGCATCCACGCGCGCCGGGAAGAACGGCGCCGGCTGCAGGACGCCGATGACCGTCACCGAGTTGCCATCGACGTTCACCTGGCGGCCGACGATGCCGAGGTCGGCGCCATAGTGCTTCACCCAGAACTCGTGCGTGAGGACCATCACCGGCTCGGCGCCGGGTCCGTCGTCGTTCGGCGTCGTCAGGCGGCCGACGACGGGGGACAGTCCCATCACCTCGAAATAGTTGCCGGTGACGAGCCCCGCGTCGATGCGCACCGCGCCCTCGGCCTCCCGGAGATTGTGGAACCAGGGGGAGTATTCGGCGATCCCGCCGAGCGACGGCGCGCCTTCGCGAAGGTCGCGGACCTCGGGGACGGAGAACGACTCGCTTCCGCCGCCCGGTCCCCCGGTCGTCTGGCGAAGGTAGAGCAGCCGGTCGCCATCGCGGTGTGGGAGCGGCTTGAGGAGGACGCCGCGTACGGCGCTGAAGATCGCGGTGTTCGCGCCGATGCCGAGCGCGAGGGTGACGACGACGACCACGGTGAAGGCCCGTGCGTGCCGCAGCGCGCGCACCGCGTATCGGAGGTCGGCCGCGACGCCCTCGAGCCAGGGGAGGGTGCGTTGGTCGTGCACCGCCTCCATCGCCTGGGTGAGCCCGCCGGACGCGAGCAGCGCACGCCGGCGCGCCTCGTCGGGGTCGAGCCCGCGTCGCACGTACTCGGCGGTCTCCATCTCGACGTGCGACTGGAGCTCGTCGCGGAGGTCGTCCTGCCGGCGGCGTCCGGTGAGGAGGCCGGCGACGCGAGCGACGAGGGCGCGGAGGTGTCTCATGGTGCCTCCCATTTCGGCGCGAGAAAGGCAGCGATCAGATCGGCGGTCTCATGCCATTCGCGGGTCTCGCGGGCGAGCTGCTTGCGCCCCGCGGCGGTGAGCGAGTAGAACTTCGCGCGGCGGTTGTTCTCCGACTGTCCCCACTCCGAGGTGACGAGCCCTTCCTGCTCGAGCTTCACGAGGGCGGGGTAGAGCGTGCCGTAGTTGAGGACGAGGCGGTGCCGGCTCGTCTCCTCGATGCGGCGGTTGATGCCGTAGCCGTGGAGGGGGCCGAGGACCTCGAGGGTCCGGAGGATCATCAGGGCGAGGGTGCCCGGCTTCACTTCGAGCCTGTCCGCCATGCGCGTTCCTATGGGGATGACCTATGGGAGAATTATATGGGTTGCCCATATCAGGCTAATGCCGCCTCGTGGATCGCGCAAGAGCGGAGTGGCCGGAGGCGCCGGGCAGCCGGTCACGCTTGCGCGGACGACGGCCGGGCCGCAGTGTCGAACGGTGCGGCTCGCCCTGCGGCGGCGTGGATTCACGGACGTGCGATCCCGGAGGCTTCCAGTGCGAACGACGTCGGTCGGCGAGACGGGTGCGAGCGCGCTCCGCGTCGGGCGCGCCGGAGAGCGCCGGCTTCGGGTGCTGCGCCTCGCGCTCGCCTCGGCGATCGTGCTGGGCACCTTCGCCGGCGTCGTCGGCACGTCCACGCTCGCGCTCGTGCTCACGGCGCCGCGGCTGCTCACCTCCGGTCTCGAGCCGCGGCCGGAGAGCGCGGTGCTCGGCTGGCTCGTCTCGACCGAGGTGTCGAGCACGGCGACGACCGTGCTGCTCTGGCTGCTCGGCGCCGCGACGCTCGGACTCGCCGCGGCGGTCGCCATCGGCGCACGCCGGCTCTGGCTCGCATTCGCGGCGTGGGCGATCGTCGGTGGCACGCTGACGGCGTACGCGCTGGCGGCGAACTGGCAGCTCGCGCCGGAGGCCGGCGTTCTCGCGTTCGGCATCGGCGGGATCTGGAGCGCGCTCGTGGCCCTCGCCATCGCGAGGCTCCCGGGTCGGCACGCCGCGCGCGCAGGCTGACGCCGACGCCGCGCGGCTCCGACCGTCGGGCGACCGCACGCATCCAGGGAGGGAGAGACCCGTGGCGACGAAGCTGGACCGGCCGCTCAAGCGCGAGATCGACGTCGGCGGCAAACTCTACACGGTGACCATCTCGCCGGAGGGCGTGAAGGTCGTCGAGAAGGGGCGCCGCAAGGGGCACGAGCTGTCGTGGCAGTCGATCGTGAGCGGCGACGCACAACTCGCGGAAGCGTTGCGCCTCTCGGTCGACGCGACGGGGGGATAGGGCAGGCGCGGACGCGGTTCCGCCGGCGACGCGGCCGCGGTCGCGTCGTTCCTCGTGCAGCGCCCGACGCCGGGCGCGGACCGCGTGATGGCAAGTGTCGCACGGACCGCCGGAAGAGGAGGCCTTCGTGAGAGCGTATCTCTGGACGACCGGGACGGTGTTCGCGCTGCTGACGATCACGCACATCGTGATGGCGACGATGGAATGGCCGGCCCGGGCGCGCGATCCGTGGTTCCTCGTCACCACGATCATCTCGGCGGCCCTCTTCGTCTGGGCGTGGCGGCTGACGCGCGTCGTCGGCCGCGATTCGCGCTGACGAGGGGGCGACACCGGCGGATGCGCGGCCTGCGGATGCGGTGCGTCGGTGCGGCGATGCTCGCGGTGCTGGCGAGCCGCGTCGCCGCATGCGCCTCGCAGCCGGACCCGCTGGGGCGGGCGCGGGACGGCGCCGCCGGCACCGCCGCGCGCGCAATTCTCCGGGAGGTGCAGGTGGGAACCGGGGTCGTCGTGCTCGGGGCGCCCCTCCGACCGGAGGTCGCCGCGGCATCGCCCGGCGACAC
Source organism: Gemmatimonadaceae bacterium (assembly GCA_036375115.1). Classification (GTDB taxonomy): domain Bacteria; phylum Gemmatimonadota; class Gemmatimonadetes; order Gemmatimonadales; family Gemmatimonadaceae; genus DASUSM01. Next base: position 7,707 of record DASUSM010000269.1, on the reverse strand, counting down.
GGTGATCGTGCTCGCGCGCGGATCCGTCGCCGGCGCGGCGCGCGCGCTCGTGCACCGCGCGCGCGACGGAAGCGTGAGCGCGGTGACGATCGACTACCTGCTCGACACCGGCTTCGACACGCTGGTCGCCGGGTACGAGCGGACGCTCGGACCGGCGACGCGCTCGACGACGGTGCGCGGCGCGGAGTCGCCAGCCGACGTCGCGACGTGGAGCGACGGGCGCACCGAGCTGCGCATCGTGCGGGACCCGAACCGCAGTGCGTGGACGATCCGGGTGACGCTCCGGGATCTCGCGGACGGCGCGCCGCGGTCCGCGCCGGCACCGGGATCCTGACGACGACGGCGTCGCCCGATGTGGGCCGCGGCGCTCATCGCGGCGAAGGCCTTCGACGAATCCCCACCCTCAGCGCGGAGCACGACGATGGAGTTCGAGCTGTCCCGCGCGCTCGAGGTGCTCGAGCGCACACCGGCGACGATGCGCGCGATGCTCGGTGGGCTCTCCGAGGCGTGGACCGCCCCGAACGAGGGACCCGAGACGTTCAGCGCGTTCGACAACGTCGGCCACATGGTGCACGGGGAGCGGACGGACTGGATCCCGCGCGCCCGCATCATCCTCGAGCAGGGCGCCAACCGCCGGTTCGCGCCGTTCGACCGATTCGCGCATTATGAGGAGAGCCGGGGCAAGAGCATGGTCGAGCTCCTCGACGAGCTCGCGCGGCTCCGCGAGGCGAACCTCGCGACGCTGCGGGAGTGGCGGCTCTCGGAGCGGGAGCTCGCCCTCGAGGGGGAGCACCCCGCGCTCGGGCGGGTGACGCTGCGGCAGCTCCTCGCGACGTGGGTCGCGCACGACCTCGGACACATCGCGCAGACGGCGCGCGTGCTCGCGAAGCAGTACCGGCAGGCGGTGGGACCGTGGCGCGCGTACCTGCCGGTGCTCGACCGGTAGCGGCGCGCCCGCCGCCACGAGACATCGGAGCGCGATGGACCAGCGAATCACGCACGTCGCCCTCATCGTCCGCGACTACGACGAGGCGATCGCGTACTACACCGGGGTGCTCGGCTTCACGCTCCTCGAGGACACTCCGCTCGGTGTCGCGAAACGGTGGGTCGTCGTCGCGCCGCCCGGGCGAGGGGCGGATGGATCTGCGTCCGCTGCGCTGCTCCTCGCGCGAGCGGCGACGCCGGAGCAGGCGGCTCGGGTCGGCGACCAGACCGGCGGACGCGTCTTCCTCTTCCTCGAGACGGACGATTTCGACCGCGACCACGCGGCGATGCTCGCGCGGGGCGTAGATTTCGTCGAGGCGCCGCGCCGCGAGTCGTACGGCAGCGTCGCCGTCTTTCGCGACCTCTACGGCAACCGGTGGGACCTCGTCCAGCGGGTCTCGACGTAGCGGCTGGGACGGGCTACGTGCACCGCGAGGCCGGTAGCATCCCGGTAGCACCCGCGCGGACTGGCGGGCGGCCACGGGCAGCCTCACTTTCCCGTCGCACGATGCGGTGAGCCCTCCCGACGACGACCGAACGCTCCGCGAGATCCCGTGCCGCCGAGTCCACTGACGCGACTGCGCAAGCTCTGCCTCGCGCTCCCCGAGGCGCACGAAGTCGAGGCGTGGGGCGAGCCGACCTTCCGCGTGCGCAACAAGCTGTTCGCGATGTACGCCGCCGCCGACAACCATCACGGTGGCGGTCGGCCCGGCGTCTGGTGCAAGGCCGCCCCGGGAAACCAGTCGCTGATGGTGCGCGCGGCGCCGGCGCGATTCTTCGTGCCACCCTATGTCGGCCCGAGCGGATGGATCGGCATCCATCTCGACCGGTCGCCGGACTGGGACGAGGTCCGCGAGCTGCTGACCGATAGCTACCGCCTGATCGCTCCGAAGCGTCTCGTCGCGAGGCTCGATGCGGATACCTGAGCGCCTGACGTCCCTGCTCCTCGCGCTGTTCGTTGCGCTGCTCGTCGCGGCCTGCGGCGCGCCGCAGGCCGACGGGGAGGCGTCGTCCGACACGATCGCGCGCGCCGCGCCCGGGCTCGAAACGGCATCGCGTCCGGGCATTCGATTCGATCCCGACACGATCCGAGTCGGCGCGCGGGTCGGCTCGCTCGTCCTCGATTCGATCGCCGTGCGCCATGCCATCGTGGACTCGGTCGCGGTCGGGACCGCGAGGTTCGCCGGCGCGATCGAGCTGAGCGGGGCGACGATGCGGCACCCCGACCCGGACGCGCCCTTCGCCTGCTTCGAGGCGGACGACCCGAGCGCGTCCCGCCTTCCGCGCTGGCAGGGCGACGAGCGACGGGCCTGGTTCTGCTTCGAGAACGGCGCCGAGGCGGCTCGCGCGCTCGGGCCGCCGAGCGACGGGGTGGCGGCGACGATCGAGATCGACCGCTTCACCATCCACCGCGGGCTCAGCGACGAGGTCAACAGCGCGCGATTCGTTCGGCTCGTCGGCGGGGGCGCCGCCGCCGAGCCAGGGCCGTGAGCTCCGCCTTCGGGCGCGCGCGCGCTCGTCGCGCCATCTTCCGCGCATGAACACGACGACCGACGCCGTCACCGGCCCGCCGCGCGTCTGGCTTCGCCTCGAAGGGCTCGCGACGCTCGTCGTCGCGATCTTCCTCTTCGAGCGGGGCGGACATTCGTGGGCGCTCTTCGCGCTCCTCTTTCTCGCCCCGGACGCGAGCTTCGGCGGCTACCTGCTCGGCCCGCGCGCGGGCGCCTGGATCTACAACGCCGCGCACAGCTACGTCGGGCCGCTCGTGCTCGCCGTCGTCTTCGTCGCGACCGGACGCCCGCCCGTGCTCGCGATCATCTGGGCCGGGCACATCGGCTTCGACCGCGCGCTGGGGTACGGCCTCAAGTACCCGACCGCGTTCCAGGACACGCACCTCGGCCGGATCGGCCGCACGCGCGAAGCGCGCCCGGCCGGCTGACCCGCTCCGCGATGCGTCGCCCGAAGGTTGCCGCCGCGGCGACGGCGCTGCGGCATCTGCTCTCCGTAATGCTTCTGCCATTCGTCGTCGTGGTCGTTGTGCCGCGCTGGATCCTCGGCGGCACCGATCCGGGCGAGGTGGGGGAGGGGAGCGCGGTCGCCGCGGCGCTCGCGCGCGTCGCCGGCGGCATCCTCTTCCTCGCCGGCTTCGCGCTCTTCGCCTGGTGCGTGGCGCTCTTCGCCCGCGTGGGACGGGGCACCCTCGCGCCCTGGGACCCGACGCGGCGCCTCGTCGCGGTGGGACCGTACCGCCACGTGCGCAACCCGATGATCAGCGGAGTCGCCGCGATGCTGGCCGGGGAAGCGGCGTTCTTTCGCTCGCCGCCGCTCGCGGCGTGGTGCGTGCTCTTCGTCACGATCAACCATGCGTATTTCCTGCTCTCGGAGGAGCCCGGGCTCGCGCGGCGGTTCGGTGCGGAGTACGATCGCTACCGCTCCGCGGTGCCGCGCTGGATCCCACGGCGGCGTCCGTGGCGCGGGACGCCGGGCACGGAGGTCCGGACCTAACGATGCGCCGGACCGACCTGCGGCCGCCGCAGGTCGACACACGGCCTCTGGCGCGCCGACCGGCGCGGCGGCGGACGTGGTGACGGGCGGGGCCCCCGGCGCGCCGGCGGGCGGGGCCCGGGGCGCGGGCGGCGACGCCCGCGAAGCGTTAGCTTGGGGGGGCGCGGGGCGGGTCTGCCCGCGCCGCAGGACTGCGGATGTGCCCGCAGGCAACCTCAGACAGGGAGAGCGCGTCGTGGCGAGGCAGCCCAACTACGGATTCGAGAAGCGCAAGAAGGAGATGGACCGGAAGAGCAAGAAGGAAGAGAAGCAGCAGCGGAAGCGCGAGCGCGCCGAGGCGCAGCGCGAGAGCGAGGAGACGCCGCGCCCGGACGACGCGACGCCGCCGCAGGGCGAGTAGCCGGCCCGGATCGCCTGTAGGCGTCGTCGTGCCCAGACGGATCCTCGTCGGAATGATCGAGCGGCTCGCCCGGTGGCTCGGATCCGGCACGCGCGAGGCGTATGAGCTGCGCGGGATCCCCGTCGCCGTCGAGAACACGCGCGAGGACATCGCGACGGCCGACGTGCTCGCCCGGCTCGACGAGGCGCTCGCCCTCATCGAGCGCCATCAGCCCCGCCGACTCCGGCACCTGCGGCGCGACCTGGCGCGGATCCGCATCTCGCGATTCCCCTGCCGCGGCGCGTACTTTCCGGCGGAGCGCACCTGTCTCACCGAGCTGACCTTCCTCGCGCGGCGCGACATCTCGGCCGCGCCGGTCGCCGCGTCGATCGTGCACGAGGGGGTGCACGCGCGCGTCCACCGCATGGGGGAGCGGCTCGGGCTGCGCCCGAACGTGGCGGATCGCGCGCGCGAGGAGCGGCTGTGCCGCGAGGCCGAGCTGGACTTCGGGCGCGCCCTTCCGCCCGCGCTCGGGGCGCCGGTGGTGGAGCGCGCGCTCGGGAGCCTCGCGCTCGCCGACGACGAGGTCGCGCCGGCGATCGACTGGCGCGTCGCCCTCGCCCGACAGGAGGCGATCGACCGGCAGGCGGGCTCCTGACCACGGTGCGCACCGGAGGGGTGGCGTGGGCTCGACCTCGGTCCGTATCGTAGGGCCGGACCCCGACCCTCCCTCCCAGCGAACCTCCGCGAGGTGAGCCGATGACCGCGAGCGGCGCCGCCACCGTCGAGTCGTACCTCTCCGAGCTTCCTCCCGAGCGTCGTGCCGTCGTCGCCGCGGTGCGCGAGACGATCCGGCGGCATCTGCCGGCCGGATACGAGGAGGCGATGAGCTTCGGGATGATCGGCTACGGCGTCCCGCTGTCGCGTTACCCGCGGACGTACAACGGCCAGCCGCTCGCCTACGTCGCGCTCGCCGCGCAGAAGAGCCACTACGCGCTCTATCTCATGGACGCGTACCAGGATCCGGCGCGCGCCGACTGGCTCGAGGCGGCGTTCGAGCGAGCGGGAAAGAAGCTGGACATGGGGAAGTCGTGCGTGCGCTTCCGGCATCTCGGCGATCTCCCGCTCGACGCGATCGGCGAGTTCATCGCGGGGCGCCCGGTGGACGACTTCATCGCGCACTACGAGGCGGTGCGCGCCGGGGCGACGGGCGCAAAGCCGGCAAGCGGCGAGAATCGCGCGACGGGCGCGACGAAAGAGAAGGTCGCGAAGACCGCGAAGGGCGCGAAGCGCACGCGCGGGTGACGCGATGAAGCCACGCATCACCGTCCTCACCCTCGGCGTCGACGACCTCGAGCGGGCCGTCCGCTTCTATCGCGACGGGCTCGGCCTGCCGACGCAGGGAGTCATCGGGCAGGAGTACGAGCACGGCGCGGTCGCCTTCTTCGACCTCCAGTCCGGCCTGCGGCTCGGTCTCTGGCGGCGCGACAGCATCGCGCACGACACCGGGATCGCGAGGACGGCGCCGAGCCCGACCGACGTCACGATCGGGCACAACGTCGGGAGCAGGAGCGAAGTGGACGCGGTGATGGAGCAGGCGCGGCGCGCGGGTGCGAGGATCGTGAAGGAGGCGCACGAGACGTTCTGGGGCGGCTACGCCGGCTACTTCCAGGATCCGGACGGGCACGTGTGGGAAGCCGTCTGGAACCCCCAGTGGGAGTTCGCGGAGTAGCGAGGCCGGCACGCGCGGGATATGTTCGCCGCGCGGCGACGAGCACGCCGCTCCGTCATCGCGATCCCCGTTCCCCTCCGAGAGACGCGCTCCGTGCCCGCGGCCAACGACTTCGACGCGATCGTCATCGGCTCCGGCATCTCCGGGGGATGGGCGGCGAAGGAGCTGTGCGAGAAGGGGCTGACGACGCTCGTTCTCGAGCGCGGCCGCAGCGTCGAGCACATCAAGGACTACCCGACGGCGAACCTCGCGCCGTGGGAGCTGCCGCATCGCGGGATGACGCCGCGCAAGCTCCTCGAGGAGAACCCGCTGATCAGCAAGGCGGCGGGATACGGGGAGGACACGGCGCACTTCTTCATCAGGGACGCCGACCACCCGTACGTCCAGGAGCAGCCGTTCGACTGGATCCGCGGCTATCAGGTCGGCGGGAAGTCGCTGATCTGGGGTCGTGCCTGCCAGCGCTGGAGCCCGAACGAGTTCGTCGCGCCGGCGCGCGACGGCTACGGGATCGACTGGCCGATCCGCTACGACGACGTCGCCCCGTGGTACTCGCACGTCGAGCGCTTCGTCGGCGTCTGCGGGAACGCGGACGGCATCGCCGCGATGCCCGACGGCGAATTCCTGCCGCCGTTCGACTTCAACTGCGTCGAGCGGCACATGAGCGAGCGGATCCGCGCGCACTACGGCGACCGCCACGTCGTGCAGGGGCGCTGGGCGCAGCTCTCCGTGCCGAAGGAGATCCACCTCCAGCAGGGGCGCGGCACCTGCCAGGCGCGCAACCTCTGCATGCGCGGCTGCCCCTACGGCGGCTACTTCGCCTCGAATTCCTCCACGCTCCCGTGGGCCGCGAAGACGGGGAAGCTGACGCTGCGCCCCGACTCGGTCGTGCACTCGATCCTCGTCGATGAGCGCACGGGGCGCGCGACGGGCGTTCGCGTCCTCGACGCGAAGACGCACGACGTCACCGAGTACCGGTCGCGCATCGTCTTCGTCAACGCGTCGGCGCTGAACTCGAACCTGATCCTCCTCAACTCGAGGTCGGCCCGCTTCCCCGACGGGCTCGGCAACGACAACGGCCTGCTCGGGACATACGTCGCGTTCCACAACTACCGTGCGTCGGCCAACGGCGCGCTCGACGGCTTCGAGGACCGGTACTTCTACGGCCGGAACCCGACGGAGTGCATCCTCGCGAACTTCCGCAACCTCGGGAAGCAGGAGATGGACTTCGTCGGCGGCTACACGACCTTCACCGGCGCGTACCGCACGCGCGGCGCGCCGGTCGACGACCGGGTCGGCGGCGAGTACAAGGACGCGCTGGCGCAGCCGGGGCCGTGGGGGATCTACATGTACATGCAGGGCGAGACGATCCCGAAGGCGTCGAACTCGGTGCGCCTGCACGAGTCGCGCACCGACCAGTGGGGGATCCCGCTGCTCGTGACCTCGGTGTCGTACGACGAGAACGACGAGCGGATGATCCGCGACTGGACGACGGAGGCGACGGCGATGCTCGAGGTCGTCGGCTGCCGCGACATCACGACGCACGACAACGGCTGGGCGCCGGGGCGCGACATCCACGAGATGGGCGGGTGCCGGATGGGGCGCGATCCGCGGACCTCGCTCCTCAACGAGTGGAACCAGCTGCACGCCTGCCCGAACGTCTTCGTCACCGACGGCGCGTGCATGACGTCGACCGGGAACCAGAGCCCGTCGATCCTCTACATGGCGCTCACCGCCCGCGCGGCGGGGCGGGCAGTGGAGGAGATGGGGAGGGGGAATCTGTGAACGGCCGGCGCTCGGCGCTCGGCACTCGGCGCTCGGCGGCCGCGACGCGCTGCGTGGGCGCCGCGGCCGGAGGTGAAGGATGAGGGTCACGCGTCGCGAGGCGCTGAAGACGGGCGCGGCGCTGCTCGGCGGGGTGCTCTTCACGTCGTCGGGCGTCCTCGCGGCGTGCGCGCGCGAGGAGCCGGGCACGGGGGCGGGCAGCCTCTCGACGGCCGACCAGGCGCTCGCGGAGGAGATCGCCGACACGCTGCTCCCGACGACCGCCGCCTCGCCGGGCGCGGAGGCGGCCGGGGTCGGGCCGGTGATGAACCGCCTCCTGACCGAC
>DASUSM010000268.1:0-4187 GCA_036375115.1 Gemmatimonadaceae bacterium | reverse complement strand
GCGCGACGACCCGACTCCCGGATCTACAACCACCAGGTGAATCGTTCCGGGGGGAAACCGGCGCCAATAGCGGGCAACCGTGAGCCGAGCGAGTTCGATGTCGTGCGGCGGGATGTCGTGCGAGAGGTCAACGATCCGGGCATCCGGCGCCATCGAGTACAGCACGCCCTTCATCTCGGCGACGTAGCCGTCGGCCGTGCCGAAGTCGGTGAGGAGGGTGACGATGGGGCGCATGCTCACACTGATCTGCGCTCCCATCGGCGGAGATGCCAGAGGGCCATCATCGCCAGCCCGCGGGCGATCGCCGTGAGCGAGATCGTCCACCAGATCCCCGGCGGCCCCCAGCGCGCGGCGGCCCACGCCGCGATGGGGATGCGCGCCACCGTCAGCACCGTCGAGGTGAGCATCGGCGGAATCGTGTCGCCGGCGCCGCCGAGCGCGCCCTCGAGCACGATCTCGGCGCAGATCACGAGCTGCGACAGCGCCGCGATCCGCAGGTAGCGCGCGCCCTCGGCGACGAGCGCCGGATCGTTCGTGAAGAGCGCCGCGAGCTCCTCCGCCCAGAACAGCTCGCCGACGCAGGCGGCGACGCCGAAGACGGTGCAGTAGCCGACGCTGATCCACCCCGCGCGCCGCGCGCGCGCCGGGTAGCCCGCGCCGAGATTCTGGCCGACGATCGCCGCCGTCGCCGCGCCGAACCCGACGCCGATCATGTAGAGCCAGCTCTCGATCCGGTGGCCGATGCCGAGCGCCGCGAGCGCGGGCGTCCCGAAGCGCGTCGTCGTGCGCGTGAGCGCGACGTAGATGAGGCTGAAGATCACCCCCGTCGCCGCCGTCGGCAGCCCGATGCGCGCGACCGCGGCGAGCGCGGGCAGCCGCGGGCGGTCGAAGACGAGGAGTCCGCGTCGCCGCAGCAGCGCGAAGCCCATGAGGAAGGCTCCGCCGCGCGTCGCGATCGTCGCGATCGCGGCGCCGGCGATGCCGAGCCGCGGCGCCCCGGCCAGGCCGAGGATCAGCACCGGATCGAGGACGAGCGTCAGCGACACGCTCACCGCGAGGAGGAGGAAGGGCGTCCGCGTGTCGCCCGAAGCGCGGAAGGCGGCGTCGATGGCGAAGAAGCCGTAGATGAGCGGCGCGCCGAGCAGGTAGGTGTGCAGGTACGCGAGGCCGAGCGCCGTCACCTCCGGCGGCGTGTGCATGACCGCGAAGAGGTCCTCGACGAAGAGCGAACCGCCGATGGCGATGAGCGTTCCGAGGAGGAGCGAGAGGAGCAGCGCCTCGCCCGCGATGCGCGCCGCCTCCTCGCGCCGACCCTCGCCGTGCCGGCGGGCCGCGACCGCCGTCAGGCCGATGCCGACCATCTCGGCGAGCGCGACGATCATCCAGATCCAGAAGATCGACGTCGAGACGGCGGCGAGCGCCTGCGCGCCGACGCGCGTCCCGACCCAGAAGGTGTCCACCGACGCGAAGAGCGTCATGAGGAGCGACGACGCGACCGCGGGGAGGGCGAAGCGGCGGATCGTGCGCGGCAGCGAGTCGTGCAGGAGATGCCGGACGTCGTGCTCCCCGGTGACCGCGACCGGCGCGACGCCGCCCTGCGGGTCCAGAGGCAGAGCGGCCGCCGGATCGTGCTCCGGCGGCCGCTCCTCCCCACTCACTGCGCGTGCCGCGTCGCTCACCGCGCCGCCGGCACTCCCACGCCCTCGGCGACGCGCGCCGCGATCCCGGCGAGCGCCGTCGCCGCCGGCGAGGTCTCGTCGCGCGCGACGATCGGCGTCCCCTCGTCGCCCCCCGCCATCGCGCGCGGGTCGAGCGGGATCTCGCCGAGCAGCGGGAGCCCGAGCTCGTCGGCGAGGCGCCGGCCGCCGCCCGAGCCGAAGAGCGCCGTCGGCTTGCCGCAGTGCGGGCACTCGAACCAGCTCATGTTCTCGACGATGCCGAGGATCGGCACGCCGACGCGCTCGAACATCTTCGCCCCGCGGCGCGCGTCGCCGACGGAGACCTCCTGCGGCGTCGTGACGATGATCGCGCCGTGCACGTTCGTCGCCTGCACGAGCGAGAGCTGCGCGTCGCCGGTCCCCGGCGGCATGTCCACGAGGAAGATGTCGAGCTCCCCCCAGGCGACGTCGCGCAGGAACTGCGTCACGATCTTCATGACGATCGGCCCGCGCCAGATCGCCGGCTGGTCCTTGTCGATGAGGAAGCCGAGGCTCATCACCTTCACGCCATGCGCGGAGAGCGGCTGGATCTTCTCCTGCACGACCGGCGGCGGCGCGTTCACCCCCATCATGCGCGGGATGTTCGGCCCGTACACGTCGGCGTCCATGATCCCCACGCGGTAGCCCTGCCTGGCGAGGGCGACGGCGAGGTTCGTCGTCACGGTGGACTTGCCGACGCCGCCCTTCCCCGAGGAGACGGCGACGACGCGTCCGAGGTGCGGATAGGCGACGGGCGTCGGCGCGTGCGGCACCTGCGCGCGCGGGCGCTCCGGCTCCACGACGGGCAGGGTGCGTCCGGCGGGGCGCGGCGGCGGCGGCGCGGGACGCTCGAAGGCGCGCGGGTCGGCGATGTCCACCCGTGCCTCGACGACCCCCTCGACGCCCTCGAGCGCCCGGCGCACGTCGCGCGCGATGGTCGGATCGTCCTCGGCGGCGAGGAGCAGCGTGACGCGCACCTTCCCCGTCGTCGTCGCGCCGACGTCGCGCACCATCTCGCCGGCGACGACGTCCTTCCCCGTACGCGGGTTGACGACGCCGACGAGGGCGTTCGCGATGCGCTGCTGCAGCGTGTCAGCCATGCTCGGTCGAATCCTCCTCGACGGCGCGCACGTCGCGCACCTCGGGGACCCGGCGGCGCAGGTGCGCCGCGATCCCCTGGATGTATGTGGCGGCGGTGATCCCGCAGTCGGGACAGCCGCCCTCGACGCGGATGACGGCGAGCCCGGCGCGCTCGTCCCAGCGGACGAGCGACAGCCCGCAGTCCTCGAAGCGCAGCATGGGGCGCAGATCGGCCAGCGCATGCTCGATGCGCGCCTCGATCGCGGGCTCCCGCAGCCCCGGTCCGCGTCGCGTGCTCATGGCCGAAAGGTAGGTGGCGGCGTCCGGGGGTACAAGCGAGCGCCGGATGCCGCGCCGCGGCACCGTCGAATCCGCGGCCGCCTCGCCGCGGCGCACCCCGGCGTCAGCGCGCCGTCACCTCGCGCGCCGCGGCGAGCACCCGCTCGCGCACCTCCTCGAGCGAGCCGGCGATCATCGCCCCGCTCGCCTTCGCGTGCCCGCCGCCGCCGAAACGGCGCGCGAGGGCGTTCACGTCGGCGTCGCCGGTGCTGCGGAAGGAGACCTTCACCCGGCCGTGGCCGAGGTCGCGGAAGAAGAGCGCGATGCGGGTCCCCTCGATCGAGCGCGCGTGCTCGACGATTCCCTCGAGGTCCTCGGAGCGGAGCCCGAAGCGCTCGAGCGCGTCGGCGTCGATCGAGAGCCAGGCGAGTCCGTGCGCATCGTCCGCCTCGAGCGTCGCCAGCGCCTCGCCGAGCAGGCGCAGCTTGCCCATCGGGACGGAGGCGTAGATGCGCTGGTACATGCGCTCGGGGTCCACCCCGGCGGCGAGGAGCGCGCCGGCGATCGCGTGGCAGCGCGGCGTCGTGTTGCTGTAGCGGAACCCCCCGGTGTCGGTGAGGATCGCCGCGTAGAGCGCCGTCGCGATCGCGGGGTCGAGCTCGAGCCCGAGCTCGCGCGCGAGATCGAAGACGAGCTCCCCCGTCGCGCAGGCGGAGGTGTCGGCGAGCGCGACGTCGCCGGCCGGCTCGTCGGAGGCGATGTGGTGATCGATGACGAGCTTCGGCACCCGCAGCGCGCGCACCGCGTCGGTGAGCTGGCCGAGGCGCTTCACGTCGCTGATGTCGAGGGTCACGAGGGCATCGATCCGCGCGAGCGCCAGCGCCCCCTCCGGGCTGCGGTCGCGCACGTCGTCCCCGAGCAGGAAGTCGTACATCTCCGGCCACGGCGTCGGGTTGACGACGAACGCGTCGATCCCGCGCTGGCGGAGGAGCCGCGCGAGCGCGGCCTCCGAGCCGCAGCCGTCGCCGTCGGCGTTGATGTGCGTCGTCAGCGCGACGCGCCCCCCGGCCGGGAGCGCCTCGGCGAGTCGGCGGATCGCATCGCGCCGGCCGTCCGGCACGTCGAGGGAGA
>DASUSM010000267.1:0-7814 GCA_036375115.1 Gemmatimonadaceae bacterium | reverse complement strand
GGCGCGTGAGGTCGCCGGGGCTCGTCGGCGGCGCGGCGAGCGGCTCCTCCGCGCCGGCGGCGGCCGCGGCCGCATCGACCTCGGCGACCTCCGGCGCGAAGCCCGGCGCCGTCGCCGGCGGATCGCCGGCCGGCGGCGACGACTCCGGCGTCTCCCGTCGGCCGCGCGACACGAAGCGGCCGCCCGCGCCGCGCTCCGGGCGCGCCGGCTCCGCCGGCGCCTCCATGACGGCGTCGTCCGCGCCGCTCTTCAGCGCCTCGCGGCGCGTCTCGTCCGCCTGCCGGTCGTCCCCCGACGGCTGCGTCCTCGTCCCGCGGCGTTCGCCCTTCCGTCTATCCCGCATGCACCTCTCCCCTGTGCTCCTCGACGTCTTCCTCGGGCATCTCCAGCGACAGGCGCCGCTCGGCGCCGAATCGCAGGAGTGCCATCGAATGCGGTGCGAGATGGACCGCCTTCCCCTGGAGGATGCGCATGTCCGGCCGCGCGGTGTCGGCGAGCTCCGCCCACATCCCGCCCTCGAGCTGCGGCAGCGCGAACTTCACGTCGCCGTCCCCCGAGTTCAGGATGACGAGCATCGTGTCGCCCTGCACCGGCCGGCCGCGCGCGTCCATCTCGTCGGTCGCGTCGCCGTGGATCAGCATCCCGACGACGCGGTTGTTCGCGTCGTGCCAGTCCTGCTCCTGCATCTCCCGCCCGTCGGCGCGCAGCCAGGTGAGGTCCTTGTCCCCGTCGCCGTTGACCGGCTTGCCGCGGAAGAAGTGGCGGCGGCGCAGGACGGGGTTCGTCCGCCGGATCGCCACCAGCTTGCGCGTGAACTCGAGCAGCTCCTTCTGCCGGTCGTCGAGCTCCCAGCTCATCCAGGAGATGTCGTTGTCCTGCGCGTAGGCGTTGTTGTTCCCCTTCTGCGTGCGCGCCATCTCGTCGCCGTGCGCGATCATCGGCACCCCCTGCGACACGAGCAGCGTCGCGAGGAAGTTGCGCATCATCCGGTACCGCATGTCGAGGATGTTCGGGTCGTCGGTCGGCCCTTCGGCGCCCCAGTTGCGCGAGATGTTGTCGTTGTGCCCGTCCTGGTTGTTCTCCCCGTTCGCCTCGTTGTGCTTCTGCTCGTAGCTCACGAGGTCGTGCAGCGTGTAGCCGTCGTGGGCGACGACGAAGTTCACGCTCGCGTACGCCGACCGGTCGCTCCACTGGTAGATGTCCGCGGAGCCGGAGAGCCGCGAGGCGAGCTCCGACACCTGCCCCGGCTCCCCCTTCCAGTACTTCCGCACGGCGTCGCGGTACTTCCCGTTCCACTCGGCCCAGCCGATCGGGAAGTTGCCGACCTGGTAGCCGCCCGGCCCGACGTCCCACGGCTCGGCGATCAGCTTCACCTGCTTCAGGATCGGATCCTGGTGCATGATGTCGAAGAAGGCCGAGAAGCGGTTCACGTCCTTCAGCTCGCGCGCGAGCACCGGCGCGAGGTCGAAGCGGAACCCGTCCACGTGCATCTCGTTCACCCAGTAGCGCAGCGAGTCCATGATCAGCTGGATCGCCGCCGGGTGCTGCATGTTGAAGGTGTTCCCCGTCCCCGTGTAGTCGGTGTAGAAGCGCGGGTTCTCCTCGAGCCGGTAGTACGCCTTGTTGTCGATCCCCTTGAAGGCGAGCGTCGGCCCGAGGTGGTTTCCCTCTCCGGTGTGGTTGTAGACCACGTCGAGGATCACCTCGATCCCCGCGGAGTGGAGCGTCTTCACCATCGTCTTGAACTCGTAGACCTGCGAGCCGAAGCCCGCGGTCGCGTAGCGCACGTCGGGGGCGAAGAAGCCGATCGAGTTGTATCCCCAGTAGTTCGTCAGCTTCTTCTCGGCGAGGTGCCGGTCGACGACGAACTGGTGCACCGGCAGCAGCTCGAGCGCGGTCACGCCGAGCGAGTGCAGGTGGTCGATGATCGGCTCGGAGCAGAGCCCGAGGTACGTCCCCCGGAGGTGCTCGGGAACGCCCGGGTGCAGCTTCGTCATCCCGCGGACGTGCGCCTCGTAGATGATCGTGTGGTTCCACGGAATGCGGAGCTGCCGGTCGTCTCCCCAGGTGAACGCGGAGTCGATGACGACGCACTTCGGCACGCCCGCGGCGCTGTTGTGCGGATCGGGCTCGAGGTCCTCCTTCGGCCCGCCGAGCTTGTAGGCGAAGAGCGCGTTCCCCCACTTCACCGACCCGGAGATCGCCTTCGCATACGGGTCGATGAGGAGCTGCGCGGGATTGAAGCGGTGTCCCTCCTCCGGCTTGTACGGGCCGTGGACGCGGTAGCCGTAGAGCTGCCCCGGCCGCACGTCGGGGAGGTAGCAGTGCCACACCTGGTCCGTGCGCTCGCGCATCTGGACCTTGAACGACTCGCTCGCGTCTTCCGCCCCGCTGAAGAGACAGAGCTCGACGCCGGTCGCGTTCTCCGAGAAGATCGCGAAGTTGACGCCTTCGCCATCCCACGTCGCGCCGATCGGATAGGGCTTCCCCGGCCAGATGCGCATCAGCGGTCCTCCACGCGGCAGAGGAGGGCGGTCGAGGGGGGAAGGGCGAGGAGGCCTCGCGGCTGGCGCTCGGCGGGAGAGCGGGACCCGTCACCCCGTGTCGCCCACTGCTTCGCGACGGCGCCGGCGCCGCCGAACCTGCGATCGTCGGTGCTCAGCACCATCCGCACCGCCCTCCCCTCGCCACCTCGCACCTCGACCTCCGCCGACTCGGTCGTCGACAGGTTGAAGACGCCGAGCCAGGCGCCGCCGGCCGGCGGCTCGTGCTCGGTGAAGAGAATGCCCGACGCGATCGGGCCGGCGCCGCGCTCGAACGGCTCCGCGCTCACCCGGTAGACCGAGCCGCCGGGACGCAGCGCCGGCTCGCGGCGCCGCAGCTGCAGCAGCTCGCGGTACAGCGCGCGGATCGCCGCGTGCTCGGGGCGCTCGAGCTTCGAGCGGTCGAGCTTCGAGCGCTCGAACGTCTCGACGGCGAAGGGATCGGGAACGTCGTCCCCCCAGCCGAACGCCTTGAACTCCTCGCGCCGTCCCGCGCGCACCGCCTCCACGAGCGACTCGTCGCCGTGGTCGGCGAAGTAGAGAAAGGGGTTCGTCTCCCCCCACTCCTCGCCCATGAAGAGCATCGGCACGTACGGCGCGAGCAGGAGCAGCGCGGCGCCGAGCTTCCGCTGCTCGAACGAGACGAGCGAGGCGAGCCGCTCCCCCTTCGCCCGGTTCCCGACCTGGTCGTGGTTCTGGATGCAGACGACGAATCGCTCGGCGGGGATGTCGCGCGCCGGCGCGCCGTGGCGCCGCCTCCGATGCGCCGAGCGCCGGCCGTCGTACACGAAGCGGTCGCGCAACGCCTTCTCGAGGTCCGCGATCGAGCCGAAGTCCTCGTAGTAGCCGCTCCGCTCCCCGGTCAGCAGCGCGTGCGCGGCGTGGTGGAAGTCGTCGCTCCACTGCGCATCGAGCGCCCACCCGCCGGCGCCGCTGCGGATGACGCGCGGGTCGTTGAGGTCGCTCTCCCCGATGACGCGCACCTCGCGCCCGAGCCGGCGCCCTTCCGCGCGCACCGACTCGGCGAGCTCGCGCAGCACGTGCGTCGCGCCGAAGTCGTAGATGCCGTGGATCGCGTCGAGGCGGAGCGCGTCGACGTGATACTCGGTGATCCAGTGCAGGGCGTTGTCCACGACGAAGCGCCGCACCTCGTCCGAGTCGGCACCGTCGTAGTTCACCGCCTCGCCCCACGGCGTGCGATAGCGGTCGGTGAAGTACGGCGCGTAGGCGCCGAGGTAGTTCCCCTCCGGGCCGACGTGGTTGTAGACGACGTCGAGCACGACGGCGAGGCCGTGCGCGTGCGCCGCGTCCACGAGCCGGCGGAAGCCGTCGGGGCCGCCGTAGCTGTCCTGCACGGCGTACAGCGCGACGCCGTCGTACCCCCAGTTCCGCGTGCCCGGGAACTGCGCGATCGGCATCACCTCGATCGCCGTGATCCCGAGATCGACGAGCTCGGGGAGGTGGCGGATCGCGCCGTCGAACGTCCCCTCCTCGCTGAACGTCCCGACGTGCAGCTCGTAGATCGCGTACTCCGAGAGCGCGAGCCCGCCCCACCCATCGTCCGTCCACTCGAAGGCGAACGGGTCCACGACGCGCGACGGGCCGTGCACCCCCTCGGGCTGGTGGCGGCTCACCGGATCGGGGAGCGCTTTCTCTCCGTCGAGCATGTAGCGGTAGTCGGTTCCGGCCCGCGCCTCACGGACCAGCCCGCTCCAGACGCCCTGCTCGTCCCGCTCGAGCGCATGCTCGCGCTCGCCAGACACCGTCTCCAGCCGCACCGCGACCGAGCGCGCCGCCGGCGCCCAGACGGTGAAGCGTACGCCTTCCTCCTCGAGCCGCGCACCGCGCCCGAGGGTCCACCCCCGCGCAGCGTCCGCGGTCCTGACTTCCGTGATCGTCACATGGTCTCCGGCCGATACAACAAACGGGCGATCCCTCGCAGCGGGATCCAGACCCAGTCCGGCCGATTGTTCAATTCGTACGCCAACTCGTAGAAGACCTTCTCGGTCTCGAACAATCCGATGAGCGCATCGGTCGCCGCCGGCGTCCGCGGCAGCACGCGCGAGGGCTCGGCGGCGGCGCCGCCGCTCGCGCTCCCCTCGCCGTAGCCGCGCATGAACGCCTCGCGCGCGGCGCGCTCCCACTGCGCGGCGCGCGGCTCGAGGACCCGCGGCTCGAGCGCGCCGCGCCGCTCCTGGGCGAGCGTGGCCGCCGCGTAGGCGAAGGATCGGAGCATCCCGGCGACGTCGCGAAGCGGGCTCCGCTTTCGCCGGCGCTCCTCGAGCGGGCGCGCCGGCTCGCCCTCGAAGTCGATGACGAGGAAGTCGCCGGCGGCGCTCCGCAGCACCTGGCCGAGGTGGTAGTCGCCGTGATGGCGGATCATCGACCCCGCGTCCTCGCCGACGCGCTCGCCGAGATCCTCGACGAGCTCGAGGTAGGCGTCGTGCCGTCCGACCAGCGCGCGCGCCTCGGCGACGCGGTCGGCGGGGAGCGCCCCGGCGCGGAGCCGCTCCTCGAGGAGCGTGAAGCCCTCCTCCATCATCTCGCGCGTCCCCTCCATCCACTCCTCGAGGTCCTCCTCGGTCGCGGGCTCGGGGGCGAAGGCCGGACTCTCCGCGGCGCGCGGCGCGGCGAGCGCCTCGTGCATCTCGCGCGTGATGCGCCCGAGCCGCTCCGCATCGGCGGCGACGTCGGGGGCGGAGAGGCGCGCCGTCGGGGAGGCGCCGAACCAGGCGCGTCCGCGCTCGAGGACGTGGGCCCACGCATCGCCGGAGCCGGGGACGAGCACCTGCAGCATTCCGGCGACCGCCGACGCGCCTTCCTCCTCGAAGCGGATCGTGCCGAGGAGCGCGGGCGTGTGGCGGAATCCGCCGCTCCCGTCGCGTCCGCCGGTGAGGAAGCGGCCGATCTCGACGTCGGGATGCTCCCCGGCCTCGAGGCGGCGGAAGAGCTTGAGGATCGCCGCATCGTCGAAGAGGATCGACGTGTTGCTCTGCTCCGCGCTGCCGACGCGCGAGCGCTCCGGGAGCCGGACGGGCGCGCCGAGCGGCTCGATCACCCAGCGCGCGTTTCCGGCCGCGCTCCCCATCGCGCCGTACCCCTCGAACCGCGCGCCGGTCTCGAAGGCGCGGGCGAGCTCGGCGCGAAAGTCGGCGTCCTCCGTCGCATCGTGGACGATGCGCGCGCCGCCCTCCCCCTCGAGGCGCGCGAGGACCGCGCGCGGTCCATCCGAGGGAAGCTCCGATTCTGCACGCAGCGCGAGCGGAAGCTGGTAGTGCGTCGCGCGCCCCCCAGCCTCGACGAGGAGCCGCGCGATGCCGAACCGCCCATCGCGCCACGGCAGCGGGATGAAGCCGTCGAGCCTGACGAGATCCGGCGCGCGCCCCTTCCCGCCGTACCAGCGGCGGGGGAGGAGGAAATGAATGAAGGTCGCCTGGTCGAGGGACCCGACGATGCTCTCGAGTGAGAACTCGTCGTGCGGCGCGCGTGCCGCAGCTCCATCGGCCGAGTGCCGAGCGCCGAGTGCCGAGTGCCGGCTTCCCTCTCCCATCAGCCTTCCCCCCGATCCAGCCGGAACCAGTAGAACCCGTGCGGTCCCATCGTGAGCAGGTACGTCAGCTCGCCGACTTTCGGGAACGGCTTCTCGCTCCACAGCTCGACCGGCGTCCACCCCTTGAACTCGCTCAGGTCGAGCTCCACCGCCTGCGCGAAGCGCGAGAGGTTGTGCACGCAGAGGAGCACCTCGCCGTCGCAGCGCCGCAGGTAGCCGAGCACGGCCTTGTTGTTCGTGCGCTGCGGCTCCCACGTCCCGCGCCCGAACGCCTTGTACTTCTGCCGCACGCCGATGATGCGACGCGTCCAGCGGAGGAGCGACGTCGGCGTGCGCTCCTCCGCCTCGACGTTGATCGTCTGGAAGCCGTACGGCGGGTCGACGATGATCGGCGAGTAGAGCGCCTGGCTCGGCGCCTCGGAGAAGCCGGCGTTCTTCCCATCCGACCACTGCATCGGCGTGCGCACGCCGTTCCGGTCGCCGAGGTAGATGTTGTCCCCCATCCCGAGCTCGTCGCCGTAGTAGAGGATCGGCGTCCCGGGCATCGAGAGCAGCAGCGCGTTCATCAGCTCGATCTGCTTGCGGCCGTTGTCGAGGAGCGGGGCGAGGCGCCGGCGGATCCCGACGTTGATGCGCATCCGCGGGTCGCGCGCGTACTCGCGGTACATGTAGTCGCGCTCCTCGTCGGTCACCATCTCGAGCGTGAGCTCGTCGTGGTTGCGCAGGAAGATCGCCCACTGGCACGCCTCGGGGATCGCCGGCGTCTGCCGCATGATCTCGAGGATCGGCGTCGAGTCCTCCCGCCGCAGCGCCATGTACATGCGCGGCATGAGGGGAAAGTGGAACGCCATGTGGCACTCGTCGCCGTCGCCGAAGTACGGGCGGACATCGGGGGGCCACTGGTTGGCCTCGGCGAGGAAGACCCGATCCTTGAACTCGTCGTCCATCGCCGCGCGCAGCTCCTTCAGCACGACGTGCGTCTCGGGGAGGTTCTCGCAGTTCGTCCCCTCGCGCTCGATGAGGTAGGGGATCGCATCGAGCCGCAGCCCGTCCACGCCGAGCCGCAGCCAGAACTTCATGATGTTGATCACCGCCTGGCGCACGGCGGGGTTGTCGAAGTTCAGGTCGGGCTGGTGGCTGAAGAAGCGGTGCCAGAAGAACTGCTGCGCCACCGGGTCCCAGGTCCAGTTGGACGTCTCGGTGTCGGTGAAGATGATGCGCGTCCCCTCGTACTTGTTGGGGTCGTCGCTCCAGACGTAGAAGTCGCGCTCGGGCGAGCCCTTCGGCGCCTTGCGCGCGCGCTGGAACCACGGGTGCTGGTCGGAGGTGTGGTTGATGACCAGCTCGGTGATGACGCGGATCCCGCGGGCGTGCGCCTCCTGCATGAAGTGGTGGAACTCCTCGATCGACCCGTACGTCGGGTTGATCGCCTCGTACGCGGCGATGTCGTAGCCGTCGTCCTTGAGCGGCGACGGATAGAACGGGAGGAGCCAGATCGCCGTCGCGCCGAGCGACTTGATGTAGTCGAGCTTCTGGACGAGGCCGGCGAAGTCGCCGTAGCCGTCGCCGTTGGAGTCGCGGTAGCTCTTGATGTGGATCTGGTAGACGACGGCGTCCTTGTACCAGAGCGGATCCTCGGGGAGGTCCGGGAGCGGCGCGTGCGACTCGCCCCGCCGCTCGGCGTGGCGCCGATCGTCGTCGTGACGCCGCTCGATCCCGCC
>DASUSM010000266.1:0-18696 GCA_036375115.1 Gemmatimonadaceae bacterium | reverse complement strand
GCGCCGCGCGCCCGGCGTCGGCGGCGGAGGCGGCCGCCTGCGCGGAAAGCGGCGACGGGGCGGCGACGAGGGCGGTGACGAGGGCGGCGGCGCGGAACGAGGCGGAACGCATCGGGGATGGAATCCGGGTCGGGAACGGGGTGGCCGGCGACTCCGGTCAACCTATCCGCCGGAGCGCGTCGCGCGCGAGCCTCGCGCGCCGCCGGCGGCGGGGCGACGGTCAGATCGTCGTCGCGCTCCCGTCCAGCCGCTCGCGGAGCTGCGCGATCTCCGGCGCGGCGCCGGCGGCGGTCGCCATCTCGAGGCCGCGCTCCCAGCAGCGGCGCGCGATGTCCGCCTGCGCGCGCGCCGCGGCGACGTCGCCGAGGAGGCGGAGGCACTCCGCCTTGCGGAGCGGGTTGTCGGCGCTGCTGAACAGCCCGAGCGCCTCGCTCGCCTGCTCCTCGGCCGTCTCGAAGTCGCCGAGCTTCGCGGCCGCCTCGGCGACGTTGAGCGTGGCGACGCCGAGCAACTCGTGATCGCCGACGCGCAGCGCGGCGGCCTGGGCGTCCCTGGCCGTGTCGCGGGCCCCCGTCCAGTCCGCCCGGTCGAGGGCGGCGGCCGAGGCGTTGACGAGCGCCACCGCCTCGCCCCAGTCGTGCCCGGCGCGCCGGAAGTGCGTGACGGAGTCGGCGAAGCGACGGGCGGCCTCGTCGAAGTCGCCGCACCGCGCGGCGATCGTCCCGAGGTTCTGCGAGGCGAGCCCCTGCAACCGCTCGTCGGTGGTGACCGAGAGCACGCGCTCGAGGAGCGGCGCCGCCGCCGCGAAGTCGCCGCGCTGCTGATAGACCACGGCCTCTGCGTTCAGCGCCTCGGCGAAGGCGCACTCGAGCCGTGCGGCCGCGGCGACCTCGGCGCTGCGCCGCGCCGCCTCGATCGCCTGGTCCCACGCGCAGCGCGCGCGGTGCACGCTGGAGAGACGGACCAGCGCCTCGGCGCGGAGCGCCGCATCGTCGGACGCGTCGATCGCCGCCTCGTAGCGCTGCGCGGCGCGCGCGAGATTGCCTCCCTTCTCGTTGCGGAGCCCCTCGTCCACCAGGGCCCGGCCGTCGCGTGGCGGCTCGCGTGTGATGGATCGCACGGTCGGCATAATACGCGTCTACGTCTCGCGGCGCGAGGTTTGCGAACGGTGAACATTCGATCGGATCGCCGTCGTAGACATATGTCGCGGGTCACACCGCGGAGGCGTGTCCGCATCACCGCACGTTCGCTGCACGGCGGCCACCGTGCGTCGAACCCAGCTCGTGAGCATCGATGACCACCACCTCGTTCCGCCGGCTCGCGTCCGTGCTCGTCGCCGGCATGCTGACGCTCGTCTCCTGCCAGGAGCCGACCAGCCTCGTCCGGCACACGCCGCGGCCCTCGCTCGACCTGTCGTCCGCACCGGAGCTGCTCGAGTGCCCGCTGCCGATCGCCAGCGTCGGGATGGCGACGATCGGCACGGCGGGCGGGACGGTGACCGCCGGGTCCAGCTCGATCCACATTCCGCCCGACGCGCTGCTCGCTCCGACCGCGATCACGATCGAGGAGTCCGCCTCCGCCTTCGTGGAGGTGCGGATCACCGCCGGCCACGCGGAGCACTTCGAGTTCGAGGCGCCGGTCACGGTGACGATCGGCTACTCGCGCTGTGCGCCCTCCGCCACGGCGAGCGCCGACCTCGGCGCCTGGTACATCGACGACGTCACCAAGGCGCTCCTCGAGGAGATGGACGCGACCGACGACAGAGGGTCGCGGGCCGTCCGGTTCGAGACGGGACACCTCTCGAGCTACGCCGTCGCGCACTGAGCGGCGACCGACGCGGCAGCGGAGACGGACGAGGGAAGCGCGGCGACGCGCTTCCCTCTCTTTTTCCCTGGTCTCAGTCGCCGGCCCAGAGCGGGCGCCCGTCGTACGGCACCTCCGTCGAGCCGGCCGGGATCCGCCCGCGCAGCACGCGCAGCCACTGGTGCGCCGACGCGACGAGGATCACGACCACGGCGACGAGGAAGAACCCCGCGACGGCGGCGTCGATGTAGTCGTTGATCACGAGCTGCCGCGCCAGCCCGAGGTCGGCGACGCCGGGCGGCAGCGTGCCGCTCGCGATCGCATCGCGCAGCATGCGCGCGTGGGCGAGGAAGCCGAGCCGAGGGTCCGCCGAGAAGAGCTTCGCCCAGCCGGCCGTCGTCGTCACGACGACGAGCCAGGCGAGCGGGAGGAGCGTCACCCACGCGTAGCGCGCCTTCCCCATGCGGATGATCACCGTCGTCCCGACGCAGAGCGCGATCGCGGCGAGGAGCTGGTTCGAGATCCCGAACAGCGGCCAGAGCGAGTTGAAGCCGCCGAGCGGGTCCACGACGCCCTGCCAGAGCAGCGCCCCCCAGAGCAGGACGAAGAGCGCGCTCGAGAGGAGCACGGCGGGATACCAGGAGACGCGCCCGAACGGCGCCCAGAGGTGCTTGCCGAGGTCCTGGAGCATGAAGCGGCCGACGCGCGTCCCCGCGTCGAGCGTCGTGAGGATGAAGAGCGCCTCGAACATGATGGCGAAGTGGTACCAGAGCGCCATCGCGCCGCCGCCGAACGCGGTCGAGAAGATGTGCGCCATCCCGACGGCGAGGCTCGGCGCCCCGCCCGTCCGGGAGAGGATCGACGCCTCGCCGACGTCGCGGGCGAGCCGCTCGATCTCCGCCGGCGTGACGACGAAGCCCCAGGATTGAATGGCCTGCGCCGCGCTCGCCGCGGTCGTGCCGATCGCGCTCGGCGGCGCGTTGATCGCGAAGTAGAGGCCCGGGGTGAGGACGCACGCGGCGACGAGCGCCATCACCGCCACGAACGACTCCGTGAGCATCGCGCCGTAGCCGATCATGCGCGCGTCGGTCTCGCGCTCGAGGAGCTTCGGCGTCGTCCCCGAGGCGATGAGCGCGTGGAAGCCCGAGATCGCGCCGCAGGCGATCGTGATGAACGCGAAGGGGAAGACCTTCCCCGCGAAGACGGGTCCGTCGCCGGCGGTGAAGCGGGTGAGCGCGGGCATGTGCAGCGGCGGCATGACCGCCGCGATCCCGATCGCCATCGCGACGACGACGCCGATCTTCACGAAGGCCGAGAGGTAGTCGCGCGGCGCGAGGAGCAGCCAGACGGGGAGGACCGACGCGGCGAAGCCATAGAGCATGATCGCCAGCGCGAGCGTCGTCCCGCTCAGCGTGAAGAGCGGCGCGAGCGTCGGGTGCTGCGCCACCGCCTGCCCAGCGAAGAGCGCGCCGGCGAGGAGCACGAGCCCGATCGCCGAGGCCTCGAGCACGCGGTTCGGCCGGAGCCACCGGAGGTACGCGCCCATTGCCATCGCGATCGGGATCGTCAGCGCGATCGTCACCGTCCCCCACGGGCTCGCGCGCAGCGCGTTGACGACGACGAGCGCGAGCACGGAGATGAGGACGATCATGATCCCGAGGACGGCGACGAGCGCGGTCCAGCCGGCGACCGGTCCGATCTCCTCCTTCGCCATCTGGCCGAGCGACTTGCCGTCGCGCCGCGTCGAGGCGGCGAGGATGACGAAGTCCTGCACCGCGCCGCCGAGCACGACACCGACGACGATCCAGAGCACGCCGGGGAGAAAGCCGAACTGCGCGGCGAGCGTCGGCCCGACCAGCGGTCCCGGCCCGGCGATCGCGGCGAAGTGGTGGCCGAAGACGATCCACCGGTTCGTCGGGACGAAGTCGCGTCCGTCGGCGAGGCGCACGGCGGGCGTCGGACGGGCGGCGTCGAGCGCGAAGATCTTCGCCGCGATGAGCTTCGAGTGGAAGCGCCAGCCGATCGCGTACGTGCAGAGCGCGGCGACGATCAGCCAGGCCGCGCTCACGGACTCCCCGCGCGCGAGGGCGAGCCAGGCGAAGGCGCTCGCACCGGCGAGGGCGACGGCGGACCAGACGAGGATCGTGCGCAGCGTGCGCATGCGGGGAGGCTCGGGTGGCGGTCGGTCGCCCGATATTGGCCGCCGCCGTGCGCGCGGTCAACGCCGGGCGGGCGCTCTCCGGCGGCTCCGGCGGCCGCCCGCGGACGGCGGATGGCGGCCGGAGCAGGGGGACGTATATTGTCGCCGGCCGCACCCTGGCAGTCCGTCCGCGGAGCGTCCGCGCTCCGCCTTTCCCGGGAGGATATCAGGATGGAGCATGCGTCGGCGCTGGCATCGGTGAACTGGCTCGCCGTGATCGCCGCCACGGTGGCGACCTTCGTGCTCGGCGGCCTCTGGTACGGTCCCCTCGCCGGGAAGGTGTGGATGCGGGCGTCGGGAATGACGGAGGAGCGCGCGCGACAGGGGAACATGGCGCTGACCTTCGGGCTCTCCTTCGCGCTGCAGCTCGTCGCGGCGACGGTGCTCGCGATGTTTCTCGGCGCGGGCTCGAGCGCGCGCGTCGGCCTGATGGCCGGCCTCGCCGTCGGCGTCGGCTGGGTCGCGACCTCGCTCGGCGTGATCTACCTGTTCGAACAGCGGCCCGTGGCACACTGGGCGGCGAACGCCGGCTACATGGTGCTCGCCTTCGCGATCATGGGCGTCATCCTCGGCGCCTGGCGGTAGCGCCGCCGCCGCGGAGCCGGTGCCGCGGGTGAGCACGGGGCGTTAGCTTTCGCCCCGTTCCCTCACCCCACGAGCGCGTGTCCCGACTCCACTCTTCCGGCATCGCGGCGATCCTGCTGCTCGCCGCGTGCGGCGGGCCGCCGGCGACGACGCCGGCCGCGTCCCCCGCGCCCGCGCAGGCGGCCGAGCGCCCGCTCGCGCCGCTCGCCACGCAGCCGATCCTCGTGCTCCCGCTGCAGGCGGTGCACCCCGCGGACAGCCTGGGCTGGTCGGCGTCGATCGGCGACGAGCGCGCCTTCCGCCGCCGCGTCGACGACGAGATCGCCTTCGCGCTCTCCAGCCGCGGCGTGACGTCGCCGTGGATCATGCCCGAGGAGGTCGCCCGCGCCGTGCGCCGCAACCCGACGCTCGACGCGCCCGATCCCTACGCGCTGTCCGCGGCGCCGCTCGCTCCCGGCGTGGAGCTCGAGCACGGGAACATCCCGTCGCCGCTCGCCTCGCAGCTCCGCGCCCTCATCGCCCTCGGCGAGGCGCGCTTCGCGCTCGTCCCGGCGGAGATCCGCTTCCTCGGCGCGGGGAGCGAGGGATTCGCGCAGATGCGCGTCGTGCTCGTCGACGCCCGCGCGTCGACGGTGCGCGGCGCCTTCGACGTGCGCACCGACGCCATGGCGTCGTTTTCCGCTCCGGCGATCGCGACCAGCCTCGCCGAGCGCTTCGCCGACCTGATCGCGGCGCCCTGACGCCGCTGGAGCACATGGCCACACCCGTCACACTCATTCCGGGCGACGGCATCGGACCGAACATCACCGACGCCACCGTCCGCATCCTCGACGCCGCCGGCGCGGACCTCCAGTGGGAGGAGCAGCTCGCCGGCATGGCGGCCGTCTCGAAGTTCGACGACCCGCTGCCGCAGCAGACGATCGACTCGATCCGCCGCACGGGGCTCGCCCTGAAGGGTCCGCTCGAGACGCCCGTCGGCGAGGGGTTCCGCTCGATCAACGTCGCCCTGCGCCGGACCTTCGGCCTCTATGCGAACGTCCGCCCCGCCCGCACGATCGTTGCCGGCGGGCGCTACGAGCACGTGGACCTCGTGCTCATCCGCGAGAACACGGAGGGGCTCTACGCCGGGATCGAGCACTACATCCCGATCGCCGGGGATCCGCACGCGGCCGCCGAGTCCACCGCGCTGATCACGCGCGCCGCGTCGGAGGCCATCGTCCGCTACGCCTTCGAGTACGCTCTCGCGCACGGCCGGAAGAAGGTCACCATCGTCCACAAGGCGAACATCCTCAAGTTCTCGCAGGGGCTCTTCCTCCAGGCCGGCCGCGACGTCGCGCGCGCGTACGTCGGCAAGGGGATCGAGTTCGAGGACAAGATCATCGACGCGATGGCGATGAACCTCGTCCTGCGGCCGGAGAAGTTCGACGTGATCGTGACGACGAACATGTTCGGCGACATCCTCTCGGACGAGATCGCCGGCCTCGTCGGCGGGCTGGGGCTCGCGCCGGGCGCGAACATCGGGCGCGACGCGGCCATCTTCGAGGCCGTGCACGGGACGGCGCCCGACATCGCGGGGAAGGGGATCGCGAACCCGGGAGCGCTCCTCTACGCCGGGTGCCTGCTCCTCGACCACCTGAAGCGCCGCGACGTCGCCGACCGCATCCGCGCCGCGATGGAGCGCACGATCCGCGAGGGGAAGACCGTGACGCGCGACCTCGGCGGGACGGCGAGCACCCACGAGTTCGCGGACGCGGTGATCGCGAAGCTCTGATGCGCGTCCTGCACGTCTCCGACGTCCACTTCGGGCGCCCCGCCGTCCCCGAGCAGTTCGAGGCGATCGAGGCGACGATCCGGGAGGAGCGCTACGACGTCGTCGCCGTCTCCGGCGATCTGTCGCAGCGGGCGCGCGCGGGGGAGTTCCTCCGCGCGCGCGCGTTCCTGAGGGACGCCCAGCGGATGAGCCGGACGATCGTCGTCCCCGGCAACCACGACGTCGCCTGGTGGCGCGCGCCGCTCGCCGTCGGGGACCACCGCAAGGTCTACGAGGCCTACCGCGCCTACATCGACCAGGACCTCGAGCCGGTGCTGCGCGTCCCCGGCGCCACCTTCGTCGGGCTGAACACGGCGCACGGGGTCACGCGGAAGACCCTCACCTGGAACCTCCGCGACATCTCCGTCATCGGCTACCTCACGCGCTCCCAGATCGAGCGCGCGGCGACGGCCTTCGAGGAGACGCCCGCCGGCGACGCGCGCGTCGTCGTCATGCACCACAACCCGGTGAAGGGGGAGCTCTCGCAGCGCCACGGGCTGAAGAGCACGCGCCGCATCCTCGGCGCCTTCGCCGAGATCGGCGTCGACATCGTGCTCTGCGGGCACGACCACCAGGAGGCGATCCACTTCGTCGAGCACACGCGCAAGGGGACGATCGTCTCGACGGCGGGCACCGTCTCCAACCGCTCGCGCGGCGGCCGTCCCTCGTCGTACAACGTCATCGAGATCGGGCCCGCCGAGATCCGCGTGACGCCGCACATCTGGACGCGCGACGGCACCCGCTTCGTCGGCGGGGAGACGCGGTGCTTCGATCGCTGATGCGGCTCGTCGCCGGCCGCGCCGCCGCCGACGAGCAGCTCGGCCTCCCCTTCGACGCGCCGCCGCGTACCGGCGAGGAGCTGCTCGAGCGGCTGCGCGCGCTCGGGCTGCGCCGCATGGAGCGCTGCCGCCTGACGCGCAACCGCACCGTGATGGTGAGCTTCCGCGGCGCCGAGCTGCGCATTCACGAGGGATACCTCGCCGCGCCGGCGCCGGTGCTGCGCGCGGTCGTCGTCTTCGCGCAGGGACGCACGCGCGCCGAGCGGCGCGCCGCGCGCGACGTGCTCCTCGGGTGGCGCGTCCCGCCCTCGCCGCGCGCGCCGCCGCGCCGCGAGCGCACGCACCCGGACGACGCGCGCATGGCGGCGACGCTCGCCGACTGGCACCGGCGACTGAACGCCGAGCACTTCGGCGG
The DNA here is from genome assembly GCA_036375115.1 of Gemmatimonadaceae bacterium. Classification (GTDB taxonomy): domain Bacteria; phylum Gemmatimonadota; class Gemmatimonadetes; order Gemmatimonadales; family Gemmatimonadaceae; genus DASUSM01. The sequence goes on along the minus strand of DASUSM010000266.1, from coordinate 11,104 downwards.
CGCGCTGCGCGAGGTGCCGATCCGCGTCTCGCGGCGCATGCGCATCCGGCTCGGCCACTACACCGCGGCGGCTCCTGGCGGCGAGCCCGCCGAGATCGCGATCGGCCGCCGTCACATCCGCCGGCACGGGTGGGACGAGGCGGTGCACACGCTGCTGCACGAGATGGTGCACCAGTGGCAGGACGAGCGCGGCCTCCCGCTCGATCACGGTCCGGCCTTCCGGCGCCGCGCGCGCGAGGTCGGCATCACCCCGTCGGCGTGCCGTGCCGTCGATCGCGCCGCGGGCCCGGCCGACGCGCCGCGGACCGTCACCCGCCGCGCGGCGCGCGAGGGGTGAGCGACGCACGCGGCTTGAACCCGGGGCCGCCCGTCGCGTAGCTTTCCCGTCTCCCTCGACCCCTCCCCATGGCACTCGATCTGTACGACATCGACAGCGCGCTCACGGAAGAGGAGCGCGCCGTTCGCGACAGCGTCCGCGGCTTCGTCGACGAGCACGTCCTCCCGATCATCGGGAAGGCGTACGTGGACGGGAAGTTCCCCCGCGAGATCGTCCCCGGGCTCGCCGAGCTCGGCGTCTTCGGTGCGAACCTTCCCGAGGAGTACGGGTGTGCGGGGCTGAACAACGTCAGCTACGGGCTGATCAACCAGGAGCTCGAGCGCGGCGACTCCGGCGTGCGCTCCTTCGCCTCGGTGCAGAGCTCCCTCGTGATGTATCCCATCTACGCCTTCGGGAGCGAGGAGCAGAAGCGCCGCTACCTGCCGAAGATGGCGCAGGCGGAGGTCATCGGGTGCTTCGGGCTGACGGAGCCGGACTACGGCTCGAACCCGTCCGGGATGATCACGATGGCGCGGGAGCAGCAGGACGGGAGCTGGGTGATCAACGGCTCGAAGATGTGGATCACGAACGGCTCGACGGCGCAGGTGGCGATCGTCTGGGCGAAGACGAACGGCGATCCGGACGCGCGCTCGATCCGCGGCTTCGTCGTGCCGACGGACACGAAGGGGTTCACGGCGCGCGACCAGAAGGGCAAGCTCTCGCTGCGCGCCTCGGACACGAGCGAGCTGGTGCTCCAGGACGTGCACGTCCCGAAGGACGCGATCCTGCCGAAGTCGGCGGGGCTCAAGAGCCCACTGATGTGCCTGACGCAGGCGCGGTACGGGATCTCGTGGGGGGCGATCGGGGCGGCGATGGCGTGCTACGAGGAGGCGCTCGCGTACAGCAAGAACCGCGTGATGTTCGGCCGTCCGATCGGCGGCTTCCAGCTCCAGCAGGCGCGGCTCGCCGAGATGGTGACGGAGATCATCAAGGCGCAGCTCCTGTCGCTGCACCTCGGGCGGCTGAAGGACAAGGGGACGTACACGCCGCAGCAGGTGTCGGTGGCGAAGCGGAACAACGTGAGCATGGCGACGGACATCGCGCGCGAGGCGCGGCGGCTGCTCGGGGCGAACGGGATCCTCGCCGAGTACGCGTCGATGCGGCACATGGCGAACCTCGAGAGCGTGTACACGTACGAGGGGACGCACGACGTGCACACGCTGGTGATCGGGCAGGCGGTGACGGGGTTGTCGGCGTTCGAGTGAGACGAACGAGGAATCGTCAACGGCTCGGGTGACAGGGTCAGGGTCAGGGTCGGGGCCAGACGTGCCTCGGGATGCCTCGCGGCGCCAGCGACGTGACCCCGACCCTGGCCCTGACCCTGACCCCGACCCTCGGCCGTTCACGCCGTCCTCATGCAGTGGCAGACTCCTCCGCGCGCGACTATCTTCATGTGAATTCTTTCACATGACCCCGCCACGATGAAGATCGCCGTCTGCATCAAGCGCGTCCCCGACATGGAGGGGCGCTTCCGCATCGCCGGCGACGGGAAGTCCGTCGACGAGACCGGCGTCAAGTTCGACATGAGCGACTTCGACGGCTACGCCGTCGAGGCCGCCCTCCAGATCACCGAGAAGCAGGGCGGCGAGGTCGTCGTCGTCGCCGTCGGACCCGACACCGTCCAGGAGACGCTGCGCAAGGCGCTGAGCATGGGCGCCGCGCGCGCCGTGCACCTCAAGGCCGACGCCGTCCCGCCCGACGGCCTCGCCGTGGCCCGCGCGCTCGCCGCCGAGCTGAAGGACGGCGCCTTCGACCTCGTCCTCTTCGGCAAGATCGCCCTCGATACCTCCGCCGGCGTCGTCGGGCCGATGACCGCCGAGCTCCTCGACCTCCCCTGCGTCAGCGCCGCCTCGAGGCTCGAGGTCGCGAGCGGCAAGGGGACGGCGCGGCGCGAGCTCGAGGGCGCGTACGAGATGCTCGCCTTCCCGCTCCCCGCCGTCGTCTCGATCGACGAGGGGATCGCGCGGCCGCGCTATCCGTCGCTCAAGGGGATCATGGCCGCGAAGAAGAAGCCGCTCGACGTGAAGCCGGCGCAGCTCGGCGAGGCGCGCATCGCCGTCGAGAAGATGGCGCTGCCGCCGGAGCGCGGCGCGGGGAGGATCGTCGGCGAGGGACCGGCCGCCGTCCCCGAGCTCGTGCGACTCCTCCAGACCGAGGCGAAGGTGCTCTGATGGCGAACATCCTGGCATTCGCGGAGGCGCGCGGCGGCGAGCTGCGCAAGGTCGCGCTCGAGGCGGTCACCGCGGCACGCACGCTCGCCGATGCGACGGGCGGCGGCGAGGTGCACGCGCTCCTCGTCGGCGCACCCGGCATCGCGGCGAAGGCAGCGGCGCTCGGCGAGCACGGCGCGGACGTCGTCGTCGTCGTCGAGCACCCGGGCTTCGAGCGCTACAATCCCGAGGCGACGGCCGCCCTCGCCGCCGAGCGCGTTCGCGCCGGCGCCGTCCGCGCGGCGATCTTTCCCTACTCCGCGCACGGCCGCGACCTCGCGCCGCGCGTCGCGGCGAAGCTCGGCGCGCCGATCGCCGCCGACGTCACGAGCATCGCGGCGCAGGGCGACGCGCTCGTCGTCACGCACCCGGGCTACACGGGGAAGGTGATCGCGACGCTGAAGGTCACGGGCTCGCCCGTCGTGCTCTCGCTGCGGGCGGGCGCCGTCGCGCCGGAGCAGCGCCCGAAGGCGGGGCGCGTCGAGACCGCGCCGCCCGTCGGCGATCCGTCGGCGTCGCGCGTCGTCGTCACCGAGCTCGCCCAGGGGAGCGCGACGAAGCTCGACCTCGGCGAGGCGCCGGTGATCGTCAGCGGCGGCCGCGGCCTCAAGGCGCCGGAGAACTTCCGCCTCGTCGAGGAGCTCGCCGCCGCGTTCGGCAACGCCGCCGTCGGCGCGACGCGCGCCGTCACCGACGAGGGGTGGCGGCCGCACGCCGACCAGATCGGCCAGACGGGACGCTGGGTGCAGCCGCAGCTGTACGTCGCCGTCGGCATCTCCGGCGCCATCCAGCACATCGCCGGGATGCGCAACTCGCGCACGATCGTCGCGATCAACAAGGACAAGGAAGCACCGATCTTCAAGGTTGCCGACTACGGCATCGTCGGCGACGCGCTCGAGATCGTGCCCGTGCTCACCGAGGCCGTGCGCAAGGCGAAGCAGGGCGCGTGACTCGCGCGAGGTGACGCGCGTCACCGGGCTCGGCCGATGGACCACGCGGGGCGCCTCGTCAGGCGCCCCGCGTCGCCGTTCGGCAGCGCGCACGACGCTTGCATTGTGAGCGGCCGGCCGGCGGCGTGCAGCGTGCGCCGCGGTCGTTCACCTCAGCAGCGAGCGAATATGCGGAACTTTTTCGTCAGTGCAGCTCTCGCGGCGGCCATCGCGGCGCCGCTCCAGGCCCAGCAGGCCGGCGACCCGGTCACGAGCGGGCACGGCTCCTTCTTCGTCGGACCGTACGCCGGCTACATCGTCTTCGGCGATCTCGCCGAGACGGCGGCCGGCGAATACTCCAACGAGGACGGCGGCTTCTACGGCGTGCAGGCCGGCTGGAGCTTCTCCCCGAACATCTCGCTTCTCGGCAATCTCGGCTGGACGGAGTCGCGCTTCACGATCGAGAACGGCGGCGCGAGCGTCCCCGCGAGCGGCGACATCGGCGTCTGGTTCTACGATGCCAACCTCCAGTTCCGCCTGCCCTTCATGCAGCAGCCGGGCTCCTGGATCGCACCGTTCGGGCAGGTCGGCGCGGGCGCCGTGCGCTACACCGCGGAGGCGGACGACCTCGAGTCCGACGCGCAGACCAACCTCGCCTTCAACTTCGGCGTCGGCGCCGACTTCCAGTGGATGGAGTCGGTCGGCGTGCGCCTCATGGCGAAGGACTACGTCACGTCCCTCCAGTGGGACGACGACGAGACCTTCGGCGACGTCTTCGACGATGCCGACCGCCAGCACAACTGGGTCTTCACCGTCGGCCTGAATTTCGGCTTCTGATCTCGCCGTCGCATGACGAGCACCGGACGGGGCGCCCTCGCGGGCGCCCCGTTCTTGTTCTGCCCTCGGGGGCGGCGTAGCTTCCCGCGCATGACCGCCATCAACCTGATCTTCCTCGGGATCGTCGTCGTCGCGCTCGGGTTCTTCGCCCTCAACGCGCAGCGGCTCTATCGCTACCTGCGCGTCGGCCGCGACGAGCGGCGGCTCGACGCGCCGCTCGTGCGCGTCGGCAACCTGCTCGCGATCGGCGTCGGTCAGGCGAAGATCCTCCGCGATCCGGTCGCCGGCGCGCTCCACGCGACGGTCTTCTGGGGCTTCGTCGTCCTCACCATCGGCACGGTCGAGGCGGTCATCCGGGGCATCTGGCCGGCGTTCTCGTACGAGCGGTTCCTCCCCGAGGCGCTGTACGCGCTCTTCGCCGTCTCGCAGGACGTCTTCGCCGTCTTCGTCCTCGGCGCGGTCGGCGCGCTGCTCTATCGCCGCCTCGTCGTGCACCCGAAGCGGCTCGAGGGCGACGGCCTCGAGCACGGTGACGCGATCTTCATCCTGAGCATGATCGCCGCGCTCATGCTCACCCTCCTGCTCGAGGGCGCGTTCGCGTTCGTCGCGCACCCCGGGCTCGCGACCCCGGCGCGCCCCGTGTCGTGGGCGCTCGCCGTCCCGCTCGCGCGCGCGGTCTCGCCCGGAGCCGCGGCCGCCGCGGAGACCGTCAGCTTCTGGTTCCACGCGCTGCTCGTCCTCGTCTTCCTGAACTACCTCCCGTACTCGAAGCATCTCCACGTCATCACGTCGCTGATCAACGTCTTCCTCTCGAACACGAGCATCCCGGGGAAGAAGGGGATCATGCCCGCGATGGACCTCGAGGCCGAGGGGGCGGAGCAGTTCGGCGCCGCGGACGTCACGCACCTGACGTGGAAGAACCTGCTCGACGGCTACTCCTGCACGGAGTGCGGGCGGTGCACCGCCGCGTGCCCGGCGAACATCACCGGGAAGGTGCTGAGCCCGCGCAAGATCGTCGTCAACACGCGGCAGCGGCTGATGGAGGTCGGCCCGCTCCTCACCGGCGATCCGATGGAGTTCCGCCGCCCGCGCCTCGTGCACGGCGAGGGGGACGACGCGGGGACGACGACGGCGGCCGCGGCCCTCGAGAACCGCCTCCTCGACAACTACATCACCGAGGAGGAGCTCTGGGCGTGCACGAGCTGTCGCGCCTGCGTGCAGGAATGCCCCGTGTCGATCGACCAGCTCGAGATCATCAACGAGCTGCGGCGCGACCTCGTCCTCATGGAGTCGCGCTTCCCCGAGGAGATCACCCCCGTCTTCGAGTCGATGGAGCGCAGCGGCTCGCCGTGGGCCTTCCAGCCGGCCGACCGCGGCCGGTGGGCCGAGGGGCTCGACATCCCGACGATGGCGGAGATGCACGAGCGGGGACGCCGCCCCGAGGTCCTCTTCTGGGTCGGCTGCATGGGGTCGTTCGACGACCGCGCGAAGAAGATCACCGTCGCCTTCGCGCGCATCATGCAGGCGGCGGGGATCGAGTTCGCCATCCTCGGGCAGGAGGAGAAGTGCAACGGCGATCCGGCGCGCCGGCTCGGCAACGAGTACCTGTACCAGACGCTCGCCCGCGAGAACATCGAGACGCTCGACCGGTACGGCGTGCGCACCGTCGTCACGATCTGCCCGCACTGCTTCCACCAGATCGGCAACGAGTACCCGCAGCTCGGCGGCCACTACGAGGTCGTGCACCACTCGACGTTCATCGAGCGTCTGCTCGACGAGGGGCGCGTCCCGATGGATGCGTCCAAGGATGGCCTCTCGCGCATCACCTTCCACGACTCCTGCTACCTCGGCCGCTACAACGACGTCTACGAGGCACCCCGCGCCGCGCTCCGCCGCGCGCTCCCGATCGCCGAGGTCGTCGAGATGCCCCGCAGCCGGAGCCGCGGGCTCTGCTGCGGCGCCGGCGGCGGGCGCATGTGGATGGAGGAGAAGGAAGGGACGCGCATCAACATCGAGCGCACGGAGGAGGCACTCGCCACCGGCGCCGACGCGATCGCCTCGGCCTGCCCCTTCTGCATGACGATGCTCAGCGACGGCGTGAAGGCGAAGGAGTCGTCGGTGCCGGTGCTCGACATCGCCGAGGTCGTCGCGGGGCGCCTGACGAGCCGCGCCTGACGGCGGGCCGCCGGGGGGCGGCGCCGGCCGGCGCCGCTCCTCGCTCACCGCCGCCGCACCTCGTAGATCCGGATCTGCTGCATCGCGTCGTTCGCGCGAAAGGGGATCGGCGCCTCGCTGCGCGCCGTCATCCCCCGCCGCTCGCACTCCTCGAGGAAGGCATCCGCGCCGACCCGGCCGGGGTCGGCGATGAGTGCGATCCCGTCCGGCGCGAGCGTCGCCTCGAGCACCTCCGCCACGAGCGGCCCGTAGCGGCGCTCGTAGAGCACGTCCGACGCGGCCACGACGTCGAAGACGCCGAGGTCCGGCGGGAGGGCGCGCCAGTCCACCATCCGCGTCGCGATCGCCGCGCCGGCCGCCGACGCCGCGTTGAGTCGCGCGAACTCGAGCGCATCGTCGTAGTAGTCGCTCGCCGTGACGGCGAAGCCTGCCCGCGCCGCCGCCGTCGCGACGAGACCGAGGCCGCAGCCGAGCTCCAGAAGCCGGCGCCCGCCGCCGTCCATCGCGCGCACCACGCCGGCGAGCACCTGCGACGCCGGCCAGATGTCCGCCCAGTACGGGAGCCGCTCGTCGCGGACGTAGTCCTCCTCGGAGATCAGGTCGTCGGCGTTCGTCGGGTGGAGCAGGGCGATCGCCTCCCCGCGGATGCTCACCTCGGTGACCGACGTGCGGAAGCGTCGCTCGAGCGACACCCGAAGGGCGTCCGCGCCGGCGCGGGCCGCGCCGGGCCCGCCGTCCGTCCGCTCGTCGGCGCTGCTCACAGCGCGAACGTCTCCGCGAGCGACGCCGTCTCGCCGAGGGGGATCGCGTGCAGCGTCTCTCCGGCCTCGCACCGCGAGCGCTCCTCGGGAACGACCAGCAGGGCGTTCGCGCGCGCCATCGAGGTGAGGATCCCCGAGCCCTGCGGGCCGGTGAGCCGGGCGAGGAGCCGCCCGTCCTCGCCGACGCGCAGGATGGCGCGCAGGAAGTGCGTGAGGCGCGCGCCGATCGTCACCGGCTCCTCGAGCACGACGGGGACCGGGCGCCGGAAGACGCGCACGTGCCCGAGCATCCGCAGGATGGCCGGGCGGACGAAGAGCTCGAAGGTGACCATCGTCGAGACCGGGTTCCCGGGGAGCCCGATCCACGGCTGCCCTCCCGCGAGGAGCCCGAAGCCGAGCGGCGCGCCGGGCCGCATGCCCACCTTCCAGAACTTGATGTCCGCGCCGAGTCCGCCGAGCACGTCGCGGGTGTAGTCGAACTCCCCGACCGAGATCCCCGCCGTCGTGACGACGAGATCGCACCCCGCGGCGCGGACGAAGTGCGCGCGCAGCGACTCCGGCGAGTCGCCGGCGACCCCGAGGTTCACCGGATCGCCGCCGGCCTCGCGGACGAGCGCCGTCAGCGTCCACCCGTTCGAGCTGACGATCTTCCGGCCGGCGAGCGCCTCGTGGAAGCGGTCGAGGTCGACGAGCTCGTCGCCCGAGCCGAGGATCGCGACGCGCGGCCGGCGGTGGACGTCCACCGTCGCCTGCCCGATCGACGCGAGGACGCCGATCTGCGCCGCGCCGACGACGCTCCCCGCGGGCACCGCGATGTCGCCCTCGCGCAGGTCCTCGCCGCGGGCGCGGATGTTCCGGCCGACGTCGCGCGCGTTCCGGATCTCGACGCGAGTGGTGCCGCCGTCGGTGTCCTCGACGCGCACGACCGAGTCCGCGCCGTCCGGGATCGGCGCGCCCGTCATGATGCGCATCGCCTCCCCCGCGCGCAGGGCGCGCGAGGCGAAGCCGCCCGCGGCGATCGTCTCCGCCACGGGGAGCGTCACCGGCCGCTCCGCGGTCGCCGCGGCGACGTCGGCGCCGCGCACGGCATAGCCGTCCATCGCCGAGTTGTCCCAGTGGGGAAGGGTCAACGGCGCGATCGCCGGCGCGGCGAGCACGCGGCCGAGGGCGTCGAGCAGTGCCACCCGCTCGGGCGGCATCCGCGCGATGTGCTCGAGGATGCGCGCGCTGGCCTCGGGAACGGTCAGCATGGCTGGCGTCGCCTCACCGGCGGAGCGCCGCGAGCCGCGCGCCGATCTCGTCCTGGACCCGCGTCGCCTCCCGCACGGGCGTCGTGTAGTTGTTCGCGAGCAGGCTGAAGATCAGGACGCTCCCGTCCGCGCTCGTCACGTAGCCGGAGAGCGCGCGCGCCTTGTCGATCGTCCCGGTCTTCGCCCGCAGATTCCCCTCGGCGGGCGTGCCGCGCATGCGCGACTCGATCGTCCCGTCCACGCCGGCCACGGGGAGCGCATCGCGGAAGACGTCCGCCCACTCGTGCGTGCGCATCCGGTCGAGGATGCGCACGAGGGCCTCGGGCGCGAGGTAGTTGTGCCGCGAGAGCCCGCTCCCGTCGCGGATCACGTACGTCCCCGAGTCGAGTCCCCACGCCGCGAGCTGCTCCTCGACGATGCGCCGTGCGGCGCGCGGATCTCCCGCTCCGGTTTCTTCGAGCGCGAGCGTGCGGAAGAGGATCTCGGCGATCTGGTTCTGCGACGGCTTCAGCATCGCCGGCAGGATCTCGCGCAGGGGGGGAGACGCGAGGGCGAAGAGCGTGTCGAGCGCCGCCGCCGTGTCGATCCGCGCCGGCGAGTCTCCCCAGTCGCGTACGGCGATGCCGCGCTCGGCGAGGGCGGCGCGCAGCGCCGCGAGGTACGCCTCCGCCGGATCGTAGTACGTCATGTCGAGCGTGTCGCTCTCCCCGGGCCGCACCGTGCCGGTGACGACGATGCCGGCGCCGATCGTGTCCTTCACGACTTCGAGCGCCGTGCTGTCCGCGGTCGTCGCCTCGACGCGCACCGGCGGATGGTCCGGGATCGGGAGGACGCGCACCTCGACCGCGCCGCCCGCGGAGTCCGCGCCGGTGACGACGAGCGTCGCGAACCCCTCGTTGAAGTACAGCTCGTCCACGCCCGCGCCGTACGGCGAGTCGAGGTCGTCGAGCGACCAGCCGTAGCCGAGGTTCGAGCCGGGAAAGTAGTCGGGCCCGCGGCGGATCGTCCCCGTGATGCGCCGAACGCCGAGCCGCGCGAGGGAGTCGGCGGCGCCGCGGACGATCGCCATCGGGTCCCCGGCCATGTGCGCGCTCACGCTCGGATCGCCGCGCCCGACGACGACGAGATCGCCGACGAGAGCGTCGCCATCGATGGCGCCGGTCGTCGCGAAGACGGTCCGGTAGCGCCACTCCGGGCCGAGCCGCGCGAGGGCGACCGCGCCGGTGACGATCTTCATGTTCGAGGCGGGCATGAACAGCTTCCCCGCCTCGTTCGAGTACAGCGTGTCGCCGCGCGCCGGATCGACGACGAGCACGCCCCAGTGCGCGTTCCGGAACTCGGGGGCGGTGATCAGCCGCGTGATGTCGGCGCGCAGCGAGCGCACGGTGACGCGCGCCGGCGCGACGCCGGTGCCGGGCGCGGCGCCGGCCGGCGCGCAGGCGGCGACGGCGCCGGCGAGGAGGAGCGGAACGGCGGAGCGGAGCGTCATCGGTGCTCGGTGGAGGTGCGGTGCATGATGTCGCGCTCGACGAGGTCGGCGAGCCGGTCGAGCCAGTCGGGGGCGGAGAGCCGGAGCACGGGCACGTGCGCATCGACCGCGTCGGCGTCGGTGACGATCGCGCGCCAGCGCGCCGCGCCCTCGCTCGCCGCATCGTAGAGTGGCGCGTCGTGCGCCGCGCGCCGGAAGATCTCGATGCGCGGCAGCGCCGAGCGGGTGAATCCCTCGCAGACGACGACGTCGGCGTCGCTCATGTGCCGCTCGGCGATCGTCTCGGGAGGGAGCTCCTCGCTCCACCGGACGAGGAGCGCGAACTTGTCCGGCGACGCCATCGCCACGCGCTCGGCGTTCCCCTCGTGCCAGTGCCGGTACGTGTCCGTCGTCTCCGGGTCGATGTTGAAGGTGTGCGAGCCGTGCTTGATCGTCATGACGCGGTGTCCGCGCCGCCCGAGCTCGGCGGCGAGCCGGACGACGAGCGTCGTCTTCCCGCTATGCTTGCGGCCGACGATCGCCACCATCGGGGGTCGAGGCATGCTCCTCCGCGACGACGAGGTCGTCGGGCGCGTTGACGTTGTGGAAGAGGCGCGCCGGGTCGCCGTGCCGCGCGACCTCGCCGGCCGGGAGACGCCGCACGCGGACCTCGTCGAAGAAGCCGACGATGCGCAGGTCCCCCGCATCGATGCGGCGCTCGATCGCCGGGATGCACGACGGCGCGTACCAGGCGCAGAGCGGCTCGACGCCGCGCCGCGAGGAGTCGCTCTCCGGAACGGCGACGTCCGCGCCCTCGCCGAGCCGGCGCAGCGCGCGGAGGAGCGACGGCGGGACGAAGGGCATGTCCCAGGCGACGAGGAGCACCGGCGTCCCCGCGTGCACGAGCGCGGCGTGGATGCCGCCGAGGCTCCCCGCGCCGGCGCGCACGTCGCCGACCGCGGCGACCCCGGGGAGCCACCCGCCCGCGTCCGGGTCGTTGGCGACGAGGAGCAGACGATCCGTCGTCGCGCGCAGCGCATCGACGACGCGGTCCACGATCCGTCGTCCGCCGACGCTCTCCAGCCCCTTCGGCGCGCC
>DASUSM010000265.1:0-15724 GCA_036375115.1 Gemmatimonadaceae bacterium | reverse complement strand
AGGAGCACCGCCTCGGCGTCCACGGGATAGCCCGCGGCGTAGATCGAGGCCTCGACCGCACGGATGGTGGCGTTGTCCATCATCTCGAGCGCGGCGGGGACGATGCCGGTGGCGATGATCGCCGACGTCGCGGCCATCGTGCACGCCTGCGAGGAGGCGGGCGCGCGCTCGGTGAAGGTCGCCGTCGACGCCGCCGACCGCGCGCGGCTCTGGCAGGGGCGCAAGAAGGCGTTCGGCGCGATGGGGCGCATCTCGCCGCACCTCGTCGTGCAGGACGCGGTCGTGCCGCGCACGAGGCTCCCCGAGGTGCTGCGGCGCATCGGCGAGATCGGCGCGCGGCACCGCGTCAGCGTCTGCAACGTCTTCCACGCCGGCGACGGGAACCTCCACCCGAACATCGGCTACGACGCGACCGACCCGGACGAGACGGTGCGCGTGCACGAGGCGATGGGGGAGATCATGCGCGCGTGCATCGACGCCGGCGGCTCGGTGACGGGGGAGCACGGGGTCGGTCTCGACAAGCTCGGCTACATGGAGGCGATCTTCACGCCCGCGTCGCTCGACGCGATGTGCCGGCTGCGCGCGGTGTTCGATCCGGAGCGGCGGGCGAATCCGGGGAAGGTCGTCCCCGTGCGGAGCTGCCGCGAATGGGCGGGGAGCGCCGCCGTGCGCCGCGCCGACGCGCACTCCGCCGGCACCGGAGCGGAGGCATGACGGCGCCGACGCGCTCCGTCGCGGCCGGGTCGCTCTCTCCCGCGAGCGCCGCCGAGGCGCGCGAGATGGTGCGCGAGGCGATCGCCGACCGCACGCCGCTGCGCATCGCCGGCCGCGGCACGTGGCTCGACGCGGGGCGCCCCGTGCGGCTCGCGCGCACGCTCTCGCTCGCTGGGGTGGCGGGGATCGTGGACTACGTCCCCGGCGACCTGACGCTCACCGCGCGCGCGGGGACGACGCTCGCCGAGATCGCGCGCGCGACCGGCGCCGAGGGGCAGTGGCTGACGCTGGATCCCTTCGGCGACCCCGCGGGGACGCTCGGGGCGACCGTCGCCACCGGGTCGTACGGCCCGCTCGCGCACCTCTTCGGCACGCCCCGCGACCTCGTGCTCGGACTCGAGTTCGTGGACGGACGCGGCGAGGTCGCTCGCGGCGGCGGACGCGTCGTGAAGAACGTCGCCGGCTTCGACCTCGTGCGTCTCCTCGCCGGCTCGTGGGGAACGCTCGGCGCGATCACCGAGGTGAGCGTGCGGCTGCGTGCGCGCCCGGAGACGGAGGCGACCGTCGCGCTGCCGATGCCAGCAGGCGCGGACGTGCGCGGGCTGCTCGCGCGGCTGCGCGCCGCGCCGCTCGCCGCCCATGCGCTCGAGCTACTGAGCGCGCGCGCCGCGCGCGCGATCCGCGCCGGGGACGGCGCGGTCGTCCTCGCGCGCATCGCCGGCAACGCGGATGTCGTGCGTGGCGAGCGCCGCACGCTCGGCGAGATCGCCGACGCATCCGACCTCGCGCAGGGCGACGTCTGGGCGCGGCTCGCGCGGCTCGAGCCGGCCGGCGCGGCCACCGTCCGGCTCTCCGCGCTCCCGTCGCGCCTCGCCGAGCTCTGGCAAGTGGCGACCCGCGCGTGCGATGCCGCGGAGGGATTCGCCCACGCCACCGTCGGGCGCGGGGTCGTGCGCTGCGTCGTCCCGGCGCACGGCGCCGGTGCGCTCGCCGCGATGCTCGCCGCGCTCCCCGATGGCGTGACGCGCATCGTCGAGCGCCTTCCCGCTGCGCAGTGGCGCGGCGTCGCGCCGGCGGCCGACGGCCGCCTGTCGCGCCGCGCGCGCGACGCCTTCGACCCGCACCGGCTGCTCAACCGCGGCCTGCTCGGCGAGGAGTCGGCGTGAGCGGCGGGACCGTGTCGAAGGAGACGACGCAGGAGCGGACGGGGGAGAGCGTGGCGCGCCCGATGTGCGCGCTCCCCGATTCTCCGCTCGCCGCCGCGCAGGCGGGGATCGACGCCTGCGTGCACTGCGGCTTCTGTCTCCCCGCCTGCCCGACGTACGTGAGCCTCCAGGACGAGAACGACTCGCCGCGCGGGCGCATCGTCCTCATGCGCGCGCTCCTCGAGGGGACGCTGACGACGGACGACGAGAGCGTCAACGAGCACCTCGACCGCTGCCTCGGCTGTCGCGGCTGCGAGACCGCGTGTCCGTCGGGCGTGCCCTACGGGCACCTGCTCGAGGCGGCGCGCGCGACCCTCGCCGAGGGGCGCTCGCGTCCCCTCGTCGCGCGGCTCGTGCTCGCGGTGTTCGGGCGCAGGCCGCTGCTCCGCGCGGCGCTCGCCGGCGCGCGACTGCTCCGGGCGACGCAGCTCCCGCGCCTCCTCTCCCGACTGCCCGGGCGGCTCGGCTTCGCGATGGGGATGCTCGATGCGACGCGCCCGACGCTGCGCGGCAAAGCGCACGCCGTCGCCCCCGCGGCGGCATCGCCGGCGCGCGAGCGCGTGGCGGTGCTCGAGGGGTGCGTCATGGCGGGGCTGCTCGGCGCGACGAACGACGCCACGCGGCGCACGCTCGCCCGGAATGGCTACGTGCCGACGGCGGCGCCCGGACAGCGCTGCTGCGGGGCGCTGCACGCCCACGCGGGGGACCTCGAGGCCGCGCGGCGCCTGGCGAGGGCGAACATCGCGGCCTTCGAGCGCTCGGGCGCGGAGGCGATCGCCGTGAACGCGGCCGGGTGCGGCGCGATGATGAAGGACTACGGGCACCTGCTGCAGGGCGACCCCGCGTGGGCGGAGCGGGCGGCCGCGGTCGCCGCGCGCGTGCGCGACGTCACGGAGCTGCTCGCGGCGGCCGGCCCCGTGCCGGGGGGACCGCTCCCGCTCACCGTGACGTACGACTCGCCCTGCCACCTCCAGCACGCGCAGCGCGTCGTGACGCCGCCGCTCGCCGTGCTCGGCGCGATCCCGGAGCTGCGCCTCGTCCCTCTCGCCGACGCGGACATGTGCTGCGGCGCGGCGGGGATCTACAACCTCATCGAGCCGGAGACGTCGGACGCCGTGCTGAATCCGAAGCTGGCCAACATCGAGCGCACGGGCGCGGCGTGGGTCGCGACGGGCAATCCCGGGTGCCTCATGCAGATCGGCGCCGGGCTCCGCCGCGCCCGGATCGGCGCGCGGGCGGTCCACCCGGTGGACCTCCTGGACGCCTCCTACGCCGCCGCGCGCGAGCGGTAGCGCGACCGCGGTCGTCCGAGTTATTTCCGGGACATGGTGGACGTCGTCCTGTTCGAGTTCGAGGGCGTCATCGCGGAGACGCGGGAGCGTCGCACGGCCGCCCTCCGGCGCAGTCTCGCGGACGACGGCATCGTCGTCTCCGACGACGAGATCGCGCAGTGCTGGCGCGCGCTCCCGTCGCGGGCGGCGGCGGCGGCGCTCCTCGAGCGCCGCGGCGACCGCGTCGACGAGGTGATGCTCGACCTGATCGCGCTGCGCGCCGACCGCTACTTCGGCGAGGACGCGAGCAACGGGCTCACGCTGGTCCCCGGCGCGCGCGAGTGCGTCGCGCGGCTCGAGGGGAGCGCGCGGCTCGGCATCGTCACGCGCGCGAGCCGCCGCGACGTCGACCGCACGCTCGCCCTCGCCGACCTCGGCTTCGCCTTCGAGTGCATCGTGACCTCGGACGAGATGCTCGAGCAGAAGCCGAGCCCCGTCGGCTACGAGCGGGCGCTGGAGCGCCTCTCCCGCCGCGGCGAGGTGCACCGCGAGAGCGTCATCGCGCTCGAGGACGGCCCGGCCGGGATCCGCGCGGCGCGCGCGGCGGGAATCCGCTGCGTCGCCGTCGGCTCGATCGCGGCGGAGGTCGCGATGGACGCCGACGGCTACATCCGGACGCTCGAGCACGTGACGCTCGAGCGGCTGCGCGAGCTCGGCGGGGCCCGGCGATGACGTCGCTGCCGCTGCCGCCGCGCCAGACGGGGATGACGACGGAGATCGACGGCTTTCCGGTCGTCCTCCACTTCGGCGACGTGCAGTCGGAGTACGCGGCGCTGCGCGCCGCGGCGGTGCTCGTGGACCGCGGGCACCGCCGCCGCGTCCGCGTCAGCGGGCCGAAAGCCTCGGAGGTCGTGACGGGGCTCGTCACGAACGACGTGTCGGCGCTCGTCCCCGGCCAGGGGTGCTACGCGGCCGCGCTGACGGCGAAGGGGAAGATCGTCGCCGACCTGCGCATCCTCGCCGAGGAGGGCTCGCTCCTGATCGACGCGCCGACGCGCGCGGGGGCGGGGTGGACGGAGATGCTGCGCAAGTACGTGAACCCGCGCCTCGCCCCGTGGCGCGACGAGTCGCTCGCCCTCGGCACGGTCGGCGTGTACGGGGCGCAGGCGCGGCGCATCGTCTCGTCGGCGACGGGAATCGCCCCCGCGACGCTCGGGGCGCTGGCGCCGTACGGGCACGTCGGCGCGGACGTCGAGGGGTCGCGGACGATCGTCGTGCGCTCGCCGGACCTCGGCCTCGAGGGATACGACCTGTTCGTGCCGATGGAGTCGCGCGACGCGCTCTGGCGCGCGCTCGGCGACATCGGCGCGACGCCCACGGGACTCGCCGTCTGGGAGATCGCGCGCATCGAGGCCGGGCGTCCCGAGTGGGGGCTCGACATCGACGAGACGACGCTCGCCCAGGAGGCGAACATGGACGAGCTGCACGCGATCTCCTACACGAAGGGGTGCTACGTCGGGCAGGAGACCGTGGCGCGCGTCCATTTCCGCGGGCACGTCAACCGGCACCTGCGCGGCCTCCGCTTCCCCGCCGGCGAGCCGCTCCCCTACAAGGCGATGCTCGTGGACGACTCCGGGAAGACCGTCGGCGACCTCCGCTCGAGCGCGATCTCGCCGCGGCTCGGCGGGATCGGGATCGGGATGGTGCGCCGCGAGATCGAGCCCGGCACGACCGTCGCCGCGCACTGGGAGGGCGGGGACTCGCGCGTCGAGATCGTCGCGCTCCCCTTCCCGCTCTAGCACCGGCCGGAATCGCCAGGTGCCGCACGCGCTCGTCACCGGGGCGACGGGACTCGTCGGCTCGCACATCGTCGAGCGGCTGCTCGCCGACGGCTGGAGCGTGCGGGCCCTCGTGCGCGATCCGGGGCGCGCGGCGTGGCTCTCGCGCGCCGGCGTCGCGCTGCATCCGGGGGACACGCTCGACTCGGCGACGTTCGCGCACGCGGCGCAAGGGAGCGACGTCGTCTTCCACGCCGCGGCGGCGATCACGCCGCGCGGCGGGTGGGAGGCGTACCGCGCGACGAACATCGAGGGGACGCGCAACGCGGTCGAGGCGGCGCGCGGCGCGGGCGCGCGGCTGCTGCACGTGAGCAGCGTCGCGGTGTACGGGCCGGGGAGGTACAGGGACGGGGGACGGGGGACGGGGGACGGGGAGGGCGGGACGAGGGACGAGGGACGGGGGACGAACGGCGAGCGCACCGCGAGGGGCTCGAGGCGGCTGACGGACGAGGACGTCGCGCTCGAGCCGCTTCCGGCCACCGCGCACTACGCGCGCTCGAAGCGCGACTCGGAGTCCATCGTCCTCGACGCGCACCGCGCCGGACGCATCTGGGCGACGGCGGTGCGCCCGTGCGTGATCTACGGCCGCCGCGACCGCCAGTTCGTGCCGCGCGCGGCGCGGCTGCTCCGCACGGGGCTCGCGCCGGTGGTCGGCGACGGCGCGACGACGCTGGCGATCGTGCACGCGGCGAACGTCGCCGATGGCGCGGTGCGCGCGGCGACGACCGACGCGGCAGGCGGGCGGGCGTACAACCTCGCGAACGACGGCGAGGTCACCGTGCGCGAGTTCGTGCGGCTCGCCGCCGAGGGGCTCGGACGCGAGGTGCGGACCTTCAGCGTTCCGCTCCCTCTCGCCCGAGCCGCCATCGCGGTCGCGGCGGCGGCGGCGGGACTCGCCGGCGGCCACGGACGGCGGGCGATGGTCGGCTCGACGCTGAGCTTCGTCACGCGCGACAACCCGTTCTCGTCGGATCGCGCGCGCGACGAGCTCGAGTGGCGGCCGGTCGTCCGCGCGGACGAGGGGATCGTCGAGGCGTTCCGGTGGTGGACGGAGCAGCGATGACGGCGGCGCTGCGCACGGCGCTCAAGGAGTGGAAGGTCCTCTGCGACGCCTTCGCCTCGGGGGAGCTCGTCGCGATGGTCCGGAAGGGCGGGATCCGGGAGCAGCGCGCCGGCTTCTCGGTGCGGCACGACCGCTTCCTGCTCTATCCGACGTACTTCCACGAGAAGGCGGCGGAGCTCGCGCCGCGTCTCCTGCCGCGTCTCGAGGCTGCGCACGCGGAGCGGCCCGCGGATGGCAGCGTGCGCATCGAGCTGGTGGCCGACGTCGCCGCCGTGTGGCGCGTGGAGTCGCTCGAGCCGCTGCGACGCATCGGGGGGGCGCACGGGCTGGCGTGGGGCGCGGTGGAGTCGCGCTTCCGCTACCGCGACGTGCCGCTCGTGCACGTGGTGGCGGTGCGCCTCGCGCGTCTCGCGTCTCCGATCGAGATCCCGGAGCAGCGCCGCTATCAGGGGTGCGTGTCGTGGGTCGCGCTCGACGAGGAGGTGCACACGGGCGGCGCGGCCCCGGTCCTCGCCGACGCGCCGTTCGCCGCGCGCCTCGAGGAGCTGCGCGCGGCGCTCGGCGACCCGACGCGCGAGGCATGATCGCGCGGCGCGCCGTCTCGTCGGCGCGCCGCACTCGATTCGGAGCGGCGTCTCGAGTGAGACCGGGATGCGAAAGGGGCGCGACGGAGATCGTCGCGCCCCTCGCGCATCGAACCAGTACCGCGATTACGGCGTGGCCGTCGTGTCGGTCGTGTCGGCTCGCATGGTGTCCGTGCCCATCGTGTCCGCCGGGGCGGGCGACGGGGCGACGGCCGGCGCGGCCGTGTCGGCAGCGGGCGTCTCGGACTCGGTCGTGCACGCGATCAACGCGATCGCGGCGCAGGCCAGGGCAATGCGCTTCATACTCTCTCCTGAGGGGGACGGGTGGAACATGGAGACATCGCTACACGTGCGAGCGGCGGCTCGTCCGCCGCGACGCGTGTGAATCCGAGGTAGCGGGCACTAACGTACCGGTCCAGGACGGTGTGTCAAGGGCCGTGCTCTCACGCAACTGCTGACATCCCAACGCGTTCGTAACGCGGACGGACAATTTCCGGCGCTCGCGCCCCGGCGGGCGTCTGGCCGCCCCCGTCGGGGAGAGAAACCGGGCGCCCCCTCGCGCGTCCTGCAACCGACGCGCTCGCAAGCTGTTATCTTGTGACCCGGTGCTCCTGCCGTGCGCGGCGGCGCGCGCCGCGCCGGCCGGCCCTCGCGCTCGCGACCACTCGATGCGCTCGATTCCGCTCCCGCTCCCGCAGTCCGGCGTCGTTCGCGGCGCCTGCCCTCACGACTGCCCCGACACCTGCGCGATGCTCGTGACCGTCGAGGGCGGGCGCGCCGTGCGCGTGCAGGGCGACCCCGAGCACCCCGTCACCCGGGGCTTCCTCTGCGGGAAGGTCGCACGGTATCTCGACCGCACCTATCACGCAGACCGCCTGACGCGGCCGCTGCGACGCACGGGCCCGAAGGGGAGCGGACGCTTCGCGCCCGTGTCGTGGGACGAGGCGCTCGACGAGATCGCGTCGCGACTCGACGCGATCCGCCGCTCCGCCGACGGGCCGCAGGCGATCCTCCCCTACTCGTACGCCGGCACGATGGGCGTCGTCCAGGGGCAGTCGATGGACCGGCGCTTCTTCCACGCGCTCGGCGCTTCGCACCTCGACCGCACGATCTGCGCGACCGCGGGCGCGACGGGTTTGACGATGACCGTCGGCGCGAAGATCGGCGCGGACATCGAGGGGGTGCCGCACAGCGACCTCGTGCTCCTCTGGGGGACGAACACGCTCACGTCGAACCCGCACCTCTGGCCCTTCGTCCTCGAGGCGCGCGCGCGCGGCGCGCCGGTGATCGCGATCGATCCGATCCGCACGCGGACCGCGGCGCAGTGCGACGAGTGGATCGGGATCCGGCCGGGGACGGACGCGGCGCTCGCGCTCGGCATGATGCACGTCCTCTTCGCCGAATCGCTCGAGGACCGCGACTACCTCGAGCGGCACACCGTCGGACACGAGGCGCTGCGCGCGCGCGCCGCCGAGTACCCGCCGGCGCGCGTCGCCTCGATCACGGGGATCGACGCCGGTCGCATCGTGGACCTCGCGCGGCGGTACGGACGCGCGCGCGCGGCGTTCGTGCGCATCAACTACGGACTCCAGCGGCACGCCGGCGGCGGCATGGCGGTGCGCACGATCTCGTGCCTTCCCGCGGTCACCGGGCATTGGCGCCGCCCCGGCGGCGGCGTGCAGCTCTCGACGAGCGGCAACTTCCGCTTCAACTATCCCGCCGTCGAGCGCCCCGACCTCTCGCCGCCCGGGACGCGCACGATCAACATGATCCGCCTCGGCGAGGCGCTGGAGACGCCGGACGCCGGCGTCGGCGGTCCGCCGGTGCGCGCGCTCGTCGTCTACAACTCGAACCCCGCCGCCGTCGCGCCGGACCGCAACGCGGTGCTGCGCGGGATGCGGCGCGAGGAGCTCTTCACCGTCGTCCTCGAGCACTTCCGCACCGACACGGCCGATCTCGCCGACTTCGTCCTCCCGGCGACGACGCAGCTCGAGCACTGGGACGTGCACTTCGCCTACGGGCATCATTACGTCACGCTGAACCGCCCGTCGATCGCGCCCGTCGGCGAGAGCCTCCCGAACAGCGAGATCTTCCGCCGGCTCGCGGCGCGTCTCGGCCTCGACGATCCGTGCTTCGCGGAGGACGACCTGGCGATCGTCGAGCGCGCGCTCACGGACGCGAGCGGCGGCCCGAGCCATCCGCGCCTCGACGGGATCACGCTCGAGAAGCTCCTCGAGCTCGGCTGGATGCGCCTCGCCGTGCCGACGCCGTTCGTCCCGTTCGCCGAGGGCGGCTTCCCGACGCCGAGCGGGAAGTGCGAGCTCGTCTCGCCGCGCCTCGAGGCGATGGGGATCGACCCGGTGCCGACGTTCACGCCGCCGTACGAGTCGGCGCAGTCGGCCCCGGAGCTCGCGGCGCGGTATCCGCTGACGCTGATCTCCTCTCCCGCGCACCAGTTCCTCAACAGCTCGTTCGTCAACGTCCCCGTGCTGCAGCGCCGCGCGCGCGAGCCGGAGTGCGTGCTGCACCGCGCCGACGCCGCGCGCCGCGGGATCGCCGAGGGGATGCGCGTGCGCATCCGCAACGACCGCGGCGAGTTCCACGCGACGGCGCGCGTCGGCGACGCGATCCGCGAGGGCGTCGTGTGGGCCCCGTCGATCTGGTGGGGGAAGCTGGCCGCGGACGGCCAGAACGCGAACGCGACGACGTCGCAGCGCGAGACGGACATGGGGAGGGGGGCGGTCTTCTACGACAATCTGGTGGAGGTGGAGGTCGTGTGACGGAGACGGCAACGGCTCGGGCGACAGGGCCAGGGTCAGGGACAGGGTCGGACGTGCCTCGGGATGCTTATCGCGCGTCCCTGCCCCTGACCCTCGCACCTGAGCCGTTCTCCGAAATCCTTCTGCCCTAGCATACTCCTTCCCCCGCGGACATCCTACGACGGGCGCGCGATCCCCCGCCCCGACCAGGAGAAGCCGCAGTGTCCCGACTCCCCGAGACCCTCGGCGCCCTCAGGCGCTCCGCCTACGGAGCCCCCGAGCGCGCCCGCCGCACCGTCAAGGACGAGATCCGTCAGAACCTCCTCGCGCGGCTCGCGCGGGGCGGTCCGCTCTTCGAGGGCGTCCTCGGCTACGAGGAGACGGTCATGCCGCAGATCGTGAACGCGCTGCTCGCCCGCCACAACTTCATCCTCCTCGGCCTCCGCGGGCAGGCGAAGTCGCGCATCCTGCGCTCGCTCGTCGGCCTGCTCGACGACGTCATGCCGATCGTCGCCGGGAGCGAGGTGAACGACAACCCCTTCGCGCCGATCTCGAAGTACTCGCGGCAGCTCATCGCCGAGGCGGGGGACGAGGCGCCGATCGCGTGGGTCGAGCGCGACGCGCGCTACGTCGAGAAGCTGGCGACGCCGGATGTCACGATCGCGGACCTCATCGGCGACCTCGACCCGATCAAGGCCGCGCGCGGCGGGCACCTCCTCTCCGACGAGCTGACGATCCAGTACGGGATGCTCCCGCGCGCGAACCGCGGCGTCTTCGCGCTGAACGAGCTCCCCGACCTCGCGGGGAAGGTGCAGGTCGGGCTGTTCAACATCATGCAGGAGGGGGACGTCCAGATCAAAGGCTACCCCGTGCGGCTGCCGCTCGACGTCCTCCTCTGCTTCACGGCGAACCCCGAGGACTACACGGCGCGCGGCAAGATCATCACGCCGCTCAAGGACCGCATCGGGAGCGAGGTGCTGACGCACTACCCCGAGTCGGTGGACCTCGGCATGGAGATCACGCGCCAGGAAGCGTGGACGGCGCGCGGCAGCCGCCCCGTGCGCATCCCCGACTTCGTCGCCGAGGTCGTGGAGCGCGTCGCCTTCGAGGCGCGCGGCGACCGGCGCATCGACAAGCGCTCCGGCGTCTCGCAGCGCATGCCGATCGCGATCCTCGAGATCGTGATCTCGAACGCCGAGCGCCGGGTGATCCAGACGGAGGAGGCGGAGATCGTCCCGCGCATCTCCGACCTCTACGCGGCGGTGCCGGCGATGACGGGGAAGATGGAGCTCGAGTACGAGGGAGAGCTCGTCGGCTCGGCGTCGATCGCGCGCGAGCTGATCCGACGCGCCGCCGACGCGACGTTCAAGGAGCGCGCGCCGGAGGCGACGCTCGAAGACGTCGTGATGTGGTTCGACGCCGGCGGCGCGATCCAGGTGACGGACGACAACTCGTCGGACGCGATCGCGCGCGCCTTCGAGACGGTCCCCGAGCTCGTGGACTCGGTGCACCGCCTCGGCCTCGCCGACCGGAACGACGCCGCCGCGACGGTCGCCGCCTGCGAGCTCGCCCTCGAGGCGCTCGTGAGCCGCAAGAAGATCTCGCGGAGCGACGGCGGCCAGTACGGCCGCGCGGTCCAGGAGCCGCGTCGGCGGCGGCCGAACGAGGATCTGTTCGGGGGATAGGGAGGGATCGCGGCGGGGCCGGCCGGCGCTCGGCGCTCGGCGCTCGGCGGGGCGCTCGATGTGGCGGAGCCCTGTGGCTCGGCGTTCGCGCGGAGGCGCGGAGGAACACCAGGAGATCGGAGAGCACGGCGGGACGACGGCGGCGGACGGCGGCTGCTCCTCCAGGCCCTCTCCGCGGAGGCGCGTGAACGAGGGAAGGTTCCCCGCGTCCGCCGCGAGAGAAGATGAAGACAGGAGCAACGCCCCGGCACGGCGCGCTCGGCAGCGCGGAATTCGAACGATGGAGGGCCGTCCGAGTCCTCCTGTTTCCCTCCGGGCCTCCGCGTGAAACACACTGCAAGGAGGCGGAGCCATCCCCGAAGAGATGCTTCCGCCGAGTGCCTGCCGTACCGCGCTGACGAAATGGTTCGACGAGGAAGGGGAGGCGTCCCGATCCGGGGGTGTCCCGATCGGGGTGGCGTCCCCGTCCGCCCTTTCCCTCCCCCGCCCCGCCGCGTACCCTTTCGCCATGCTCGCCATCCGCCCCGCCACCGTGGACGACCTCGACGTCGTCACCGAGCTCCGGCTCGCCTTGCTGCGGGAGCACGCGGACAACGCGATTTACGGACGGCTCCGGAGGGATGCGGAGCGGCGCGCGCGGCCGCTCTACGCCGCGCAGCTGCGTTCGTCGCAGGAGGTCGTCTTCCTCGCCGAGCGCGACGGGGAGACCGTCGGGATCCTCCGCTGCGTGGACACGCTCGGCTCGCCGCTCCTCGATCCCTCGCGCTACGGCTACGTCTCGTCCGTCTACGTGCGCCCTCCGGCGCGGCGGCACGGCGTGCTGCGCGCGCTGCTCGCCGCGGCCGAGCGCTGGGCGCGCGACCGCGGGCTGACCGAGCTCCGGCTGCACAACGCCGCCGACAACCCGACCGCCGCCGCGACGTGGGAGGGACTCGGATTCGCCGTCGCGGAGCAGCTGCGCCTGCGACCGATCGAGGCCGCTCCGGGACCGCGGCGAGCCGACCGCGGCGCCGACGGCGCGCGCGCGGGAGCGAACCGGTGGCGCTGATCACGATCTCGCGCATGTACGGCTCCGGCGGCTCCGAGGTCGCCGAGCGCGTGGCGCGCGCGCTGGGGTGGTCGCTGCTCGACAACGCCTTCGTCGACGCCGTCGCCGAGCGGCTCGGCGTCACGCCGGCCGAGATCTCGGCGCGCGAGGAGCGCGTGCCGTCGCTCGTCGAGCGGATCGGCGAGGCCCTCGCGCTCGGCTCGCCCGAGATGCTCCCCGCGTCGGCGGACGCGACGCTCCCGCCCTCGGAGGAGCGGATCCTCGAGGTGACGCGGCGCGTGATCGACGAGGCGGTCGCGCGCGGCCCGGTGGTGCTCGTCGGCCGCGGCGCGCAGAGCTTCCTCGCCGAGCGCGCCGACGCGCTCCACGTCTTCTGCTATGCGCCCCCCGACGCGCTCGCCCGCAGAGCGGCCCGCCGCCTCGGGCTCTCCCTCGAGCAGGCGAAGAAGGTGGTGGAGGACACGAACCGGGGCCGCGAGCAGTACGTCAAGAAGCACTTCGACCGCTCCTGGCTCCGGCACGCGAACTACCACGTCTGCGTGAACACCGAGTGGCTCGGCATCGACGGCGCGGCGGAGCTCGTCGTCAGGCTCGCGAGGGAGCGGTTCGCGGCCGGGTACGCGGCGGGCTGATTCCCCGCCGCACCCTCGGTGTTTCTCCGCGTCTCCGCGTGAACCCCAGTGCCAACAGGGCCCCGGCGCGTCGAACCGACCGGCACGCCGAGCCCCGAGCCCCGAGCGCCGAGCCCCAGCCGGCCCCGCCGCGATCCCTCCCTACTCACAGCGCCCGGATCTCCCGCCGACGCGCGAGCACCGTGACGGCGTAGACGAGCATGAGCCCCGCGCCGATTCCGATCGCCCAGTCGGCGCCGATCGCCCGCGCGACCGAGCCGGCGAGGAAGGAGCCGAGCACCTGCGAGAGGCCGACGACGACGAACGAGTAGGCCGACATCAGCCGGCCGCGCATCTCGTTCGGCACGATCGACTGGAGCAGGCCGTTCGAGAGGGCGCTGTTCACGATCATCGTGAAGCCGGCGAAGAGGAGGATCCCGCCGGCGAGCCACTCCGAGCGTGCGAGCGAGAAGGCGAGCAGCAGCACGGGGTGCGTGTAGGCGGAGAGGAGGAGGAGCCGGCCGCGGCGCACGCGCGGCGCGGCGGCCGCGAGGAAGAGCGCCCCCGCGAGGCCGCCGAGCCCGACGCAGGAGAGGAGCAGCCCGTACCCGCCCGCCTCCGTGTGCAGCACGTCGCGCGCGACCACCGGCATCAGCGTCAGGTAGGGAACGCCGAGCACCGAGTAGACGACGACCATGCGCATCAGCATCGCGACGACGGGCGTCGTGCGCATGTACGTGAAGAGCTGGCGGATCCCCTCCCACGGCGCGGTCGCGTGCGTCGGCGGGCGGAAGGCCGGAAGGCGGATCAGGAGGAGCCCGCCGAGCACCGTCAGGTAGCTCAGCGCGTTCAGCCCGAAGCACCAGGCGAGGCCGAGCGAGGAGATGACGACCGCCCCGACCGCGGGGCCGACGATGCGCGCGAGGTTGAAGCCGCTGGAGTTGAGGGCGATCGCCTCGTGCAGCTCGTCGCGTCCGACGAGCTCGATGATCAGCGCCTGCCGCGATGGGATCTCGATGGCGGAGACGCAGCCGGCGAAGAAGGCGAGCGCGACCAGCCACTCGACGGTCATGTGCCCCGACCAGGTGAACCACCAGAGCAGCGTCGCCTCGACGAGAAGGAGCGACTGCGCGATGGTGACGAGGCGCAGCTTGTCGTGCCGGTCGGCGAGCACGCCGCCGTAGAACGAGAAGAGGAGGATCGGGAGCGAGCCGACCGAGGCGACGAGACCGACGAGGAAGGCGCTGTCGCTCAACTCGAGCGCGAGCCACCCGATCGCCATCTGCTGCATCCACGTCCCGATCAGCGACAGCGTCTGCCCGGTCCAGAAGATCCGGAAGTTCCGGTGGCGGACGAGGACGCGGAACGGATTCAGCGACGGCGGGGACGTGCTCGGCGGCGACGCGCTCGGCGGGAGTGCACTCGGCATGGATCTCGAAGGATGCCCCGGTCGGGCTCGAAAGCCCAGAGCCGCCGAGGGCCGAGGGCCGAGGGCCGAGAGCCGAGGGCCGAGTCGCTCCCGCTTGCGCCGGATCGTCCACGGGCTCATGCTGCACGCATGCGCTTTCACACGTACTCGAAGTTCAGCCCGGAGATGGCCGACCAGGTCGATCTCCAGTCGCTGCTCGACAAGCTCGCCGACTTCCTCCTCCAGTCGGGGTTCGCCGGGCCGAAGTACGAGCACCCGTATTGGGGCGAGTTCGGCGGCGAGGAGGCCGACCGGTCGATGGACGCGCTGCGCCAGGCGATCCTCGACGCGCTGATCGAGAGCGGACAGTTCTCCGCCGAGATGCTCGAGGCGCTGCGCGGCGACGGCGACGCCGAAGCGGAGGCGAAACTCGCGAAGCTGCTCGACGAGCTCGTCCAGCGGCTGGTGGAGGAGGGGTACCTGAAGATGGACGCTCCGCCGCAGATGCCGGCCGGGCACCAGGCGGTGACGGGGCCGGGCGGGATGGCGCGCGCAGCGGCGCGCGACGTCCAGTTCAACCTCACCGACAAGGGGATGGACTTCCTCGGCTACAAGACGCTGCGCGGCCTCCTCGGCTCGCTCGGCAAGTCGAGCTTCGGAAGCCACGACACGCCGTACCTCGCGACGGGGATCGAGGCCGACGGCTACAGCAAGCAGTACGAGTTCGGCGACGTGCTCAACCTCGACGTCAACGAGACGCTGCGGAACTCGCTCGCGCGCACGGGGAAGATCGAGGTGCCGATGGACCTCGACTACCCGGACCTCATGGTGCGGCAGGCGGAGTACCGCTCCTCGTGCGCGACGGTGCTCATGCTCGACTGCTCGCACTCGATGATCCTCTACGGCGAGGACCGCTTCACGCCGGCGAAGAAGGTGGCGCTCGCGCTCACGCACCTCATCCGCACCCAGTTCCCCGGCGACTCGCTGAAGGTCGTGCTCTTCCACGACTCGGCGGAGGAGATCCCCCTCCCCGCGCTCGCGACGGCGCAGGTCGGGCCGTACCACACGAACACGGCCGAGGGGCTCAAGCAGGCGCGCCGGCTGCTCCTCGCGCAGAAGAAGGACATGCGGCAGATCATCATGATCACCGACGGCAAGCCGAGCGCGTTGACGATGCCGAACGGGCAGATCTACAAGAACTCGTTCGGGCTCGACGCGACGGTGATCGCGCAGACGCTGCACGAGGTCGCCGACTGCCGGCGCGCGGGGATCGTGATCAACACCTTCATGCTCGCGCGCGACCGGGCGCTCGTCGAGTTCGTGAAACAGGTCTCGTCGATCAGCCGCGGGAAGGCCTACTTCACGACGACGATGACGCTCGGGCAGTTCATCCTGATGGACTTCCTGAAGCGGAAGACGCGGAAGGTGAGCTGAGGGGGGCGGGCCCTGGGCCCTGCGATCGGCGCTCGGCACTCGGCGCTCGGCGCTCGGCGGGGCGGACGGGCTCGTGGGCAGGGGGAGGCATCTCTTCGGGGATG
>DASUSM010000264.1:0-8192 GCA_036375115.1 Gemmatimonadaceae bacterium | reverse complement strand
CCCCTCATCGGCGATGCCCCGGCTCGTCCGGGTGCTCGCCCGGCTCGCCCGCGTGCAGCGGCGTCCACGCCGGCGGATCGCTCGCCGGAAAGGTCTCCTCGGACGCCTCGTCGACGGCGTCGCCACGGTCGCCCCGATCGGCGGCGGGGCGTACCGCACCGCGCTCCTGCTCGCGCTTCTTCAACGCCGCCTCCGCGTGATCGCCCGACGCTCGTGAAATCGCCTCGAAGCTGCTTGGCTTCCCCCATCACGGCAAGCCCCGGCGCGCGGTATGCGAGGTGACGGCGCGCCGGCGGCGCGCTGCCGGCCGAGTCCGAGCCCCGCACGAGATACCGCCTCGCGCGCCCGCTGGACTCGCGGACCCGAGGACCACACATTCCCGCCATGAAGACGCCCGAGATGGAGACGATGGCCAAGGTCGAGGTGCTCGCCGACCTTGAGCAGGTGGTGCACGAGCTCATGGAGGCGCACGAGGCGAAGCGAATCCTCTGGTTCCCGAGCGAGCTCCTCGCGCCCGCGCCGGACACCGATCCCGATCGTCACGTCGCCGCGCTCCGCGAGCGCGCCGAGGGGATCAGCCTCCCCGCGCGCGTCGCCCTCGCGCTCAACCTCCTGACCGAGGAGGGGCTCCCGCACTTCCACCGGCTGCTCGCCGCGTATCTCGGCAGCGACAGCTTCTGGACGAAGTGGACGAACCTGTGGACGGCGGAGGAGGACCGGCACGGCGCGGTGCTGCACGACTACTCGCGCGACAGCCGCATCCTCGACAACCCGGTGCTCGAGCGGATGCAGTTCGAGTACCTGCGTGCGGGCTTCGAGCCGGCGTGGGACAAGGATCCCTACCGCGTCTTCGTCTACACCACCCTGCAGGAGCGCGCGACGCAGGTGAGCCACGCGAACACCGGAAAGCTGGCGAGCGAGCACGAGCCGACGATCGGCATCGTGCTCGCGAACGTGGCCAAGGAGGAGGCGCGGCACTACACGTTCTACCGCACGATCTTCAAGGAAGTGCTGAAGCGCGACCCGGACCGCGCGCTCGTCTCGGCGGCCGCGCTCATGCCGTCGATCGACATGCCCGGCGTGAACATGCCGCACTTCCGCGAGATGGCGGACGTCATCCGCCGCGCCGGGATCTACGGGCCGCGCGACTACCTGAGGATCGTCCAGGAGCAGATCCGCTTCTGGTCGGTCGAGACGCTCGAGGGGCTCGGCGAGATGGGAAAGAAGGCGCAGGAGACGATCCTCGGCGTCCCGAAGCGCCTCGAGCGGATCGCCGACGCGATGGAGACGCGCAGCAGGTCGAAGACGTTCGTCTTCGACGTCGCCTTCGCGCGCGAGTTCGGCATGACCTGACCGCACACGGCGCGGGCCGCCAGCGGGCGGCCCGCGCCGTCGTCAGAACTCGCGCCGCTTCATCTCCTTGAAGAAGTGCGAGCGCTCGATCCCCGAATCCTCCTCCTCGTCGTTCGCCCCCTTCGTGGCGTCGAGCGTGGGATCGAACTTCTTGCTCTGGCGCGCCTTGGCCGCCTTCTCCGCCTTCTCGGCGTTCTTCCGGACGAGCTTCGCGAGCTGCTTCGCGTCCATTGGTCCTCGGTGGGTGGCAGGGTGTCGCGAACGTCCGCGAAAGCTGCGGCGCGGCGCGGCGCCGGGCAAGCGACGCGCGTCACCGCGGCGCGGGCGAGGCAGACTGCGGCGCCCGCGCCGCGCGATGGTCAGAGCTCCTCGGGGATGACGAGCCAGAGGATCACGTAGACGATCGCGCCCGGGAAGGCCGCCGAGAGGAGCGAGCCGACGACGTAGATGACGCGGGCGAGCGTCGGATCGATCCCGGCGTACTGCGCGAGTCCGCCGACGACGCCGGCGATCATGCGGTCGGAGCGGGAGCGACGAAGCGGCTGGCGGGCATCTACCATTGCAACCTCCGGGGTTCGGCGGGCGACGCGTGACGGCCTGCGCTCTCACTACGGGCGCAATCCTGCGGAAGTGTCGCCGCCAGCGCCCGCCCAGCGGAGCGGCGCGGCCGCCGCGTCGTCAGCGCTTCGGCGTGACCATCGCCGTCAGCGCGACCGTCACGTCGGCGATCGCCGCCTCGGTCGCGGCACGCGTCCAGTCGTTGAGGCCCTCCGGCGTATCGAGCCGGAAATCGTAGACCGAGAACGGATCCACGGTCAGCTCGAGCGCCCACCCCGGACGCTCCCAGGCGAGGAGCACGCCGCCCTGCGGCGTGAGCCGGAGCTCGCGCAGCGGCACGTCGGCGCGCCAGGCCTTCGTGAGCACGAGCCGCGCGCGATCGATCGCGTCGAAGTCCGCGCCGTCGTCGGCGCCGACCTGCAGCGACCCGCTGATCGGGAAGGCGTCGAGCGCCGCGAGCGCGTGCTCGAGCGTCGGGAAGGGTGCGGCGGATGCGACCATGTCTCTCCTCTCGGGCTCGGCCGGGAAAATACTCCGGATCGCCGCGGTCCGCGACCGCCACGCGCCTCGCCGGTCAGCGTCGATCCGGATCGCGCGCCCCGCGCGCGCGGTGCTCGAGGTCGCGGAGCGCGGCCTCGTCGAGCGGCTCCGCGCCCGGCAGTGCCGCCGAAGGCGCCGCGGGCTCCCGGGGCGCGGCCCGCGCGCGGGTCCTCGGCCGCGCGAGGAGCCAGAGGACGAAGACGAGGAGCGGCGGCCCCGCGATCCAGAGCGCCATCTCCACCGCGCCGGCGTCCACGGTCACCGACACGCTGCCGTGCGCGCCCGTCCGCTGCAGCCGCCACCATTCGAGGAACGCCGGCGCGGCGACGACAGCGATGAGGCCGATCCAGTACGCGACCCAACTCCCGAGCAGCTCGCGGTGACTCCATCGGCGAAGGAAACGCAGCATGACCTCACCTGTCGCGAGAGGAGGGAGAGAACGTGCGACGGCGCGCCCGTTCCGGACCGATGCCGCGCATCGAGCCGGCGCCGTGCCGACGACCGCGCCGGCGCATCGCCGAGTCGTCCGCTCTCACGTCGCGTCTCCGGACGGGGCGTCGGCCCGTCCGAGCTCGTCGATCGCGCGGCGCACCTCGTCCATGTGGAGCGCGGCACCGGGATTCTTCGCGCGGTGCAGCAGACGCACCGTGCCCGCGCGATCGATCACGGCGACGCCGCTCTCCTGGAGCAGTCCGAGGAGACGCCGGAAGCCGAAGCGCTTCGCGAGGAGCGTGCGCCGGTCGGCGAGCAGCGGATAGCCGACGCCGATGGCGCGCGCCGCGAGCGCCGCCGCGCGCTCGGAGCCGGGCCCGACCGCGAACACGCGCACGCCGCGCTCCTCCCATCCCGACCGCGCCCGCTCCAACTGAGCGGCGTGCCAGAGGCACTGCGCTCACGTGAAGGCACGGAGAAAGAAGAGCACGGTCGCACCCGTGCGCATCGCCTCCCGCAGCGCTGGCGGCACCGCGGGATCGTCGGGCGCGAGTCGGGAGCCGACGCGGAGCGCCTCCCCTCCCTCCTCCGGCGACGTGACGCGCTCAGTCATCGGCCGGCAGCTCCGCCGAGGCGACGGCGCCGATCGAGCGCGCATCGCCGGTGACCGCCCGGCGATGGTAGTCGAGCTGCCCGAGGTGATAGGCGAGGTGCGTGGCGAGGTGCACGAGGAAGTCGCGCGTCGTCACCGTGCGTCCGGCGACGGGCTCCGGGAACGGCGCCGTGAGCCGCTCCGCCGGGAGCGCCTCGAGCGCGCGGGCGACCTCCGCGCGCGCCTCGTCGATCGTCTGGAGGATCCGCGCGCGCGGGACGCCGCGCGCCGCGAACTCCGCGTCTCGGTCGCGCACGTAGCCGCTGCCGCCGAGCACCGCCCCGACGTTGTGGCGCAGGTTCCCGCAGACGTGCAGCGCGAGCGTCCCGCCGGCGTTCGGCAGTCCGGGACGCTCCTCCCAGATGCTCCGATCGTCGGGGTACGCCTCGATCGAGCGGCGGACGGCCGCGAGCTCGCGCAGCAGGACTCCGCCCGCGACCCCTCCGTGCTTCATCGCTCCACCCTCCGTCGATCCGACACGGGGCCCCGGATTTCCCCGAGGTGGCGGCGCGCCTCGTGCCCGTGCCATCCTCGATGCCGGCGCTCCGCCGATCGCAACCTGCGCACGGCGGGTGCGCGCCGCAAGCGCGTTTCCCCTTCCCCGCTCCGCCGCACGCATGACCTCCATTCCGATCCCCCAGATCCAGGACGCCGCGCTGAAGCAGGAGCGCCTCGATCGCATGAAGCGGATCGCGACCGGGCTGCTCCTGTTCGTCTCCGCCGTCTTCGTCGTCGCGCGCGTGCTCGAGGAGCGCTACCCGTGGCTGGGAATCGTCCGGGCGACGGCGGAGGCCGCGATGGTCGGCGCGCTCGCCGACTGGTTCGCCGTCACCGCCCTCTTCCGACATCCGCTGGGCCTGCCGATCCCGCACACCGCGATCGTGCCGACGCGGAAGGACCGGATCGGCGCGAGCCTCGGCGGCTTCGTGCAGAGCAACTTTCTCTCGCGCGACCTCATCGCCGCGCGGCTGCGGGGGCTCGACGTCTCGCGGCGCGTCGCCGAGTGGCTCGCGCAGCCGGCGAACGCGCGGCGCATCGCGACGCACGTCGCCCGCGCCGCCTCGGGCGCGATCCAGGTGCTCCGCGACGAGGACGTGCAGCGCGTCATCGAGCACGGCGTCGTCTCCCGCCTGCGTGCGACGCGCGTCGCGCCCGTGGTCGGCAACGTCCTCTCGATCGTCACCTCGACGAATCGGCACCAGGAGCTCCTCGACGAGACGCTGCGGCTGCTCGACCGCGTCGTCCAGCAGAATGACGCGCTGATCCGCGAGCGCGTCCGCGAGGAGAGTCCCTGGTGGCTCCCCGAGGCGGTGGACGACCGGATCCACGACCGGATCGTCACGGCGATCGAGAACACGCTCCACCAGGTGAGCACGAACCCGGAGCATCCGCTGCGGCGCCGCTTCGACGTCGCCGTCCGGGAGTTCGTCGAGCGACTCCAGACCTCTCCCGACGTGATCGCGAAATGGGAGAACCTGAAGGAGGAGCTGCTCGCGCACCCCGGCGTGCAGCAGTTCTCCGCCGCGCTCTGGGCGGACGCGAAGGGGTCGCTCGCGCGTGCGAGCGAGCGCGCCCCGGACGGCGCGGAGCGTCCCGTCGAGCGCGGCATCGTCTCCTTCGCCGAGACGGTGCTCGGCGATCCGGAGCTCACCGCGAAGATGGACGGCTGGATCCTCGACGCGACGCTCTACGTCATCGACCAGTTCCGCACCGAGGTCGGCCGCTTCATCGCCGACACCGTGCGCGGCTGGGACCCCGAGGACACCTCGCGCAAGATCGAGCTCGCCGTCGGCCGCGACCTCCAGTTCATCCGCATCAACGGGACGATCATGGGGGCACTCGTCGGGCTGCTGCTCTTTCTCGTCGGGCGGCTGCTCTGACAGGAGCGCCGACGACGGGCCGGCGGCGGCGTCACCCGCTCGCCGCCGACTCGCGCGGTGCCGCGCGCGCCGCATCCGCGCGCGATCCGGCGCCGCGGACCCAGCGCCAGTGCCACCAGAAGAGCGCCACCGCGAGCAGCAGCATGACGATGCTCTGCGTGAGCTCCCGGCTCGCCTCGAAGCGCGCGCGCGCCATCGCGTCTGCGCGCAGCGTCTCGAACTCCGCGCGCAGCTCCGCCTCGCTCGGCGCCTCGGCCTGCGCGGCGCCTCCCGCGGCCTCGGGCGCCGTCGGCATCGGCCGGTTCCGCGAGCGCCCCACGCTATACGCCTCGTACGACGTCAGCGGTCCTTCCCCCCACCCGTACCGGCTCGACGCGGCGAGCGGATTGGAGAGCAGGAAGGCCTGGTTCACGAGCGAGTTGACGCTGATCAGCCCGACGACGACGGCGATCAGACAGACGGCATAGCCGTACAGCTGCTGCACGCGCTCCATGCGCTCCGTGCGCTCCATGTCGCCTCCGTGAGGGATGCCGGCGCGGGCGACGCCCGCGCTCGAGCTCACGCCCAACCTGCAGCCGCCCGTCGCGGCGGGCAATGGCAGCCGCGCCTCACCCCCGATCGGTGGGAGTGGGCTCGAGCGCGCGCCGCAGCGCCTCGCTCTCGGGGCCCCACCATCCCCGCGCATCGCATCGCGCGAGGGTCGCGCGGCCCGCGCGCACCGCGCTCGCGAGGAGGTGCGCGGAATCGGTCAGCCACTCCTGAACGGCGCGGTCCGAATTCGCGCCGCTCCGGCGCTCGTAGCAGCGAAGCCGCCACCGCCCGAGCCCCTCCGCTCGGACCGAGAAGGCGTACGGCCCCTCCACGAACGCGCAGGTGATCTCCTCGCCTGCCGGCACGCTCCGCGAGAGTCGCTGGAGCGCGGGCACCCACGCGGCGAGGAGGGCGACCGGCTGGTCCGGCCAGCCGACCTCGGGAAAGTCCCCCTGCGCCGCCGCGTCGCCGTCGCGCAGCCAGATGTGACCCGCGATCGTGCCGAGCGCGGTTCTCTCCAGCGTCTCCGGCTCGACGACGAGCTCGACGCGCGGCAGCGCTCGCACTCCGGGCGTCGCCCTGGGCTACGCGGTGCGCCGCCCGACGGTCTCGTCGTCGGCGCGCGCGATCGCCCGGCGCAGGTACCACGCCGCGACCACGCCGAGGAGAAAGAAGACGACCGCGCCCATCCAGAGTCCGTTGCGCGCGTCGGGACCGAGACCGAGCAGCGGGTCGAGCGAGAACAACAGGACCGCCGTCGCCGCCCCGTACGCGATCGCCGCGCGCGGCGCCCACCTGCGCACCGACCAGCTCCCCCACGCCGCCACTGCGGCCGCCGCGCCGACGAGGAGCTGGAGGGCGGTGAGTGCCGCGGGATCGTCGGAGCGGCCGGCCGCGGCGAGCACCGCCTGGGCCAGCGCGTTCACCGCGAGCGCGGCGAAGACGACCGCGAGGACGGTCAGCGACCGCGGCCGGCGCACCGCGCTCCGGTCGTGTGTCGGAACGAGATCACCGCCTCGCCGTCGCGCCACGTCGTGTGGTTCAGCCCGACGGCGAAGACGACGCGCTGCCCCGTCGCGTCGCTCACCTCCATGTCGTGCGAGCGGAAGTGCGTGACGTGGTCGGGGACGAAGACGAACGTCCAGTCGAACGACCCGGTGTAGCCATCGCTCGTCGTCACGTCGCCGCGCGACTGGACGACGACGGTGCCGTTGCCGCCGTGCACCGAGCCCGTCCCCTCGTACGTGATCTCGATCGTCTCCCCGGTGCACGGGTTGACGTCGGTGATCTGGTCGAAGACGGGGACCTCCATGTGGGTCGCGGCCGAGGCCAGAGCGACCGCCGGCGCCACCGCCGAACCGGGCGCGGGGCCGGGCGCGAGGGGAGCGGCGTCGCAGGCGGCCGCGGCGTACGCGACGAGCAGGAGCGAGGCCGGGGTGGAGAGGGTGCGTCGCGACATGTCTGGTCTCCGCAAGGGTGGGACACGTTACGCGTGCCGGCAGGGTCAGCGCCCCGCCGCAGCGGCTCAGGTCGCATGCGCGGACGGATCGGGCGGCGGACCCATCGCCTCGGTCTCGCGCGCCCGGCGTTCCGTCTCCTCGTCCAGCAGGGCGCGTACCTCGGCCAGCAGCGGGTGGTCGGCGAGGTACTGCCGTCCGTAGCCGAGGTTGAACCGGTAGTCGAACCCGGCCGGGTTCCGCCCCTGGTTGTGCTGCATGATCGTCTCCAGCTTGTCGAGCACCTTGGCGAGCCGCGCCTCGGGCGAGCGGGCGGCCTCGTACTCGTCCCACAGCGCGGCGATCTCGTCTCGCCGCTGCTTCGGGAGCGGACGGAGCAGCTCGAGGAGGTCGCGCCGCTCGTCGGCGCTCTTGCCCGCCGCGCCGAGCGCCGCGCGGCGCGCCTGCTCCGGCGCCGGCACGTCGCCGCCGATCGCTTCGCCGAGGTCGTGCACGATGCAGATCTTCACGAGCCGCGAGAAGTCCACCTCCGGGAACGCGGGCGCGAGCAGCATCGCCATGAGGCACAGCCGCCACGTGTGCTCGGCGACGCTCTCCTGCGTCCCCTCGGACGTGTAGCCGCTGCGCGTCGTCGTCTTGAGCCGCTCCGCCCCGCGCAGGAACTCCAGCACGCCGGCCAGCTCGGAGGCATCCATCGCGTCCCTGTCCCGTCGAGTCGCGTACGCGCTGCTCGCGCCGGCGCGGTCAGCGCGCCGGGGTGAGCATGATGTTCCGGTACTCCACCGGGCC
>DASUSM010000263.1:0-2032 GCA_036375115.1 Gemmatimonadaceae bacterium | reverse complement strand
AGGCGCGGATCGCCCCGACCGTCGCCGCGCCGGCTCGCCGAGCTCGATGTCGAGATCGCGCGTCGGCTCGCCGACGAGGGCATCGTGGTGCGCGCGCATGACGTGGCGCGCGTCGTGGCCGTGGCGACGGGACGGAGCGTGACATGGGTCGAGTGAGAGCGCGCGCGGCGCGGTGCGCCGCGCTGCTCCTCCCGCCGCTGCTCGCGGCCGGGTGCGGTGGCGGGGAGGAGGAGGGGGGACGCTACGCACGGGCGGTGGCCGAGCGCGTGTCGATCGTCGAGGACGCGGTCGGCCTCGAGTTCAAGCGGCCGCCGCAGCACGCGGTGCGCACGCGCGAGCAGGTGCGCGAGTTCGTGACGAAGCAGTTCGAGGACACGACCTACCTCCGCGAGCTCGACGGGCAGTCGCAGGCGTACAAGCTCTTCGGCCTCCTCCCCGACTCGCTCGACGTGCAGCCCTTCCTGCTCGACCTCCTCACCGAGCAGATCGCCGGCTACTACGACCCCGAGACTGACACGCTGTACATCGTCGAGGGGGAGCGGGACGACCCGACGACGAACGTGACGATCACGCACGAGCTCGTCCACGCGCTCCAGGACCAGTACCTGGACCTCGACTCGCTCCAGGACGTGCGCGGCGACAACGACCGCCAGCTCGCGGCGGCCGCGGTGATCGAGGGGCACGCGACGTTCGAGCAGATGAACCTGATGTCCGGCAACTTCGCCGCGCTCGCCGGCGGGTGGGACGGCATCCGCGAGACCATTCGCGAGGGGATGCAGTCGATGCCCGTGCTCGCGACGGCGCCGATGTTCATCCAGGAGACGCTGATCTTTCCGTACCTGAGCGGCGCGGAGTTCGTCTTCCGGCACGACCAGCGGCACGAGGGCGAGGTGCCGTTCCGCCGGCTCCCGGTGTCCACGGAACAGGTGCTGCACTTCGAGAAGTACGAGGCGAACGACGAGCCGACGACGATCGTGCTCCCGGCGCCGCGCGGCGCGACGGCCGTCTACGAGAACGACCTCGGCGAGTTCGAGACGCGGCTCCTCCTCTACGCGACGCTGCGCGACGTCGCCGCCTCGGCGCGAGCCGCGGAAGGGTGGGACGGCGACCGCTACATGGTGGTCCGCACGCCCCGCGGCGATGGGATCGTCTGGGCGACGGTGTGGGACTCCGCCGTCGATGCCGGGGAGTTCC
Source organism: Gemmatimonadaceae bacterium (assembly GCA_036375115.1). Taxonomy (GTDB): domain Bacteria; phylum Gemmatimonadota; class Gemmatimonadetes; order Gemmatimonadales; family Gemmatimonadaceae; genus DASUSM01. Next base: position 838 of record DASUSM010000263.1, on the reverse strand, counting down.
TCGCGCAGATGGACCGCTGGGCGCAGCGGCATCTCGCGGCCGAGGGCGACGGCGGCGCATCGTCGGAGCGCCGCACGTACGCGGGACGCGACCGGCGCGCCGTGCTCTCTACCGGCGAGGTGGATGGCCGGCCGGTCGTGCTCTACGTCGAGGTGCCGCAGGGCGCGAGCGCGGACCTCGTCACGCTCTCCGCGCTCCGGCTCGACGGCGGGCGCTGAGCGGCGCGCGGGCGGCGCTCAGTGCCGCGCGCGCTTCGTCGTGATGATGATCACGCCGTTGCCCCCGCGCATGCCGTAGATCGCCGTCGCGGCGGCGTCCTTCAGCACCTCGATGCGCTTCACGTCGGCCGGATTGACGCCGAGCGAGCCGTCGCCGTAGACGTGCATCGAGACGCCATCGACGATGTACAGCGGCTCGCCGTTCCCGACGATCGAGCCGGCGCCGCGGATCCGCACGGAGAAGCCGCCCGCGTTCCGCGTCACGACGACGCCGGGGACGTTCTGGAGGAGCTCGTCGATCGTGGCCGCCCGGCGCCGCGTGACGTCCTCCTCGTCCACCGAGGCGATCGCGCCGGTCACCCGCTCCGGCCGCTGCGACCCGTAGCCGATCTCCGTCTCGCCCTCCGGCGCGGGAGCGGGGGCGGGCTCGCGCGGCGCGCCTCCGCCGCACGCGGCGAGAGAGACGCCGGCCGCGAGGAGCGCGGCGAGGGCGCGAAAGGCGGCGGCGCGTGGCGTGGTCATGGCCTGTCTCCGGAGTCCGCTGTGGTGTGCCCCAAGGTAGGGACGGCCCGGAATCCGGCAAGGACCGCGGCGCGGAGCCGACGCCCGCGGCGCGTCAG
>DASUSM010000262.1:0-2470 GCA_036375115.1 Gemmatimonadaceae bacterium | reverse complement strand
AGGCGGTGCAGACGAGAACCGCGGCGGCCGCCGTGACGCGGCGCGTGGAGGAGCGGGGCATGGGCGGGCGAGGGCGTGGAGGCGCGCACGAGCGCGCGACCTCGCGCCGCGCGCTCCGCGAGTCTACGACGACGGGCGGAGCGTGTCGAGCGTCCGACGCGGCGCCGCGGACGGCGGACGCCGCCGACTCACTCGTCCCCGTCGCGCTCGCGCACGCGGCGGTTCGCGGGCTCCGACCGCCGCGCCGGCTCGCGCTCGGTTCCGCCGGCCGCGGACGGCAGGCGCACGGTGAACGTGCTCCCTCGCCCCGGCTCGCTCTCGACCGAGACGTCTCCCCCCATCAGGCGCGCGAGCTGGCGCGTGATCGAGAGTCCGAGCCCCGTGCCGCGGCTCTGCGTCCGCCCGGAGGGCATGGCCTGCATGTACGGCTCGAAGAGCCGCTCGACGTCCTCGGGACCGATCCCCTCTCCCGTGTCGCGCACGCGGAGGACGATCCCGCGCGGCTCGGCCGCGAGCGTCACGCGCACCTCGCCCGTCGGCGTGAACTTCACGGCGTTGCCGACGAGGTTGATCGCGATCTGCCGGAACTTCGGGCCGTCGGTGACGAACATGAGGGGCGCCAACGGCGCGTCCACGGCCAGCGTCAGCTTCTTCGCGCCGACGAGGGGGACGAACAGCTCGGCGACGTCGCGCACGATCTCGGCGACGTCCACCTCCTCGACGAAGATCGTCCCGTGCCCGGCGTTCACCCGCGAGAGCGTCAGCACCTCCTCGATGAGGCGGAGGAGGTTGCCGCTGGCGTTGCCGATGCGGCGCAGGTACTCGCGCTGGAGCGTCGTCAGCGGACCCGCGAGCTCGTCGCTGAGCAGCCCGACGAAGCCGAGGACGGCGCCGAGCGGCGTGCGGAACTCGTGCGACATCGTCGTCAGGAAGGTCGCCTTCGCGCGGTTCGCCGCCTCGGCCTCGAGGCGGGCGCTGTCGGCGATCTCGCGCAGCGCGTTCGCGCGCTGCGCCGCGAAGGTCGCGCTCTCGCGAACCACCTCGGCGGTGCGGCGCGCATCCTCGGCGAGCCCGTACAGGCGCGCGTTGTCGATCGCCATGGCGCAGCGCCGCCCGAGGTCTTCCGCGAGGAGCAGGTCGGCATCGTCGTACAGCCGCTGGTCGTCGGAAACGAAGGTGATCGCGCCGAGCGTGCGTCCGCGCGCGCGCATCGGCACGGTGAGGAAGGACTGCGCGCCGAGGCGGCGGAGCAGGCTCCGGTGCGCGGCGTCGGCGATCCCGTCGAGGGCGTTCGCCTCGGCGACGGGAGCGAACTCCGAGTGATGCGTGCGGATCACGCGCGGGGCGCCGATCGGGTCCTCGCGCGCGGGCGGGTGCTCGGCGTAGAACTCGCGCGCGATGCGCTGCTTCTCGGGGTCCGGGTGGATGACGGCGACGCGGCTGATGGACTCGTCGGACTCCACCATGTCGACCATGCACCAGGCGCCGAAGTGCGGGAGCGCGAGGCCCGCCGCCGTCTCGAGGGTGACGGCGAGGTCGAGCGAGTCGGACAGGCAGCGGCTCGTCTCCGCGAGGAAGGCGAAGCGCGTGCGGCTGCCGTCGTCGGCGTCCGTGGCGAGGACGGCCGGCGCCGGCACGGCGTCCGCGGCCGGACGACTCCTCGTCCCCGACTCGATCGGGGGACGAGACGTCGCCGCAGGATTTCCGCTCAGCGTCGCGGTCCCCGATCGAGGGGGAGCGGTCGCGGCTCCGGCTTCGGCTCGAGGGTGGTGCCGGGGAGCGGCGCCCGCTTCTCGTCCTGCACGAGCACGGGCCCCGTTCGCGGCGGCGCACCCGTTCCGTCCTCGGCGGCACGGACGCGCGCGGCTTCCGCGGCGGCGCCGCGCTCGTTCTCGCGATCGACGAACGCACCGAACCCGCCCTTCTTCTGCTCTCGTGGATCCAGCATGTGGAGCTCCTCTGCCGTCCGGCGCCGGCCGCGCGGAGCGCGAGCTCCCTGCGTCCCGCGTCCCGGCTCGGACCGATTCGGGTGCACCGGCGCGGGTGCGGCGGAGAGCCGCGGCGCCGACCGGCGTGCACGAAGCATATGCCGGGGCCCGCGCTTTGTCAAGAAAGTGTCTAGGACAAATTCTTGACAACTCGCGTCTCCGAGCCTACACTATGCGCATGCCGACGCGCACTTCGCCGGCGGCCGCGGCGCACCCGATCCAGGTCGTCGCGCGCCGCACCGGACTCAGCATCGACGTCATCCGCGCCTGGGAACGGCGCTACGACGTCGTCACGCCCGTCCGCTCCGGGAGCGGCCGACGCCGCTACTCGGACGCGGACATCGAGCGACTCCGCCTGCTCGCCCGTGCCACTCTCACCGGTCGGACGATCGGCCAGGTCGCCGCGCTCTCGAACGCGGCGCTCGCCGCGCTCGACCCCGACGGGGATTCGGCGCGCGCCGCGTCCGACGCCGCGCGCATCG
>DASUSM010000261.1:0-15352 GCA_036375115.1 Gemmatimonadaceae bacterium | reverse complement strand
CCATACTCCCCTCATGAAGCACGCGTCCGGAGCAGGCACGGTGGCGGAGGCGGACCGGCTCCCGGACACGGCGCGGCCGGACCGCGGGCCGCCGGAGCGAAAGGGCCACGAGGGCATTGCCGGCGCCCCCGCGCTCGACCGCCTCATCCACGAGCGCATGCGCCTCGGCATCGTCAGCGCGCTCGCCGTGAACGACGCGCTCACGTTCACGGACCTGAAGGCGCTGATGGGGACCACCGATGGCAACCTGAGCGTGCACGCGCGGAAGCTGGAGGACGCGGGCTACATCGCCTGCACGAAGTCCTTCGACGGCCGCGTGCCGCGCACGGAGTACCGCATCACGCCGGCGGGACGCGCCGCGCTCGAGCGCTATCTCGACCACATGGAAGCGCTCATTCGCGCGACGCGCGAGCGCTGACGCACCGCCCACCCGCTTTTTTTTGCGCCGGAGCTTTGCAATGCAAAGGTCTTTGCTCATCCCCGCATTCCACGGACTCCACGTCGCCGTCATCATGGACGGCAACGGGCGATGGGCTTCCGCCCGCGGGCTCCCGCGCACCGCCGGCCACCGCGCCGGCGCTGCCGCCCTCCGCCGCATCGTCGAGCACTCCCCCGCCGCCGGCATCGGCACCCTCACCGTCTACGCCTTCTCCAGCGACAACTGGGCGCGGCCCGCCGCCGAAGTCGATGCCCTGATGCGCCTCTTCCGCATCTACCTCCACCGCGAGACCGCGCGCTGCATCGCCAACTCCGTCCGCCTCTCCGTCGTCGGACGGCGCGACCGTCTCGCCCCCGCGCTCCGCGCCGCCATCGCCCACGCCGAGCACGAGACGGCACGCGGCCGCACGCTCCACCTCCGCATCGCCGTCGACTACTCCGCGCGCGATGCGATCGTGCGCGCCGCGGGTCTCCTCGCCGCCGGCGCGCACGGCGACGACGCCACGCCGCTCGACCGCACGCGCCTCGGCGCCGCCATCGCCGCCGCCTGCGGCACGTCCGCCGCCCCCGACGTCGACCTCCTCGTCCGCACCGGCGGCGAGCAGCGGCTCTCCGACTTCCTCCTCTGGGAGTGCGCCTACGCCGAGCTCCTCTTCTCGCCGCGCATGTGGCCCGACTTCGGCGCCGCCGACCTCGACGCTGCCGTGCGCGAGTTCCACGACCGCGATCGCCGCTTCGGGCGAATCTCCGCCGCGATCTGACCGACCACGACCTGGAGGAACCCACCGATGCGCGACATGCTGCACGACCGCACGCCGCTCGACGCCGCCCATGCGCCGCCGTCAGCGGCTCTCGCCGCACCGCTCGCCGGCCGCCGCGCGCGGCTCGCGCTCGCGACCCTCGGCGCCGCGGCCGCGTTCGGCGCCCTCGCCGACTTCCTCCTCCGCGCCGACGGACCGGGGATCAACCTCTCGATCCTCGCCGTCGCGCTCGTCGCCGCCGCGCTCCTCCTGATCCGCGCGCGCGACGGCGACGTTCCGCGTGAGGCGATCGGCGCCGGTGTCGCTGCCGTCCTCTTCGGGGCGATGTTCGCGTGGCGCGACTCGGAGATGCTCGGACTCCTCAACTTCGCGGCCGTGATCGGTGCCCTGGTGCTGCTCGCCCTCGCGTCGCTCCGCGCGCCGCTCGCCAACATCCGGTTCGGGACGGTCGCCGAGTACCTGCTCGCGACGCTGCGCTCCGCGGGGGACGCGCTCGCTGGCGTGTTTCCGCTCGTCGCGCACGACGTGGACCTCCCCGCGCTCTCCACCCGCGTGCGCGGACGCCGCCCGGAGCGCGTCGCGCTCGGGCTTGTCCTCGCCCTCCCCCTCCTCGTCGTCTTCGGCGCGCTCTTCGCCAGCGCGGACGCCGCCTTCGGCGCGCTCCTCGGCGACCTCGTCCGCGTCGACCTCGAGATGCTCGTCTCCCACGTCGCCGTCGCCGGCGTCTTCACCTGGCTCGCCGCCGGGTGGCTGCGCGGCACGCTGCTCGTCTCGCGCGACCCCGCGATCGGTCCGGAGGCGAGCCGCGTCACGCTCGGCATCACGGAGATCGGCATCGCGCTCGGCCTCCTCGACCTCCTCTTCGCGCTCTTCGTCGGCGTGCAGCTCCGCTACTGGTTCGGCGGCGACGACCTCGTGCAGGCGACGGCGGGGATGACGTACGCCGAGTATGCGCGCCGCGGGTTCTTCGAGCTGTGCTGGGCCGCCGCCCTCGTCCTCCCGGTGCTCCTCACGAGCCGCGCCGTGCTGCGGGTCGAGCAGCCGCGCGACGCGCGCGTCCACCGGGCGCTCTCGCTCGCGCTCGTCGGCCTCGTCGTCGTCGTCATGCTCTCGGCGATGGCCCGGCTCCGTCTCTACGTCGCCGCCTACGGCTGGACCGAGGCGCGCCTCTTCGCCATCGCCGCGATCGGCTGGCTGGCGACCGTCTTCGCCTGGTACGTGGCGACGGTGTTGCGCGGCCGCGTGCGCGGCTTCGCTTTCGGCGCGATCGCCTCGGGCGCGCTCGTGCTCGCGCAGCTCAACCTCTTCGATCCCGACGCGTGGGTCGTGACGCGCAACCGCGAGCTCGCCCTCGCCGGCGCGCGCACGCTCGACCAGACCTACGGCGCCTGGTCGCTGAGCGCGGACGCGGTGCCGGCGTACCTGCCGACGCTCGCCCTGCTCGACGAGGCGCACCGCTGCCGCGCCGCGCAGTCGCTGCTCGACCGGTGGGGCACCGACGGGTCGTGGAAGTCGTGGCGCGTCGCCCGCACGCGCGCGCAGGCGGCGGTGCGCGAGGCACGGCCGGCGCTCGAGCGCATGGCGGCGTCGCCGGTCTGCGCCGCGACCCGGAAGGACGCCGCCGCGCCACCGGCGGAGCGCGCCGGCGGGTAACGATCGGGGCCGTTCTCCTGCCCCTCACTGGCGCGCCGGTCCGGGCCCGGGTACGATGGAGGGACCCGATCACCGCGGATCCACGGCGCCGGCGAACGAGGGGGAGAGGATGACACCGAGGCAGGAGTCGCTTCCGTCCGCGCAGCACGAGGTGCTTCTCGAGCTGCAGCGCATCCCGAACGTCGGCCCGGCGACGGCGCGCGACCTCCTGCGCCTCGGCGTGCGCCGCCTCGACGATCTCGTCGAGCGCGAGGCGCGCGACATGTACGACACGCTCTGCGCGCTCGACGGAGTGCTCCACGACATCTGCATGCTCGACGTCTTCACCGCGGTCGTGTCGTACGCGCGCGGCGAGCAGTCGCGCCCGTGGTGGATGTTCACCGCGGCGCGCATCGAGGCGGAGCGCAGCCGCCGCGTGACCGGCGGTCCCGACCAGGCGGACGCGCTCGCCTAGCGCGCTCAGCGGAGCGCCGCGACCTTCTCCGCCGCCAGCGGGGCGTCGCGCGCGATGTTGAACAGCCCGCCGCTCGAGTCGTAGTTCTGGCCGACGAAGAAGAGCCCGGGGTGGTCGGCGCTCGTGACGCGGTCCGAGCGGCTCGCGAAGCCGCGCTCGTCGAGCCGGATCGACCCGCGGAGGATGCCGAGCGCCGCGCTGAAGCCCGTCGCGAGGATCACGTCGTCGAAGTGGCGCTCGGTGCCGTCGGTGAAGCGCACCGTCGTCGAGCCGAAGGCGGCGACCGACGGCGCGACCTTCACGCGGCCGGCACGGATCTCGTCCACGAGGTGGAAGCCGATCATCGGGATCGCGTCGAGCGGCGAGTGCGCGGGACGCGGGAGCACCGGCGGCCCGCGACGCTTCTCGCCGAGCAGCCGCACCGCGTCGGCGACCTTCTGCTGCGCGGCGCGCGGAAGCTTCCGCAGCCAGTACGACAGATACTGGATCGGGACCCCGGCGAGCGTCAGGGGCACGACGTTCGCGCCGGACCGCACCGCGACGGTGACGTCGATCCCGGCGCGCGCGAGCTCGCTCGCGATCTCGCCGCCGGAGTTGCCGACGCCGACGACGAGGACGCGGCGGCCGGCGAAGGCGATCGGGCGGCGATACGTGACGCTGTGCATCACGCGCCCGCGGAAGATCTCGCGCCCGGGGATCGAGGGGACGCGCGGGTTCGAGATGATCCCCGTCGCGACGACGACGGCGCGCGCGTCCACCGGGCCGCGCGACGTGTGCGCGCGCCACCCGTCGTCCGTGCGCTCGAGGCGCGCGACCACGCAGCGCTGGTGCAGCGGCACCCGGTTCGTCTCGGCGTAGCGCTGGAGGTACGCGACGAAGTGCTCGCGCGTCGGGAAGAGCGGGACGTCGCGGCCGAAGGGAAGGCCGGGGAGCGCCGACATGTGCTTCCCGGTGTGGAGGCGCAGCGAGTCGTAGAGCTCCGCCCAGCAGGAGGCGACGCGTGCGCCACGCTCGAGGACCACGTGCTCGACTCCGCGCCGCGCGAGCTCCCGCGACGTCGCGAGTCCGGCCGGGCCCGCGCCGATGACGAGGGCGCGCACGCGGTCGGGGAGGGGCGGGAAGGCCGAGGGCGCCGGAGCGCCGGCGACGGCGGCCTGGGAGCTCGAGTCGATCACGGGGGGCCCTCGCGTGGCACGAGCGGCCGCGCCGACCGGACGCGGCCGCTCGTGCGGCCCAACTTGCCACGGCGCGCGCTCCCGCGCCACCCCACGGCGAGTCCCGCGCGCGGCTCCGGCGCGCGCCGGTCCGCCCGCCCGGCGTCAGCTCCGCAGGATGCGCACGCGGCCCGATCCCGCGTCGATCGTGATGCGCCCCTCCCCGTCGCCGATCGTCCCGCTGAACGCGTCGCGGCTGATCCGGCGCGTCGTCACCGGCACCTGCAGGTCGAGTCCGCCGCTTCCGGCGTCCACCTCGATCTGCGCGCCGAGCGACTCGGGGATGCGCAGGGTGACGCCCCCCGAGCCGGCGTCGACGACGAGCCGGCGCACGTCGCCGAGCAGGCTCAGGTCGGTCGAGCCGCTCCCGAGGTCGAGGTCGATCTGCGGGGCGCTCACCCGCTCGAGCGTCACGTCGCCCGATCCGGCGTCCACGCGCAGCTCCTCGACGGCGACGTCGTGCGCGGTCACGGAGCCGGAGCCCGCGTCGACGTTCAGGACGCGCCCCTTCACGCCGCGGAGCGTGGAGCCCCCCGAGCCGGCGTCGAGGTCGAGGTCTCCCTCCGCGTCGCTGACGCTGACCTCGCCCGACCCGGTGTCGAGGCGAAGGGCGCCGCGCGTGCCGCTCGTCGTGACGTCGGCCGCACCGACGTCGACGAGGATGTCGCCGTTCACGTTGGTCACGTGCACGTCGCCCGCGGCGAGGTGGAGCGCGATGCGCTGCCCGGCCGGCACCGCGACCGCCACGTTCGCGTGCGCGTCGAGCCCCGAGCCGCGGCTCTCGATCCGCACGCGTCGACCGCCGTCCCCTCGCCCGTCGTAGAAGGTGCCGTCGTCGTGCACGCGCAGCTGCGTGTTCCAGGAGCCGTTGCCCCGCCCCCGGAAGAGGATGCGATCCTCGGGGAAGATGACGCGCAGCGTCTGGCGGCCGCCGATCTCCCCCGTCTCGACGCGGAGCCGGGCGGCATCGGGGCCGGCGCGCTCGACGGTGACGACGACGTCGCGTCCGCTCGCCGCGGTGGCTCGCACCGTTCCGGCGAGGTTGAAGATGGCGACGCTCGACCCGCTCAGCGTGAAGCGCTCCGGCTGCTGCGCGCCGAGCGGGAGCGCGGCCGCGGCGAGGAGGAGTGCGGACGAACGGAGGGTGGCGGCCTCGAACATGGGTGGCTCCGGGAGAGGTGGCGCCGGGTTGGACACCCCGCTCGCCCGCCGGGTTTGAATCCGGAAAGGCCCCGCCGAGTGCCGAGTGCCGAGTGCCGAGTGCCGAGCACCGAGCGCCGGGCGCCCGCCCTACCTCACATTCTCGATCGCCCAGGTCCAGTACACCGTCTCCTCCGCCGACATGTTGCCGCGGGGGCGGAGACGGGCATCGGCGTAGCCGTAGCGGCCGATGTCGATCAGGAACTGCGAGCGCGAGATGAGCGTCCCCTGGCAGACGCGGTCCTCCGACGGCGGCGCATCCATCTCCGCGGAGAGCCGGTCGCAGAGCCCGCGCACCACCGTCGGCGGGATGCGGTGCCGTTCGCTCGGATAGATGAAGGCGAACATCAGCAGATGGCTGAAGAGCAGCTGCCAGTGCGGGGCGAAGCGCTCGAGGAGGCGGTCCCAGTCGAGGATGTCGGCGCAGGAGCGCAGGAGGTGCGCGATGTCCGCGCCGTCGTAGCGCTCGCGCTCCATGATGAACGACTTCTGCCAGAGGAGCTCCTCGACGGGCATGAGCTTCACCGGCATGTTGAGCACCTGGGCCTCGACGGCGTGCTCGAAGCAGGCGTCGTCGATCGCCGCGACGCCGTTCCCGGAGCTGAACACGATGTCGATGAAGTCCTCCCCGTGCATCGCCTTCGCGAGCCAGTGCGGGAAGGTGATCTCCGTGAGGTAGCCGGCCTCACGCAGCGCCTCGAGCGCCCGGTCCACGTCGGAGCGGCGCACGAAGATGTCGAGGTCCTTCGTGTCCCGCACGATCCCGGTGTAGTGCAGGAAGGCGTGCGAGCCGCCGACGAGGAACGCGACCTGCTCGTCCGCGAGGATGTGCAGCGTACGACGGTAGAAGGCCGGCGCGTCGAGTTCGAGCGCTTCGTGGGTGGAGCTCTTCCCCATGTGGCGGGCGCAACGGGAGGTGATCGGCGACGAGGCGGCGGGCGCGAACGGAATGTGCAAGAGGCGGGCTAGCCGCCGTCGCGCCCGCGGCCCGCGCGCGGCGGGTCAACCCGGGGTCGGGAGGAGGAAGCGTTGGAGACAGAACGAGCGATGGTGCGCGTGGCGGCGATGAGCGACGTGCACTACGGAAAGACGTCCCAGGGCGTGCTCCAGCGCACCTTCGCGGAGCTGAGCGAGCGCGCCGACGTCCTCGCGCTGTGCGGGGACCTCACCGACTACGGGCTGGCCGAGGAAGCTCGCCTCCTCGCGAAGGACATCACGGCGAGCCTGAAGATCCCCATTGTCGCCGTGCTCGGGAACCACGACTACGAGTCGAACGAGCAGGAGGAGATCGTCGACGTGCTGCGTGGCGCCGGCGTGACGCTGCTCGACGGCGACGCGACGGAGGTCCGCGGCGTCGGCTTCGCGGGGGTGAAGGGGTTCGCCGGCGGGTTCGGCCGCGGGGCGCTCGGGCCGTGGGGGGAGGCGGCGACGAAGGCCTTCGTCCACGAGGCGATCAACGAGGCGCTCAAGCTCGAGAGCGCGCTCGCGCGCCTGCGGACCGTCTCGCGCATCGCGATCCTGCACTACGCGCCGATCTGCGAGACGGTGGAAGGGGAGCCGGAGCAGATCTGGCCCTACCTCGGCTCGAGCCGGCTCGAGGAGCCGCTCGGCCGCTTCGAGGTGACGGCCGTCTTCCACGGCCATGCCCACAAGGGATGCCCGGAGGGGAAGACGAAGTCCGGCGTTCCCGTCTACAACGTCGCGCTCCCCCTCATGCGCGCGCGATTCCCCGACGAGCCTCCCTACCGCCTGCTGGAGGTCGAGGTCGAGGTCACCCCGCACCCGTCGCGCCGGAGCACCGACGTCGGACCGGCGGGGGCGGCGCTCAGCCCGGACGGGGCGACGAGACGTCGCCCGACTCCATGATCGCCTTGAACTGATCGAGGTCGTCGCGCACCTGCACGTCCGGCTCCTCGCCGAGGAGGCGGGCGACGGCGAAGCCGACGCGCCCCGCGGGCGGCTCGTAGTCCATCTCGACCGTCACCTCGGTCGTGCCGTCGCCGAGGTCGCGGAACAGCACGGTCCCGGCGTTCGGCACGTCGGCCGGCTCGACGGAGCGCCAGGCGATCAGCTCGTTCGGGATCTCGCGGTGGATCACCGCGTCCCACCGCACGCGCTGCCCGAGCGGCCCGCGCGCCACCCAGTGCGACCGCTCGCGTCCGAGGACGTGGACGCGCTCGAGGTGCCGCATGAAGCTCGGGAGGTTCTCGAAGTCGCGCCAGTACGCGTAGAGCTCCTCCCGCGGGCGCGCGATGCGCACCGTGCGCTGCACCTTCACCGACCGCGCACCCTGCAGGCTCGCGATGGCGCTCCCGCCGCGGCGGAGGACGCCGTGGGCGGTATCGACGCCGAGCGACGCGTAGACGGGGCAGTGGCCGGATACGCCGCGCGCCACGAACGTCGCGCCGAGGGAGGCGAGGATGCTCCCCGAGAGCCCGCCGCGGCGCAGGCCGTAGAGGGCGAGCGCCGCGCCGCCGAGCGTCGAGGCGAGTCGCTCGGTCGAACCGACGTTCGTCGCGCCGGGGCGCGCCGTCTCGTGCTCGACGCGCTGCGGGCCGGAGGCCACCATCACCATGCTCCTTCCTCCTCGTCTCGGTCGCGGGGATCGCGCGCCGCGGGGGGGCGCACGCCCTCACCGCGCACGTCCCGTACCGGCGCGCCGGCCGCCCCGTCTCGCCGGCGACCGCCCCGTGTAGATTCCCGGCGTGAACCTCCTCCTCCGCCTCCTCGCGACGCTGATCGGGGCGCGCCGGCGCTCGCCGCTCGGCCCCCTCGACGAGTCCGTGATGACGCTCCGCGTCCTCCCGACGGACGTCGACGCGAACCTGCACATGAACAACGGCCGGTACCTGAGCATCATGGACCTCGGCCGCTTCGACCTCACCGTGCGCAACGGCCTCCTCCGGGCGACACTCCGGCGCGGATGGCGCCCCGTCGTCGGATCGGTGGTCATCCGCTACCGCCGCTCGCTCGACCCCCTCCAGCGCTACGAGCTGCGCACCCGCGCGGTGTGCTGGGACGAGAAGTGGATCTACCTCGAGCAGCGCTTCGAGCGCGGGGGCGAGGTCGCGGCGATCGGACTCGTGAAGGCGCTCTTCGTCGGCAAGAGCGGCTCGGTGCCGACGCGCGACGTCTTCGCGACGGTCGGCTTCATGGGCGACTCGCCGCCGATGCCCGAGTCCGTCGAGCTGTGGCGGCGGAGCGAGGCCGCGATGACGGGGTGAGCTAGGCGGCGCCGCGCCGCGCCGTGAACGTCTCGACCGTCTGCCGGACGGGGATCGTGTGCCGCGGCAGGAAGTCGGCGCCGGCGAAGACGCCGAACGCGTCGCGGACGCAGACCGCGCCGAGGGGCTGGCCGAGCCCGAGCACGTGCAGCGGGCTCTCGCGCGGCACGTCGATGCGCGCGGTCGCGACGCCGACCCGGCCGGCGATCTCGTTGCCGTGCACCCACACGTCGGTCGGCGAGTCCGCATCCTGGTGCATCGCGATGCGCTGGAGCGTGCGGCGCCACCCCCAGACGACGGGTCCGAGGCGGACGCGGCAGAGCAGCTGGCCGTCGCGCGAGGCGAGGAGGTGGCGCGGGCGGCGCGGGTCGCGCGGGAAGTCGGCGAGCTCCCGCGGCATCCCCAGCCGCATCCGCGACCGGTCGCGCGAGCGCGACTCGTCCACGTACGAGTGCGAGAGCCACTGCACGCGGCGGCCGCGGTGGCGCACCAGAGCGCACGAGACCGTCAGCTCGCCGAATGGCACGTCGGAGCCGGCGCCGTAGCGGGCCCAGTAGAGTGCCGCGACCGTCCGGCCGGGCCACGGCGTAACGATCTCGAACGGGCGCGGCACGAAATGGCGCGCCATCCCCGCGTCCGCGACGTGAAAGGTGACGACGGCGTTACCGTCGAGCTGCTGATGCCAGGGAAAATCCGGAACGATCACGCTGCCGCCCCTCGCGCGCTCCCGCGCCTGCCGGAATGGACGCCTGCCGGGCCGCGGCAAGGCGGCACGGTCCCGGAGACGTCAGAGGCAAGCCGCAGGCCGGAAGCGCACGGCGCGCCCGCTCAGCGCGAGACGACGCCGCAGGCGACGCGCGCGCCGGAATTTCCGGACGGATCGGTCTGGTAGTCGTCCGCGTACGCGTGCACGACGATCGCGGCGCCGTCGGCATCGAGCAGTCCCTGCGCGCCGCCGAGGGAGAGGCGCGAGTTGATCGTCTCGAAACGGAGCGTACCGCTCTCCGGTACGAAGACGTTCGGCAGGTCGCCCTGGTGCGGACCGCTCGGGTTCTGGAACCCGTGCTGGACGTCGCCGACCTTGAAGTGCCCGCCCGCACTCTCGAAGGGCGGCTCGCACCGGCCGATCGCGTGGAAGTGCACGGCGTGCACGCCGGGCGACATGCCGCTCAGCTGCCCGACGACGAGCACTCCCGCGGGCGTCTGGCGGAGCGTGACTTCGCCGACGACGCGGCCCGCGGCGTCGCGCAGCTCGGCGCGCGCGGAGGAGATCTGCGGCGCCGGCTCGTCGCGGCCGCCGGAGGAGCAGGCGGCGAGGACGAGCGCGAGGGGAAGTGCGTGAAGGGTGCGCATGATGACGGCCTGGAGTGAGGTCGGAAGTGTCGGAGACGGAGAGGGCGGCAAGATGGGTACCGGCGCGCCGAGCGCCGGCCCCTCAGAACCTCGCCTCCACCCCCTCCACCACCCGATACGTGTCGCGCGCGATGAGCAGCTCCTCGTCCGTCGGCACCACCCACACCGCCGTCGTCGCGCCCTCGGCGCTGATGCGCCCCTCCCGGCCGCCGACGGTCGCGCCGTTCGCCGCCTCGTCGAGCGTCACGCCCGCCCACGCCAGCCCCTCGCAGATGCGGCGGCGCACCTCCGCCGAGTTCTCCCCGATGCCGCCGGCGAAGACGATCGCGTCGGCGCCGCCGAGCGCGGCGAGATACGCGCCGATGTACTTCCGCGCGCGGTAGCAGAAGATGTCGATCGCCAGCTTCGCGCGGCGGTCGTCGTGCTCCTCCGCCTCGGCGAGCAGCTCGCGCATGTCGTTCGTCAGACCGGAGATCCCGAGCAGCCCCGACTGCTTGTTGAGGAGCCCGTCCACCTGCGTCAGCGAGAGCCCCTCCTTCTCGGCCATGAAGTCCACGATCGCCGGGTCGAGGTCGCCGCTGCGCGTCCCCATCACGAGCCCCTCGAGCGGGGTGAACCCCATCGACGTGTCGATCGAGTCGCCGCCGGCGATCGCGCACGCCGAGCATCCGTTGCCGAGGTGCAGTGTGACGAGGCGCGTCGCCTCGCGCGCGACGCCGGTGAGCTGCCGCCAGCGGTGCGCGACGTAGCGGTGCGACGTCCCGTGGAAGCCGTAGCGGCGCACCTTGTAGCGCCGGTAGTACTGGTACGGGATCGCGTAGAGGTAGGCGCGCTCGGGGAGCGTGTGGTGGAACGCCGTGTCGAAGACGGCGACCTGCGGCACCGCCGGCCCGAGCGCGGCTCGCGTCGCGGCGATCCCGCGCAGGTTGCTCGGGTTGTGCAGCGGCGCGAGGTCGATCATCGCCTCGATCCCGCGCAGCACCTCGTCGTCGATGCGCACCGAGCGGACGAACCGCTCGCCGCCGTGCACGACGCGGTGCCCCGCCGCCTCGATCTCGGCGACGCTCGAGATCGGCACCTGCGACTCGTCGCCGACGAGCCAGCCGATGACGAAGTCCACCGCCGCGCGGTGGTCGCGCAGCGGCGCGGTGTGCGTGACGCGCACGCCGGCCCCGCCGGTGGCGGTGAAGATGCTCTCGCCGCCGATGCGCTCGACGACGCCGCGGGCGAGCTTCTCGTCGCGGTTCTCGGCGATGCGCTCGCGGTCGGTGCGCACGAGTTGGAACTTGAGCGTCGAGGAGCCGGCGTTCAGGACGAGGATGTTCATGTCGTTCGGTGCGGGGTGCTCGGGGAAGATATCGGCGCCGGGGCGCGGGCGCGCGGTCGTCCGCGCTCAGCGATCGGCGGCCGCCCGCGTCGCGTCGGCGCGCTCGTCCCGTCCCGCGCCGCCGCCCGCGTCGCCGGCGAGCCTCCATCGCGCGATGCGCCAGACGTAGCCGGCGAGGATCGCGCCGAGGACGAGCCACGTCGCCGGCGAGAGGAACCGCTCGACCGCGTCGTAGTTCGCCTCGAGGATGTGACCCGCCCACGCGAGCGCGAGGGTCCAGACGAAGGTGCCGAGCGTCGTGTAGAGGAGGAAGGCGCCGAAGGGCATGCGTGCGAAGCCCGCCGGAAGCGAGACGAAGGTGCGGATCGCCGGGACGACGCGGCCGACGAGCACCGCGGTGCCGCCGCGCTCGCGGAACCAGCGACGCGAGCGGTTCAGGTCCTCGGGGGAGAGGGCGAGCCAGCGCCCGTGCCGCTCGATCCAGCGGCAGAGCCGCTCCTCGCCGATGCGCCGGCCGACGACGTACCAGAGGACGGCGCCGGCGAGCGAGCCGAGCGCGCCGACGGCGACGGCGAGCCAGAGATTCATCCCGCCGCGCGCCGCGACGAAGCCGGCGACGGGCATGATGACCTCGGAGGGGATCGGCGGGAAGACGTTCTCGAGGAACATGAAGAGGGCGACGCCGCCGTAGCCCATCGCCTCCACCGTCTCGCTGATCCAGTCGAACACTCGCCTCGCCTCGCTCGATTCGTGTCGTGGCGGAGGGGGACGAATCGTGCCAGCAGCGCGCTCGGCGGCGGGTGCCGACGCGCCGGCGCGGCGTTCTGGCCGATCCGGACGAGCGCGTGCATCTTCACGGGCGCGTGCATCTTCGCTCGGCCGCCGCGGCGGCGCACGCCGACACCTCCTCCGCGCCTCGATCGGATGAAGACACAGTACTACACGGCGTCGAGCCTCGACGGCTTCCTCGCCGACGAGCATCACTCCCTCGACTGGCTGTTCCAGTTCGGCACGGAGCCGGGCGGCGACTACGCGGACTTCATCGGCGCCGTCGGCGCGCTCGCGATGGGATCGGCGACCTACGAGTGGCTGCTGCGCAACGAGATCCACAAGGATCCGGCGCGGCCGCGCCCGTGGCCGTACACGCAGCCGACGTGGGTCTTCAGCTCGCGCGAGCTGCCGGCGGTGCCCGGCGGCGACATCCGCTTCGTGCGCGGCGACGTGCGCCCCGTGCACCGGGCGATGGTCGAGGCGGCCGCGGGGAAGAACGTCTGGCTGCTCGGCGGCGGGGAGCTCGTGGGGCAGTTCCACGACCACGGCCTGCTCGACGAGATCGTCGTCACCTTCGCGTCGGTGACGCTCGGCGCCGGCGCGCCGCTCCTGCCGCGACGGATCGTCACGCCGCCGCTGCGGCTCGTGTCCGCGGAGGCGTGGGGCGCCGGCTTCGCGCAGCTCAGGTACGAGGTGAGGCGGGAGGGCGCGCCCTGAGCGCCCTCCCGCCGCATCTCAACGCACGACCTCGAAGTGCGCCATCATCCCCGTCGCATGATGCTCGAGGATGTGACAGTGGTACATCCACTCGCCGGGCCGGTCGTCCGGCATCCACGCGATGCGCACGCGGCCCTTCGGCGGCACGTTCACGGTGTCTTCCCACGAGCGGAACCCCGGCGGCGCTCCGTTCACCGACAGCACCTGGAAGAAGAAGCCGTGCAGGTGGAAGGGGTGGTCCATCATCGTGTCGTTGACGATGTCCCAGACCTGCAGCTCCCCGACCTTCACGGGTCGGTCGCGGTGGTGCGGCTCCCGGTTCACGACGAAGTCCACCCCGTGCCGGAGGCTCAGCTTGAATCCGAGGTGGACCTCGCGCGACGCCGCGGCGTCGGCCGCGGCCAGCGGCTCGATCCGGCGCGGCCTCGCCGGGATCGCCGCGCGTGAGGGCGCGGCGGGACCGACGCGGAGCGTCGCGAAGCGCTCGTCGCGCGCGCGCGCGACCGTCATCCGGTCGTAGCGGAGCGCCATCACGTCGAGCACGTCTCCCTCGGCGAACGGTCCGACGGCGAGCTCGACGCGGTCACCCGGCGTCAGCAGGACCTCGGACGCCGTCACCGGCGCATCGATCAGGCCGCCGTCGGTGCCGATGATGGTGAACGGCCGCCCGCCGATCGACAGCCGGATGTAGCGCGCGCTCGAGGCGTTCACGAGCCGCCAGCGCTCGATCCGACCGGCGGCCATCGTCAGCTCCGGCTCCCGCCGGCCGTTCACGAGCCGCGTCGCGCCCTGCCGGCCGTCGTGGTGCTCGATCATCCCGCCGGGCGGCGCGATCCGACCCTTCCGGTCGAGGGAGATGTCGCGCAGGACGAGCACGCGCTCGCCATCGAGCACCGGCTCGTCCGGTCCGCGCACGACGATCGCGCCGGAGAGTCCGCGCTCGAGCTGCACCGTCTCGTTCGAGTGCGGGTGGTACCAGAACGTGCCGGCGTCCGGGAGCGCGAAACGATACGTGAAGCTGTCGCCCGGCATGATCGGGTGCTGCACCATGTCGGTGCCGTCCATCGCCGCGGGGAGCCGCAGCCCGTGCCAGTGGATGGTCGTCGGCTCGGGAAGGCGGTTCACGAGATGCACCTCCAGCACGTCGCCGACGCGCGCCTCGATGGTGGGGCCGGGCACGTGGCCGTTGAAGCCCCAGGCGCTCGTGACGACGCCGGGCGAGAACTCCCAGTCCATCGCCGCCGCCTCGAGGTCCACGCGGACCACCGACCGGTCGGCGGCGGGGACGGCGGCTTCGTAGGCGCTCGTGTACGCGGCGTGCGCGTCGCGAGGTGGCGCGTGCGTCACCGGGCCGTGTCCGTGCGCCGCGTGTCCGTGCGTGGAATGGCCACCGTGCGCGTGCTCGTCGTGCGATTCGCGTGACATGCGTCCTCCGTGTGCCGATCGAGGAACGTGCGCGCACCGCCTCGTCGCGCGTGCAGGCGAGGAGCCTCGCCGTCCGGGCCGACGCGCCAATATGGGGGGGCACCGAGGATCGTGAAAGCTCCGGCGCGTGCCGAGGTGCGCTCGATGTACTGCCGGCCGGCGTCGGAGACGACGGAACGGCCGCGCCGCCTGCCGGGCTCGGCCGCCCCTCGTCCGGCGCCGTGTTCCCGAGGTGCGCTCTCGCTCGTCGAATCGGCATACGATCGATTCGATCGGCCGGAGCCGCGCCCGTCCGACCGGTCGCCGGTCCTCACCGAAACGGGAGCGTACCAGCCGTGGAACTCCTCGTCGGCCTGACGGGATGGCTGTTCTTCCTCTCCCCGCTGGCGCTCCTTGCCGCGGTCATTCTCGGCGCCCTCGCGATCAGCGAGGAAGGGTGGCGCGGGGCCCTCGGGGGAACCCGTCCGCGCGAGCTCGTCTCGCTCTTCGCCTTCTCACCTCTCATCCTCGTCCTCACGCTCGTATCCTTCGTGGCGAAGAGCGAGGCGGGGATGGCACAAGCGAGCTGGATGCGCGTGATCGTCACGGTGCTCGTCTGGGCGAACGTAAGCGTCGGCATCGCGCTCGTGTGGCGGCGGCCGGAGCGGTGGCGACTGCCCGCGGCCGCGGCCGTCGTCTCCTCGAGCATGTCGGTGGCCGGCTGGTTCGTCGCCACGGTCCTGCTCTCGGATGGCCCCGGCATCGGAGGACGAGCGGCGGCGGCGGGCCGGCCGGCGCGGGCCACGACGCAAAGCGGCCGCCCACGTCGGGCGGCC
>DASUSM010000260.1:0-30398 GCA_036375115.1 Gemmatimonadaceae bacterium | reverse complement strand
CCCGACGAGGGGAGCATCGCCGTCCTCGGCCTGCCGAACGGCGGCCCCGACGTGCGCGCGCGCGTCGGCTACCTCCCCGAGGAGCGAGGCCTCTACCGCAAGATGCAGGTGCGCCGCCTGCTGCGCTTCCTCGCGGAGCTGAAGGGGGTGGGCGGCAGGGAGGCCGACCGGCGGATCGACGAGTGGCTGGACCGCCTCGCGCTGCGGACGGCGGAGAAGGACTGGGGGCTCGCGAAGGTGGACGAGCTCTCGCGCGGGATGCAGCAGAAGGTCCAGTTCATCGGGACGCTGCTGCACGACCCGGAGCTCGTCATCCTCGACGAGCCGTTCAGCGGGCTCGACCCGGTCAACGCGCAGGCGCTCAAGGACACCGTCGTGGAGCTCCGGCGGCGCGGGCGCACGGTCATCTTCAGCACGCACGTGATGGAGAACGCGGAGCGCATGTGCGACGCCGTCTGCATCATCGCGCGGGGGGAGAAGGTCCTCGACGGCCCCGTCGGGCGGGTGAAGGCGGAGCACGGCGGACGGCACGTCGCGCTCGCCGTGTCGAGCGCGGGCGACGGCGTCGGCGCGGTGCTGCGCGACCGGCATCTCGTGCACAAGGTGGACGACATGCACCGCTTCTACGAGGTGGAGCTGGCCGAGGGCGCCGATGCGCAGGAGCTGCTGCGCCGCGTCGTGCACGCGGGCGCGGTGGTCGAGCGCTTCGAGCTCGTCCAGCCCTCGCTGCAGCGGATCTTCCTGGATCGGGTCGGCGCCACCGGCGTCGAGGAGGGGGTGCGCGGCCATGGCTAGGCTCTGGACGGTGGTGAAGCGCGAGTACCTCGAGCGCGTGCGGACGAAGTGGTTCATCGTCGCGACGGTCTTCGCGCCACTCCTCTTCGGCGCGCTGATGATCCTCCCGACGCTGCTCGCGACGCGAAGCACGGAGTCGAAGAACGTCGCCGACATCGCGATCCTCGATGCGACGGACATCGGGCTCGGCGACCGGGTGGCGAGCCGGCTCGTGACCGTGAGCTCGACGTCGCTCCCCGAGGTGCGCACCGTCGCGCCGTCGGCGATCGCGCAGGCGGAGTCGCTCGCCACGCGGCAGGTCATCGCCCACGAGCACACGGGATACCTCGTGCTGACGGGGGGGACGGCGGCGCCGGTCGCCGGCCGCTACGCCGGCCGCAACGCGTCGTCGATGCTCGACATGAACCGCATCGAGCGGTCGGTGCGGCAGGCGGCGATGGCGCAGCGCCTCGAGCGCGAGGGGGTGGACGTCGCGATCGTCGACTCGCTCGTCACGGCGCGCCTCGACATCCCCGCCGAGCGGATCACCGACCGCGGGCGCGGCGGCTCGGGAATCATCGGCTTCATCTTCGCCTTCGGCATCGCCTTCCTCCTCTACATGTCGATCATCCTCTACGGGCAGAACGTCCTGCGCGGGGTGATGGAGGAAAAGCAGACGCGCGTCGCCGAGGTCGTCATGTCGAGCGTGCGGACGGACACGCTCCTCGCCGGGAAGGTGATCGGCGTCGGCGCGGTGGGGCTGACGCAGCTCGTGCTGTGGGGGATCACGAGCTGGCTGCTGCTCGAGGTCCGCGCGCCGATCCTCGCGCGCTTCGGGCAGCCGGTGACGCCGCTCGACCTTCCGTCGATCGGCTTCGGCGGGCTGCTGCTCCTGCTCGCCTTCTTCCTGCTCGGCTTCATTTTCTACTCGGCGCTCTTCGCCGCCGTCGGGGCGATGGTCAACTCCGACCAGGAGGCGCAGCAGGCGGCGCAGCCGGTGATGATGCTGCTCATCGCCGGGATCATCTTCCTGAACCCGGTGCTGCTGAACCCGCAGTCCACGCTGGCGCAGGTGGTCTCGATCGTCCCCTTCTCGGCGCCGATCATCATGCCGCTGCGCCTGAGCCTGATCGCGGTGCCGACGTGGGAGCTGGCGGCCTCGCTCGCGGCGCTCGTCGCGGCGTGCCTCGCCGCGGTCTGGCTCGCGGCGCGGATCTACCGCGTCGGGATGCTCATGTACGGGAAGCGCCCGAGCATGCGGGAGCTCGTGCGCTGGGTGCGGATGGCGGGGTGAACGGCGGGCATACGGAAACGGGGAGCGGGGAGAGCGCGATCGCGCTCTCCCCGCTCCCTTTCTCCATCCGCCCCGTCGTCAATCCGCGCGCGGCGGCTCGCGGAAGTGATCGGGGCCCTGCGTGCCGTAGGAGCCGCCGCCGTAGGCGCGCTGCCCGCCCGGCGCGTTGCCGGCCCAGTCCCCGGTGTCGCGCAGCTCGGACGTCATCGAGGGACGCACGGGGGCGTCGGCGAAGCCGCGCGACTGGCGTCCGGCATCGTGCGGCGTCGTCGGCGCGCCGATGGCGACCTTCACCTCGTTCACCCAGTGGTCCACGCGCTCGTTGAGCGCCATCGTCACGCCCGTCATGAAGCGGGCGACGATGTCGTCGAGGGCGGGGCCGAGCTTGCTGCTCGCCCCCTTCGTCGCGGCGACGGTCGCCGCGGTCGCCTTGACGTCGGAGCCCGAGCCGCTGAGCAGCAGCCCGGCGCCGACGGCGAGCCCGATCGCCGGCCACGGATGGTCGCGCACGATCTGCGACACGTTCAGCTTCCGCTCGAGCTCCGCGATCGTGTCCGACATCCGCTCGCGCGTCATCTCGATGTCGCGCCGGACGTCAGCTGTCGTTTCAGCCATTCCTTGTCCTCCTTGAGTGTCGCGACCGTCTCATCCGGCGCGAGCCGTTCCGGCGAGAGCTCCCGCCTTCCCTTCGACACGAACCACCACGTGAGCGCCGCGAGGATCGCGGTGACGATCAGCGCGGCGAGCCAGTACGCATCGCCGAGCCACTGGTCGCCGGCCAGCATGATGACGCCCGTCAGGAGGGTGAGCCCGCCGACGAGGAGGAGCACGCCACCCGAGGCGACGAGCCCGGTGCCCACGCCGAGGGCGCGCAGCATCTGGGTGATCTCGATCTTCGCGAGGCGAACCTCGTTGCGCACGATCGTCGCACTCCCCTCCGCGAGGTCGCGGAGGAGAGCGCCGATCGACCGCGCGCCGTCCATGTGGCCGACAGCCATCGCGTCCCCCTAGCGGCGGAACGCCTTGCCGAGCAGGTAGCCGACGCCGAGCGCGATGAGCAGCGTGCGTCCCGGGTTCTCGCGCGCCTGGCGCTCGATCCCCGTGCGCAGGTCGTCCATCTCGTGCGTGCGCAGCCAGTCGGCCGTCGCCTGCATCCCGCCGGCGACCTTCGTCGTCACCTGAGCGCCGCGCTGCTGCTGCGTGCCGCCGTAGGCGCCCGTCGTCGCGCCGTCGCCGAGCTCCTGGCCGCGGATCCGGTTCGCGCCCGCCTCGAGCTTGTCGGCCAGCGTCGCCTTCAGGTTGCCGGCGCGCTCGCCGACCGTCCCCGCGAACTCGCCCGCGCGGCTGCGCAGCTCCGACGCCTTGTCGCGCACCTGGTCCATGCGCCCTTCGCCGCCGGCGGGCGCGCCGTAACCGCCCTGCTGCGTGCCGCCCTGCGATCCGTACCCGCCGCCGGCGCCCATGCCGCCGCCCTGCGAGCCGTAGCCGGACTCGGCGCCGCCGTACTGGCCGCCGGTCGAGCCCGCGCCGCCGGTCGAGCCCGCGGGGGAGCCGCCGGGGGAGCCGTACTGACCGCCGCCGTACTGGTTGCCGCCGAACTGCCCGCCGGAGGACCCGCCAGTGCGGTTCGCGTCCTGATTGAAGTTGTCGTTCGGGTTCCGCTCCATGATAGGCCTCCCATCGGTGTGATGCGCATCTCCGATCGTGCTCCCGGGCTCTGTGCACGGCGCATGCCGGGTGGGGCGGGATGGTTCGGTGCGCGGGGAGGGCGGCGCTCGGCGCTCGGCACTCGGCGCTCGGCGGCGCGCTGGCACGAAAACGACGCGGGCCGGTCCACGTGGACCGGCCCGCGTCGAATCACGCCGCGGCAGGCGTCAGGCGCTCGCTCGGGCGGCTCAGCGCGTCGGCGCCGTCGCGCAGTGCGTGTCGAAGGCGCGCACGAGATCCTGCGCGATCTCCCCCGCCGAGCGCCCCTCGATCTGATGGCGCTCGAGCATGAAGACGAGCTTGCCGTCCTTCAGGAGGGCGATCTGCGGCGAGGAGGGCGGATAGCCCGTGAAATAGCCTCGCGCGCGTTGCGTCGCGGCCGCGTCCTGGCCGGCGAAGACGGTCGTCAGGTGGTCGGGGCGCGACGAGTGCCGGAGGGCGTCGGCGACGGCGGGGCGCGCGTTGCGCGCGGCGCACCCGCAGACGGAGTTCACGACCACCAGCGTCGTGCCCGGCGCGTCCTTCAGCTTCGCGTCCACCTCCTCCGGCGTCCGCATCTCCTCGACGCCGAGGCGGGTGAGCTCCTGGCGCATGGGGGTGACGAATCGTTCGTCGTACATCGGTGTGGCTCCTCGTGTGGAATAGCGAGTGTGGCTCGGTGCACGGTCGGGGCCAGCCCGGGCGCGAGGGGCAGGAGTGCGCGACGCATCGGCGATCCCGTGCCGACCTCGAGCGCGTGCGCCGGACCGCTAGTACTCCTCGTCCGCCTCCCGCACGAGCGCGAGGATCGCGGTCTGCGGGACGACGAGGTAGTGCTCCTGCTCGAACGTGATCTCGACGGCGGCCTTGCGAAAGAAGAGCGCGAAGTCGCCGGTGCGGGCCTGCATCGGGACGAAGCGCGTCTCGCGCGTCGGAGTTCGCCACGGCTCGTCGCTGTTGTTCGGCGCGAGATCGGGCATCGGCAGCCCGGGCCCCGTGGCCACGATGCGCCCGCCCTGCACGGCCTGGCTGTCCACCGCGGTCGGCGGCAGATAGAGGCCCACCTTCGTGCGATCGTCCCCCTCCTCGGCGCGCACGAGCACGCGGTCGCCGACGACGATCAACTGCTTGTTGTTGATGCGCATGCGGGGAATGTACGGCCCGCGCACGGCGCCCGGCACTGGGCGCCGGGACGCAGCGGCCGCGCGGGCGCACGACGCCCCCCCTCGCTCACTCCTCCCGCACGACGACGCGCCGCGCGCCGTCCACGACGAGCACCGAGATCGGGCGGCCGCACGCCGGGCACACCGTGAGATAGCCGAGCGGCGCGCGCGTGTCGCCGACGACGCCGTCGCACGCGGGGCAGTGCAGCGCGTCGCCGGGCGGAAACGCGGGGCGCGCGGCGGCGGGAAGCACGTCCGGGCTCCCCGGCGCCGCGCCGTGCAGGTCCTTCCACGTCCGCCAGCACCAGGCGAAGATCGAGACGGCGACGCCGAGGAAGAACCACGCCTCGGGGAAGTAGCGCAGGTCCGTGCCGCCCTCGAGCAGCCGCGCGCGCGCCGAGTCGCGGGCGAGCGCGGCGAGCGAGTCCGTGAGGAGGGTGGACTGGAGCATCGGCGCGGATCGGCGGTGGGATGGTGAACGGCGGCCCGGCGTGCGCGCGCCGTCAGCGCACGAGGTGGAGCGATGTCTGGCGGGCGTGCGCCCAGCGCACGCGTCCCGTCGCATCCACGATGACGTCCTCCTCCAGCGCCATCCGCACGCGCTGCCCGTCCCACTCGGCCACGGGCGACGTCGCCTGGAGCTCGATGGAGTACCACATCCCGGCGAGCACCGGGGCGTCGCCGCGCCCGGGCACCCCGTCCTGGTAGTCCCAGAGCCCGACCAGCGGACCCGCGCCGTGCCCGTGCATGCCGATCGGGTGCGAGTAGATCGTGCCGTCGATCCCCTCGCGCGCCATGCGCGCGCGCGCCGCGGCGAGGATCTCGTTCCCGGTGCGCCCGGGGCGCAGCTCCTCGACGACGATGTCCTGGAGGCGGTTCCCTGCGGCGAACGCCCGCTCGAGCCCCGCCGGCGCGGACGACTCGCCCTCGCGCGGCACGTAGGCCATGTGCTGCGTGTCCGTCGTGAGGCGCATCGCGACGAGGCCGAAGTCGCAGTGCAGCACATCGCCCGGCAGGATCACGGGATTCTCTCCGAGCTCGGAGGCGGAGACGCCCCGCCGCTGCACGTCGATGCTCGGCTGGAACCAGGAGCCGAGCCCGAGGTCGTTGACGCGCTGGCGCATCCACCAGACGACGTCGTCCGTCCGCGTCGTCCCCGGCGTGATCACCGCGCGGGAGAAGGCGGTGCGGATGATCTCCCAGGCGAGGCGGTTCATCTCCGCGAACGTCGCCTCCTCCTCGGGCAGGCGCCGGGCGATGAGCTCGACGGGGAGGAGGCCGGCCGGGACGAGCCGCGCGGCGAGCCGCTCGCCGATCCCACGCTTCATCCCCTCGAGCTCGCCGGCCGAGAGACCGTCGCCGAAGGCGAAGTCGGACGAGACGTCGATCGCGATGCGCGGCGGGTCCCGCTCCTCGAGCACCTTCCGCAGGACCTGCCACTGCTCGTCCCCCCAGAGCTCCGCCTGACGACCGCGGACGTCCGCCTCGACCGTCTTCGTCGCGCGCACCGCCTCGTAGAGGCCGCCCTGCGAGGTGCCGCCGAGGGCGAGGCGCTCGATGCAGGAGAGCGGGTCGCGAGCGGAGGGGCGTGCGTCCGCCGGGTCGGCGCCCGCCGGCCGAGCGCCGAGGGCCGAGGGCCGAGCGCCGGCCGTTTCCCCTGCGCACCGATCGTGGAACACGTAGATCGTCCGGCGCCGCGCGGCGAACGTCGTCGGTGCGACGAGGGAGGAGAAGACGGGATCCTCGTTGTACTCGCGCATCGGCACGACCCACGTCGTGACGCCGTGCTTCCGCATCAGCTCGGGGAGCACGGTCTCGAGCCGCCGGGCGAGCCACTGCTGCTGCACGGCGGCCTGCTCGCGCAGCGTGCCGAAGGGGCGCTCCTGCGCGCGGGCCGGTGCGGCGAGCGCGGCCGCCGCCAGCGGCGTGAGGGCGAGGACGACGAGGGATCGACGCATCGGACGCGGTGCGCGGAGGGTGGAGAGCGGCGGGTGGAACGTGCGGCGCGGGCGCGCGTGGGAGCGCCGTCAACCTTCCGGCGGAGTGGGGACGCCCTGCCGGCGCTGGTGGTCGTGATGGATCGCGACCGCGGTATGGTCGCGGTGCTCGTGCTTGAGCAGCGCCCAGCGCACGAGCTGCACGACGCCGGCGAGGAGCATCGCGAAGACCACCACCGTGACGAAGCGGGTGATGAGCGTGTCGGCGAGCATCCCCGGCCAGTCGCCGAACTCGGCGCGACCGCTGCCGAGCGGCTCGCGACGCAGCGCGATGAGGGCGAGGCTCACCGCCATCTCCGTCGCTGCCTCGATCCCCGCGAAGGCGGGGGCGCGCCAGAGCCACTGGTGCAGCGTGTAGTTGCCGAGGTGCAGCGTGAGCATTCCGCAGAGCACCGTCAGCGCGAGGCCGAACATCCCGACGAGGACGAGGAGGTTTGAGCCCTCGGTGTCGCTCAGCGCGAGGGAGCGGAGGAGGCGCACGACGATCCCCGTCAGCACCGCCATCTCGACGAGCGAGAGCGTCAGGCGCCGAATCGCCGACGGCTCCTCGAGCTTCCAGGCGACCGTGTGGCGGGGGAAGAAGGAGGGCATGCGCTAACCTAGGGGCGGGAGGCCCGCCGCGACAGAGCGGCGGTGGTCAGGGCGCGGCGATGCGGCGGGCGAGCCAGGCGGCGCTCTCGGGGAGGTGCGCGCGCCAATACGCCCAGTCGTGCCGCCCGGGGTACTCCGCGTACTCGTGGGGCACGCCGAGCGAGTCGAGGGCGCGGGCGAAGGCGCGGCTGTGCGCGAGCAGGTAGTCGTCGCGGCCGACGTCGAGGCCGAGCGCGGGCAACGGCGCGCCGCGCGCGCGCGCGCGGCGGAGGAGCGTCACGGGGTCGCGCGCACGCCAGCCGATCGTGTCCTCGCCGAACGCGGGACCGAGCGAGTACCAGGTGCCGCGCCGCCGGTCGCGCAGCTCTTCGACGGAGCGCGCCTCGCGCGCCGTGCCGGCGCTGTCGAGGAGGAGCGGCGCGAGGAAGCCGGAGTGGCTCCACGCCGCGGAGAAGACGTCCGGGTAGGCGAGGGCGAGGGTGATCGCGCCGTAGCCGCCCATGCTCAGCCCCGCGATTCCGCGGCGCCCGCGCTCGGCGAGCGTGCGGTAGGTCGAGTCCACGAAGGCGACGATGTCGCGCGCGACGTAGTCGTCGTACTTCGGCCACGGGACGCAGTAGCTCCCTCGCGGCTCGGCGTGCGGCCCGGGCGACGGACCGTCCATGCACGCGCGATACCGGCCGAGCGAGTTCCACGTCGTGTACCACCCGTCGTCGCCATCGGGCATGACGACGATCATCTCGGGCCCGCCCGCGGCGGCGAGCGAGTCCATCGTCGCGGCGAGCGCGCCCTGCCGTGTCCAGTCGGTCTCGGCGCCCCAGTGGCCGTGGAGGTAGTACGCGACCGGAAAGCGGCGCGCCGTGTCGCGCGCGTACGTCGGCGGGAGGTAGACGACGACCGCCTTGTGCGTGCCGAGCGCCTGCGACCAGAGCGTGTCGGTGCGGACGGCACCCTGGGCCGGGAGCGCGGCAGGGAGGACGAGGAGGGCGAGCGCGCCGGCGCGGCGCGCGCGCCTCACGACCCGCCGCACGCCGACCGGTTCTCGAAGATCCACAGCGTCGTGATGCGCGCGGTGTCGATCGCCGCGCTCGGCTCCGCGCCGCCGAAGACCTCGTTGAGCAGCTCGTCGGGGGCGTCGGCCGAGCTCCAGCCGATCTGGAAGGAGACGCCGGGCATCGACGCCGCCTGGACGACGGTGTTCCCCTCCCCCTCGAACGCGCAGATCCGCCCCTGCGCGCGGCGGAGGTCGGCGACGGTGCTGCCGACGCCGACGCCGAGCTCGGTGCGGAAGGCGGGGTCCTCGACGATGATGCGGCTGACGACGCCCTCGGCGCTCCCCGAGGTCATCGCGAGCACGGGCGCGCCGCCGATCGAGACGACGCTCCCCGTCTCCATGATTCCCTCGCCGAGCGTGAACGTCGTGTCGCGCGCGCCGCAGGATGGCGGGAGCGCGCCGACGCGCTCGCCGATGCGCAGCGGCCCGATCCCGGCGGGCGAGACCTGCGTCGACGCGTCGGCGCACGGGTCGGGGGCGGCATCGCGAGCGGCCGTCGTGTCGGCGGCCTCGTCGCTTCCGCCGCAGGCGAGGAGCGCGGCGGCGGCGGCGGCGGCGGCGAGCATCGTTCGAGGCATGGGCATCTCCGGGTTTCAGGCAGGCACTCGGCGCTCGGCGCTCGGCAGTCGGCCTCGGCGCTCGGCGCGTGTCGTCGCCGGCGCGCGTTGCGAGGCTCGTGCCTAGCGGACCCAGTCGCCGATGCGGCTCCAGCGGATGTCCTTTCGCGGCCAGTCGATCGAGAAGTAGATGAACAGCGGGCGGCCGCGCACGTTCTCGCGCGGCACGAGCCCCCAGTAGCGGCTGTCCTTCGACTGGTAGCGATTGTCGCCGAGCATGAAGTAGCGCTCCGGCGGAACGACGAACGGCCCCCAGTCCCCGTGCGTCGGCTGCGCGGGCGCCGCGCCGAAGCGCGACTCGCGCAGCCCGAGCGGCTTCATCCAGTCGAAGAGCGGGTCCACCGCGTCCGGCCTGCCGACGATGTTCCCGGCGAACGCGGCGCTCTGCGGCTGCGGGACGCCGTTCAGGTGCAGCACGCCGCCGCGCATGTGCAGCGTGTCGCCCGGCACGCCGACGAGACGCTTGACGAGCGTCGGCGTCGGATCCTTGCCGATGCGCGCCTCGTCGGCCTGGTACGGAGAGACGAAGACGATCACCTCGCCGCGCTCGGGCTCGTCGTACCCCGGCAGGCTGATGCTCGTGAAGGGGACGTGCGGCCCGTAGGCGAGCTTGTTGACGAACAGCCAGTCGCCGACGAGGAGCGTCGGCTCCATGCTCCCCGAGGGGATGCGGTAGGCCTCGACGAGGAAGGCGCGGACGACGAGGAAGATCGCGATCGCGCCGAGGATCGACTTCGTGAACTCCCACGTGCCGTGCCACCCGGCGGGCTGCGCGGCGCCGCGCGTCCTGCCCTTGGCGGCGGCGACCGCTCCGCCGGACCTGGCGCCGGATGCGGGGGAGGGAGAGGACGGAGAGCGTCGCTTCGCGGCCACTGCGGCGGGAGGAGAGGAGGGGGAAGAGGCGGACGACGGAATCTCGGGCGCGCACGCATCCTACGGCAAGGGCGCGCCCGTGTTCCGCGCCGCGGCGGACCTCGGATGCCGACGGGGGCGCGCCCGTTGGACGCGCCCCCGTCACGCGGCCCTGCGCCGCGTCCGTCGAGTGCCGGAGCCTATCTCAGGGGTTCTTCAGATGCTTGTTGACGAGCTTCGTCATCTCGAACATCGAGACCTTGCTCTTGCCGCCGAAGACGGGTCGGAGGTTGTCGTCGGCGTTGATCATGCGGCGCTCCTTCGCATCCTGGAGCCCCTTCCGCTTGATGTACTGCCAGATCTTCTTCGTCACCTCGGTGCGCGGCATCGGGCTCGACCCGACGACGGCGGAGAGGGCCGCATCCGGCTGCATCGGCTTCATGAACGCCGCGTTCGGGGTGCGCTTGGCACGCGTCTTCTTCGCGGCCTTCTTCCTCGTGACGGTCTTCCTCTTCGCGGCGCCCTTCTTCCTCGCCCCAGCCTTCTTCGCGGACGCCTTCTTGGCGCCCTTCTTCTTGGTGGCCATGCGGTGATCTCCTGATGGGTGACGGCAGGTGGAAATTCGCGAAGCAACACCTCTCCGACGGGCCACAAACTACAGTGGCTTCTCCCTCGCGCAATAGGTACGCCACACTTTCTTCACTCTGAAGAATGGCCGATTTCCCTCTGGAGACCGGGTGCTCGGCGCTCGGCGGGACGGGAGCGCCGACCGGAGCGGAGCCCGGCGACCGTGGCAAGGGCCGCTCGGGGCGACCACACCGACGGGGGGCGAGACGCGAGCAACGCCGCGACGACAGCCGCTCGGGACGCTCCACCGACGAGGGTGAACCGCGGACTTCGCGGATTCAGCGGATGACGCGGATCGCTCCACGAGGCGCGAGAGACCGTCGTGGCAGGACCGATGAATCCTTGGAGGGTGCGCCTGGATGCACTCGTGCTCCGGCGCGCGGCGGCGTGAGCGACGAGCCGTTCCACAAAGCATTCACGCCTCGTGGCGAGACGGACCCGACCCGCGCACGACGCCTTGCTCCGCGGATCTCCGCGCCCTCCGCCTGAAACACACGGCCAACAGGCGGAGTCGTCCCGCCGACGAGCCGAACCACGTGCGCCGGCCCCGCCGCCCCGCCGCCCCGCCGAGCGCCGAGCGCCGAGCGCCGAGCGCCGAGCGCCGAGCGCGCTGACCTACGCCGCCAGCTCCCGCAGCAGCGTGACCATCCTCACATCCCACGGATCCGGCGTCGCGTCGTCCTCGGCGATCTCGGGATGCTTCTGCGGCGTCTCGAGGAGGAGGGGCACGCCGCTCGTGCGCGGGTCGTGCAGGAGCCAGCGGAAGGGCTCGACGCCGATCCGTCCCTCGCCGACGAGCGCGTGGCGGTCGCGGTTCGAGCCCCGCTCCCCCTCGCTGTCGTTGAGGTGGAAGAAGGACGGACGCTCGCCGATCGTCGTCTCGAACTCGTCGAGCACGGCGACGAGCGATTCGCGGGAGGAGCCGAGATCGTAGCCCGAGGAGAAGAGGTGGCAGGTGTCGAGCCCGTACCCGGTGCGCGCGCGCAGCGCGTCGGGAACGTGCGCGAGGATCTCGGCGATCTCGAGCGGCGTGCGTCCCATCGTGTTCCCCGCGCCGGCGGTGTTCTCGACGAGAAGCCGCGCCCGCCCGGGGACGCTCTCGAGCGCCTGCGTGATCGCCAGCGCGATGCGCTGCGCCGCGGCCGACCGGTCGCCGTCGGTCGCCGCGCCCGGGTGGAAGCAGACGCCGAGGATGCCGAGCGTCTCGCCGCGCTCGAGCTCCTTCGCGAGGCCGCTGCTCGCCCGCGTCCACTTCGCCTCGTCGGGGGTGGCGACGTTGAGGACGTAGGCCGCGTGCGCGAGGACGGCGGACGGCGCGATCCCCGTCTCCTCGAGCGCCGCGCGGA
The DNA here is from genome assembly GCA_036375115.1 of Gemmatimonadaceae bacterium. Classification (GTDB taxonomy): domain Bacteria; phylum Gemmatimonadota; class Gemmatimonadetes; order Gemmatimonadales; family Gemmatimonadaceae; genus DASUSM01. Next base: position 18,397 of record DASUSM010000260.1, on the reverse strand, counting down.
ACGCCGCCGCGCGCTCCGGCCGCACGCCGACCTTCTCGTTGTAGTACTTCGGGATCGCGGTGAAGATCTGGAGCGCGCTCATGCGCGCGCGCCCCGCCCGCCGCACCGCCATCGCGATGCCGCCCGTGTCGATCGTGTGGGAGCCGAGGAGCATGGTGCGCGGAGAGAGTGTGTGAGGCGAGGCCGGGCGGATGGTTGCTCGGGGGGCGGCGGCGGGAGCGCGACGGGGAGAGCTGGGCGGGAGCGTGACGACGCCGAGCGCTCAGCGCCGCTCCGACCTCCTCGCCTCGGTCGCCGGCGGCGGCCGACGTCCCCCGCCGCTCACCCCGATCCTTCCCCGAGATCGAGCATCTTCGCCCCCGCGACGTAGTCCACCGCCCGCGGCGCCTGCAGCTGCCGCAGCCGGCTGACGACGTCGGCGATCCGGCGGGCCTGGCGCGCGATCACGTCGAGCTGCTCCTTCTCCGTGCCGCCGATGCCCGGCGCGTCGCGGAGCAGCTCGGCGTGCGCGAGGAGCGCGGCCAGCGGATTGTTGATCTCGTGCTGCAGCGCGAGCGATGTCTGGCCGATCCCGGCGAGCCACTGCGCCTTCGCCAGCGCCTCCTCGGCGCGGCGGCGCGCCTCGTCCACGGCCATGCGCCGCTCGGCGATCGTCAGGCGGGCGCGCAGCTGCTCGGGCGTCACCGGCTTCGAGAGATAGTCGTCCGCGCCCGCGTCGAGCACCTCGTTCAGGTCGTCGGTGCCGTCGCGGGCGGTGACGACGAGGACGAAGACGCGATCGCCGCCGGGCGCGGCGCGGATGCGGCGCGTCAGCTCGAGGCCGTCGAGCCGCGGCATCTGCCAGTCCACGAGGACGAGCGGGCACGGCTCGCGCTCGTACGCCGCCCACGCCTCCTCGCCGTCGGTCGCGAGGACGGGGTCGTGCCCCATCTCCCGCAGCACCGCCTCGTGCAGCAACCGGATCAGCTCGACGTCGTCGGCAACGAGTACGCGCATCTCGTGATCGTCCGGGTGGGAGCCGCGGGGCGTCCGCCCCGCGGGGTGCGTCTCAGCGCAGTCTGCCCGTGCGAAGATACGCCGCCGAGCGCTCGACCGCACCCGACCGCCGAAGCTCCCCCCGCCAGGCGAGGGCGACGCGCCGCCCGTGGATCGCGACGCGGGGCGCGAAGGCCGACTCCGCGGACGGCGTCAGCGGCGGAATGCGGTGCTCGAAGATGTGGCCGTCGCTCCGCGACACGTGCATCGCGATGCGGGCGACGCGCGCGTTCGGGTCCTGATAGGCGACGGCGACGATGCTGCGCTCCGCGGCGATCGCGGTCTGGGCGGGACGGTCCCCGTACACGATGACGACCGGCGCGTGGAAGAAGAGCGGGTCCGGCTCCATCGAATGGGAGAAGAAGATCCCCGCCCCCTCCGGCGCCTCGAGCCAGTAGGCGACGTGCACGTATCCCGTCGCCGAATCGACGGCGATCGACGGCGCCGGCCGCGCGCACCCGCGGTGCGAGCGGTCGAGGGTGTCGACGGGGACGGGGTCGTCCCACGTCTCGCCGCCATCGCCGGAGCGCGCGCCGAGGAGCGCCGCGCTCGAGTCCTCGCGCAACGCCCACCAGACGGCGTAGCGCTCGTCCCCGGCGCCGCTCGCGATGCGCACCGACTCCGCGCACGCCGTGCGCGGCTGCGTCGGCGCCGTCGCGGCGTCGGCGAAGCGCGGCGCGTCGCCCTCGCCGAGGCGCGACGCCCCGATGGCCGGCAGCGCGTCGAGCACGACGGCCTCTCCCCACTCGACGGGAGGCGAGGCACAGGCGAGGCCGACGACGGCGGCGAGCAGCGCGGCGGGGCGGAGCGAACGCATGAACGGAGAATAGTGCGGGGGGCGGTGGGGATGAAGCGGGGATGGCTCAGAGACCAGACTCGGGGACCAGACTCGGGGACCAGACTCGGGGACCAGACTTGGGGACCAGACTTGGGGACCAGGCGATGAGCAGTTCTCTGGTCCCTGGCCCTGGTCCCTGCCCCTGGTCCCTGCCCCTGGTCCCTGGTCCCCGGTCCCCGGTCCCTGCAGTTGGTCCCCCGTCCCTTGCTATCTTCCGACGAGCACCCCCAACCCGAGACCAGCATGTCCGCTCCCGTCGCCAACCGGCCGAGCGCCGCCGAATCCCGCCGCCCCTCGGAGAGCGAGCGGGCCAACGTCACGCCGACGCCCGTCCCCGAGCACGCGGGGATGTCCGGCTTCAGCGGCAACCGCCGCGTCCCGCGCCCCGTCAACGAGCCGGTGAAGGGGTACGCGCCCGGCTCCCCCGAGCGCGCCGAGCTGAAGGCGCGGCTCGACGCGATGGCGAAGGAGCGCATCGAGATCCCGCTCATCATCGGCGGCGAGGAGCTCCGCACCGGCGACACGGCGCACGCCGTCATGCCGCACGCGCACTCGCACGTCCTCGCCGACTGGCACCGCGCGCGTCCGGCCGACGTGGAGCGCGCGATCCGCGCGAGCCGCGAGGCCGCCTTCGAGTGGGCGAACTGGCCGTGGGAGGACCGCGCCGCGGTCTTCCTCAAGGCCGCCGAACTCCTCGCCACGACCTGGCGGCAGACGCTCAACGCGGCAACGATGCTCGGCCAGTCGAAGACCGCGCACCAGGCGGAGATCGACGCCGCGTGCGAGCTCATCGACTTCTGGCGCTTCAACCCCGCCTACGCGCAGGAGCTCTACGACGAGCAGCCGCTCAGCGACCGGACGATGTGGAACCAGCTCGACTACCGGCCGCTCGAGGGATTCGTCTACGCGGTGACGCCGTTCAACTTCACCTCGATCGCCGGCAACCTCCCGACCGCGCCCGCGCTGATGGGGAACACGGTGATCTGGAAGCCGGCGGGGAGCGCGATGCTCTCGGCGTACTACCTCATGAGGCTGCTCGAGGCGGCCGGCCTCCCGCCGGGCGTCATCAACCTCGTGCCCGGCGACGCGAAGGCGATCTCCGACCAGCTCCTCGCCCACCGCGACCTCGCCGGCGTCCACTTCACGGGGAGCACCGGCGTCTTCAACTCGATGTGGAAGACGATCGGGAGCAGCATGGGGAGCTACCGCTCGTACCCACGCATCGTTGGCGAGACGGGCGGCAAGGACTTCATCGTCGCGCACCCGTCCGCGGACGTCGAGGCGCTCGCGGTCGCGATCGCCCGCGGCGGCTTCGAGTACCAGGGGCAGAAGTGCTCGGCGGCGAGCCGCGTCTACGTCCCGAAGTCGCTCTGGCCCGAGGTGAAGGAGCGCGTCGTCGCGATGCTGCAGGCGTTCCGCATGGGCGACCCGCGCGACTTCCGCAACTTCATGGGCGCGGTGATCGACGAGAAGGCGTTCGGCAAGATCTCCGAGTACCTCGACGACGCGACGCGGAACGCGACCGTCGTCAGCGGCGGCGTGGCGCGCGGCGACGACGGGTGGTTCATCGAGCCGACGCTCGTCGAGACGCGCGACCCGGGGTACCGCCTCCTCTGCGAGGAGATCTTCGGCCCCGTGGTCACGGCGCACGTCTACGACGACGCGAAGTGGGCCGAGACGCTCAAGGTCGTCGACGAGACGTCGCCGTACGCGCTCACCGGCGCCGTCTTCTCGACGGAGCGCAGGGCGGTGAAGCAGGCCGCGATCGCGCTGCGCAACGCGGCCGGAAACTTCTACGTCAACGACAAGCCGACGGGCGCGGTCGTCGGGCAGCAGCCGTTCGGCGGCGCGCGCGGCTCGGGCACCAACGACAAGGCCGGCTCGAAGCTGAACCTCGTGCGCTGGGTGAGCGCGCGGAACATCAAGGAGACGTTCAGTCCGCCGACGGACTTCCGCTATCCGTTCATGGCGGAGGAGTAGCGGACGAGCGGCGCGGCTACCGCGCTCCGCGCCGCCGGCCGGGCTGCTCGAACGCGGGGCCCATCTCGAGCTCCGTCACCAGCGGATCCTGCTCCGTCGCGTGGCGCGGCTCGCCGGTGCCGCGGAACCAGTTGTTCGCGTCGAGCAGGTAGCGCCGCGTCAGGTGCGGGGGCCGATACGCGACGGTGAAGCCGAGCGCGCCCGTGTCCCCCGGCGTCGCCCTGATCAGGATCGTCCCCCGGCTCAGCACGATCGACCCGTCCGTCTCCGTCCGTCCGTACTCGATGTCGGGGTGACGGACGACGAGATCGTCGATCGTCGCGCTGTCGGCCTGTCCCCAGCCGAGGATGCGCGGTGGGAGGCGCCGCGCCGGGGTGCGCGCGCGATAGGCGACGAGGGAGTCGCGCAGCCGCACGAGCACGTCGAGCGGTGCGCGGTACTCGAGCTCGCTCGTCGTGTCGCTCGCGATCTGGCCGGCGCGCCGTGTCGAGGCGCGTCGGATGATTCCGCCCTCGTCCATGAAGAACGTCTCGTACGGGCTCCACGACGAGGCGAGCTGGCGCACCGTGATCGCGAAGGTCGTGCGTCGCCCATCCGCGCCGGGACGTCCCGGGTGGTACGTCAGCTCGAAGTCGCGCTGCCAGTCGGCCTTCTGCGCGCTGGCCCACTCGGGGCAGGTGCGCGTCGCCTCCTCGAGCGTGGCGGGGAAGCCGTTCGCGGCACCGACGCCCGCTCGCGCCCACAGGCAGGTGTGCGCCGCCTGCATGTCGACGATCGCGTTGTGGCGCGAGTACCCGCCGCGACGCGTCGCCTGCTCGGCGGTGGCGAGCGCCGGGGGGACATCCGTCCCGACCGCGAAGGCACTCCATGCCGTCGTCAGGACGAGCGCCGCGGTGACACCGATCGCGAGCACGCGTCCCGCCACCGGATCCGGACGCGCGCGCGCCGCCGAGACGGCGTGGCGGAGCAGCCGCCACTGCTCCGGGAGGAAGAGCGCGAGGTAGAGGAGGACCGCCAGGTTGAGCACGATCAGGAACGAGACGATCTCGATCCCGAAGAAGGCCGCCTCCTCTCCGGTGCGCCCGCGGAGGAGGTAGAAGACGAACGGGAGCACGAGGTGCAGGCTCGCCGTGACGGCGACGGCGAGCGCGCCCGTCCCCGCGCGGGCGCGCAACGAGAGCGCCGCGAGGACGTGGGGCAGCACGAGGAAGACGAGCAGCGGGAGCCACGCCGCGAGGAAGGCATCCACGGCCCGCCCGCTCTGGACGAGCATCCAGGCGACGATCAGGGCGATCCAGAGCAGCGATCGGACGGCCGCGCGACGAGCGAGGGCGATGTCGGGAGGGAGCATCGAGTGGGCAAGAGGTCGTACGGAGGACGAAGGAGCCGGGCGACGGGAACAACGTCTCCCGCCGCCCGGCTGCCGCCTCTACCCGCCGCGCCGACCCGCGCGCTCAGTGGCCGTCCGCCACCGCCGCCTCGCCCTCACGAGGAAGCCCGACCCGCAGGTCGTTCCAGTGCATGATCGCGTTCCAGACGAGGGCGAAGTTCCCGAACGACTGGTACCGGTGCAGCGGGTTGAAGCCGAAGAGGACGACCGTCCCCTTCCCCGTCGGAAGTGCGACGACCGCCGGCTTCTCGGCGAGCTCCTCCGGATGCTGCACGAGCCCGCTCATGAAGACCGAGTCCGCCTTCGCGTAGCGCATCACGACGTTCCCCTTCAGCCGGTCGGGGAGCTCGAAGTAGGGACCGAAGCGGTGGTAGAGCGGCACTGCCGCGTCGTAGCCGTAGACGATCGGGGACTTCGCCTGCGCGACCCGCCCGCGCACGATCGAGCCGGGCACGAAGAGGTTGCGCGGCGACTCGCGCGAGACGTCGCGCAGCAGCCCGAGCTCCACGGGGACAGTGCTCGCCGAGCCGAGCGTGACGAGCGTGCCGCCCTGCTGCACGAAGTCGCGCAGCGCGGCGAGCCCCTCGTAGCCCATCCCGCCCGTCATGTCCGACGTCGAATCGGGATAGCCGTGCGTCGGGAACTCCGCCGTCCTCGTGTACGGCAGCGGCGAGAACTTCGGGTCCACCCCCTGGAGGATCTGCTTCGCCCCGGCATTCGCGCCCTGCGAGGGGAAGAGCACGACGTCGAAGCGGCCGGCGAGCGTCGTCCCGGTGCGCAGCTTGTCCTCGCCGATGTACGTGTAGGGGATTCCCATCCGCTCGAGCGTGAAGCGCGCCCACCCCTCGTCCTGCGTGTTGCGCCAGGAGTGGAGGAGGGCGATGCGCGGGAGGTTCATCTCGTGCCGCGCGACGCGCTCCACCGCGCTCGCCGGCGCGGCGAGGACGACGAGCCCGTGGGCGCGCGCGAGCGAGTCCATCCGCGCCTGGCCGACGCGCGACATCTCGACGAGCCACGCGCCCGGGGGAAGGGTGCGGCCGGCGACGGTGAGACTCTCCTCGGCGGCGAAGACGGCGACGTCGCGCAGCGCATAGCGCGCCCGCACCGCGTGCGCCGATGCCTCCGGCGCGACGACCCACCACGCCGCGCGCCGCGCCGTCGTCAGGCTCCCGGCGATCGTCACCGAGTCGGCCACCGGGCGCATCGGCGCGCGCAGCACGGCGCTGTCGGCCACCGCGCGCACCTCGACGTTGAACATGTAGGGGAAGGTCCACGCGACGTCGTCGTAGGGGCGCGGCGCGTTCTCCGGGAAGCGCTGCACGTCCATCAGCATCTTCACGAAGTTGCGGTACGGCTGGTCCATGCGGACGACGAAGTCCCCCGCGGCGACGGCGGTCGTGCCGAACGTCCCCGCGCGCTCGGCGCGGTGCACCTCGATCCCCTGGCGGCGGAGGAGGTCCACCATGTACCCGGCGTCGGCGCGGCGGGGCTGCGCGACGGGGACGACGTAGGCGTGCGGCGCCTCCGTGCGGCCGCGCTCGACCGCGTGGAGCGCCTTCTCGCGGTACTGCGAGAGAATGCGCGTCCGGTGCTGCGCCGCGAGCCCGAGGACGGAGAGCGCGCCGCTCTGCATGTAGTTCGTGTTGTTGCGCATCGACCAGAGCGTCTCCTTCCGCGGCGGGCTCGGCCGGTACCACTCGATCCCCGTCTGCCGCGCCCCGAGCTCGCGCTTCACCGTCGCCGGGATGCTGTTGCCGAACGTCTCGTAGAAGCGGCCGACGGCGTTGCGCGTGTTCGTGACCCACAGGAGGTAGCCCGGATACCAGCCGTCGTAGAAGCCGTGCGTCCAGACGCCGGGGAGGCCGCGCGCGGTGAGGTCGGTGACCTCCCAGTTCGACATCCACTGCCACTCGGAGATCGCGATCGGGTCGAGCTCGCGGTTGTACGGCCCCGTCCCCGTCGAGACGTACAGATAGGGCACCGACTCGTGGAGGTCGTGCCCGATCGGGTACTTCCACTCCTCGAAGAGCTTCACCGCCTCCTGCGTCAGCCGCGCCGAGAGCTGGATGCCGTCGCGGTTGTTGTCGTGGAAGATGTACGTCCCCCAGTACGGCGGGCCGGGAACCCGGTCCTCGTACGACGTGACGTTCGCGTTGTGGCGGCGGTGCCAGTCGACGACGCGGTTGCGTCCATCGGGCTCGGCGACGGGGATGATGAAGACGACGACGGAGTCGCGGATCGTGCGGATCGTCGGGTCGTCGGACACGGCGAGACGGTAGGCGAGCTCCATCACCATCTCCGGCGGCCCCGTCTCCGTCGAGTGCAGCCCCGCGTAGAACGTGTAGACGACGGGGAGCTCGGCGACGAGGCGCGCCGCGGCGGCGCTGTCGGCCGCGCGCGGGTCGGCGAGGGCGCGCATCCCCTGCTTCACCGCATCGAGGCGCGCGAGGTTCGCCTCGCTCCCGACCTGCACGAGCGCGAGATGGTTCCCCTCCTCCGTCTCGCCGAGCCGCTCGACGCGCACGCGCGGCGTGCTCGCGGCGAGCGCGGCGAAGTAGCCGTGGATCTCGTCCACCGTGTGGAGCACGCCGGGCTTGCCGATCGGGTGTCCGAAGTGGTCGGTCGGCGAGACGACGCGCGCGTCCTCCGGGAGGTGGTCGACGAGCGACGTCGTGTACTCCGGCATCGTCGTCCACGAGCGGATCAGCCGCGTGCTCGCCGTATCCACCGGCTGCCCCCACGGCGTCGTCGCGGGGATCGGCCGGCTCGTCCACCAGTCGAAGGTCTGCGGCACGGCGGCGGAGTCGCGCGTTTCTTCCGCGGACGCAGGCGGGTCGAGGGAGGCGCGTGCCTGCGCGGCCGAGCGCGGGGTCTGGGCGTGCGCGGCGCCGGCGACGGCGAGGGCGACGAGGAGGGAGGGAGCGAGCGAGGCGAGGCCTCGCGGCGAGAGAGCGCTCATGCGGCTCGACCGGCGGATCGGGTGGGGCGCGCGCACCGCGCGCCGGGGGTGACGGACGGCATCTGACATAGCCCCGGCGGGCGCCGCGTGCAAGAACACCCCGGCGGCGTGATCCGCAGGCTTGAATCGGGAGCCCGAAGCCCCGCACCTTCCGCATCCCGAGCGACGACATGGAGCCAATGCCCGACCATCGATACCTGACGGCCGACGTCTTCACCGACACGATCTTCGGCGGCAACCAGCTCGCGATCTTCCCGGACGCCAGCGGCATCCGGGAGGACCACCTCCTGCCGATCGCACGCGAGTTCAACTACTCGGAGACGACGTTCGTCTATCCGCCGCGCGACGCCGCGCACACGCGCCGCGTCCGGATCTTCACGCCGGGGGGCGAGGTCCCGTTCGCCGGGCACCCGACGGTGGGGACGGCGCACGCCCTCGCCGCGACCGGGGCGATCCGCCTCGAGGCGCGCGGCGACACGCGCATCGTCCTCGAGGAGGAGGTCGGGCCGGTGCCGGTGCGCATCCGCACCGACGGAGGCGCGCCGGTCTTCGCGCAGCTCTCCGTCGCGAAGCTCCCGGAGATCGGTCCGCCGCCCCCGCCGCGCATGGTCCTCGCCGACATCCTCGGGCTCGAGGACGAGGACCTCCTCGGCGCGGAATGGCTGCCGCAGGGCGTCTCGTGCGGGCTGCCGTTCCTCTTCGTCCCACTGCGCAGCCGCGCGGCGGTGGCGCGGGCGCGCATCAACCTCGCGCCGTGGGAGAAGCATCTCGCGAACGCGTGGGCCTCGATGATCTTCGTCTTCGCGCGCGATGCAGAGCGGCCGGGCTCCGACATCCGCGCGCGGATGTTCGCGCCGGGGATCAGCGTCCCCGAGGACCCGGCGACGGGCTCGGCGTGCGCCGCGCTCGGCGGCTACCTCGCCGCGCGCGACGACCGGCAGGATGGGCTGCTGCGCTGGGTCGTCGAGCAGGGGTTCGAGATGGGGCGGCCGAGCATCCTCGAGGTCGAGGCGGACCGGAGCGGGGGCGAGGTCACCGGGATTCGGGTCGGCGGCTCGACCGTGATGGTGAGCGAAGGGGTGATGCGGGTTCCCTGAGCGCTCGCGCACGACGGGGGCCTTCGGCCCCGACCGCAACGAGATGAGCCGGGCTCGACCGACGAGCCCGGCTCGTTTTGTTCAGGTGTTTAGCGCCTCGTCCCCTGCCTCCGCTACCGCCGGCAGGTGCTGTAACGATCCATTGCGCCGTTTCGTGACGCGCATTACACTTGTCATACACTTGTAAAACAAGTGTTTGCCGCGACTGTGCGCGCGTCGCGCCGCGGCTTCCCCACCCTCCGGGCGACGCGGCCTGGGAACGAGCTCGACAACACGCTGTTCTCGCGGGGCGAATCCAGTCCGGGTTCACCCCGTGTCGTTTCCACGCCTCCGCAAGGGAGTCAGCACCGCATGCGTCGCATCACGGTTCTCACCACACTCGGCGCCGTCGCGCTCGGGGCCTGCGCCGACCAGGCCGTCACGCCGCTCGAGCCCGGCGCCACCTCGCTCTCGATCTCCGCGTCGGGCGGGGAGCAGACGTACCTCGTCCGCTTCAAGGCGATCGGCGTCCCGAAGGGCTTCGCCGACGCCGTCGCCGGACTCGGCGGTCAGGTTCTCTTCGCGCACGCCGCCGCCGGGATCGGCGCCGTCACCGGGCTCGACGAGGCTCGCGCTGCCGAGCTCGCCGCCTTCAGCGGGATCGCCGCCGTCGATGCCGATGCCTTCACGGTGCTCGAGGCGCCGTCGGAGCTGATGGCCGAGGTCGCCGACGTCTCGCCGGCCAGCCCGACGAATCCCGCCGCCGCGTACTTCTATGCGCGGCAATGGAACATGCGCGCGGTGGACGCCGACGATGCATGGGCGGCCGGCCAGCTCGGCTCCCCGACGGTCCGCGTCGGCATCCTCGACACGGGGATCGACTATCTCCACCCCGACCTCTACGGCCGCGTCGATCTCTCGCTCTCGCGCTCGTATCTCTCGGCCGCGGAGAACGCCCGCGTCCCCGCCGGCGCGCACCCCGTCGCCGACCTCAACTACCACGGCACGCACGTCGCCGCGACCGTCGCGAGCAACGGCCTCGCCGCGGCCGGCGTGACGTCGCGGGTCACGCTCGTCGGCCTGAAGGTCTGCGCGCCCGGGACGCCGGCGAACGGCTACCGCGGCACCTGCCCGATCAGCGGCACGCTCCAGGCGATCCTCGACGCCGCCGACATGGGGCTCGACGTCATCAACATGAGCCTCGGCGGCGCCTATCAGCGCGCCTCGCTGAGCGGCGAGGGCGGCTTCGGCCCCTCGTTCATCGCCACGGTCAACCAGGTGATGAGCTACGCCAACCGGAAGGGAACGACGGTCGTCGTCTCCGCCGGCAACTCGCGCTTCGACCTCGGCAGGAACCGCATCCCCGACGCCGAGGGGAACTACATCGTCATCCCGGGCGGCCTCTACGCCTCGTACTGCGACGCGGCGGCGACGATCTGCGTCTCGGCCACCGGCCCGACCGCGCAGGCGTCCACGAACGGCCCGTGGACGAACGTCGACGCGCTCGCCTCGTACTCGAACTACGGCCAGGGCGCGATCGACGTCGCCGCGCCGGGCGGCAACGCCTCGGCGGTCTGGGCAGCCTGCTCGGGCTTCACGCTGCATCCGGCGCTCGCCGGCTGCCGCAGCCGCTACTACAACCCGGCGACCGGCGGGTGGTCGGGCTCGGTCGTCGGCCTCGCGGGGACGAGCATGGCCGCGCCGCACGTCAGCGGCGCGGCGGCGATCATCGCCGGCCAGGTCGGGCGCAGCCCGGCACAGATCGAGGCGCGCCTCCAGCAGACGAGCGACGACCTCGGCATGCCCGGCGTCGATCCGGCCTATGGACACGGCCGCCTCAACGTCGGTCGCGTCGCGGGCGCGCTGTGATCCCGCGCCGTGATGCGATGATCGACTGATCCGACGGTCTTCGGACCGGCGGTACCGGCGCGGCGGGAGAGAGACTCATCTCTCCCGCCGCGCTCGTGTTTCCGGCACGGCGGCGGTCGGTATGCCTCTTGCCCCCTCGCCGGCCGCCGGGGCGCCCAGGGCCGCCGGCGTCTTCTCCGATCCGACTTCCGCTCTCCATGACGAGTCCCTCGCGCGGCGCCGGCGCCGCGCTCCTCGTGGACCCCGGCGAGATGCGCGTCACGCGACTGCGCGCGCTGCGCGGTCCCAACTACTGGCGCCTCGCGCCGGTCATCGCCTGCGATGTCCGGCTCGGCGCGCTCGAGGACGTCAGCTCCGCCGACCTTCCGCACTTCGTGCCGCGCCTTCTCGACGCGCTGCCGTCGCTGCACGAGCACCCCTGCTCGCGCGGCGGGAGCGGCGGATTCGTCGAGCGGCTGCGCGAGGGGACGCACATCCCGCACGTGCTCGAGCACGTCGCCATCGAGCTGCAGACGCTGGCCGGCACCGACGTCAGCTTCGGGCGCGTCGTCCCCTCGGGCGACGAGGGGATCTGGTGGGTGATCGTCGCCTACGAGGAGGAGGACGTCGGCGTCGAGGCGATGCGCGAGGCCGTCCGTCTCGTGCGCTCCTGCCTCGCCGACGAGCCGCTCGACACGGCGCGCGTCGTGGGCGATCTCCAGGAGCTCTACGAGAGCGTGCGCCTCGGACCCTCGACCGCGGCGATCGTCGAGGAGGCGCGGCGGCGCGACATCCCGGTGCGCCGGCTCAACTCCGGGTCGCTCGTCCAGCTCGGGCTCGGCCGCAACCTGCGGCGCATCCAGGCGACGCTCTCCGACTACACGAGCGCGATCGCCGTCGAGATCGCGCAGGACAAGGACGACACGAAGCGCGTCCTCGAGAGCATCGGCCTCCCCGTGCCCACGGGCGACGTCGCCGCGAGCGCCGACGAGGCGGTCGGGATCGCCGAGGAGCTCGGCTTCCCCGTCGTCCTCAAGCCGCTCGACGCGAGCCACGGCCGCGGGATCACGGGCGCCCTCGACGACGTGGCGGCGGTGCGCGAGGCGTGGCCGGTGGCCGCCGAGATCTCGGGCCGCGTCGTCGTCGAGCGCTTCGCGCCCGGCCGCGACCACCGCGTCCTCGTCGTCAACGGCCGCGTCGTCGCCTGCGCCGAGCGCGTGGCGGCGCACGTCGTCGGCGACGGGCGCCACACGATCCGCGAGCTGATCGAGGTCGCCAACCGCGACCCGCGGCGCGGCGTCGGGCACAGCAAGATTCTCACGCGGCTCCCCGCCGACGACCGCACCGTCGAGCACCTCGCGGCGCTCGGCCGCACGCTCGACGACGTCGCCGCCGAGGGAGAGCGCGTCACCCTCCGCGCGACGGCGAACCTCTCGACGGGCGGCACGTCGATCGACCGCACCGACGAGATGCACCCGGACAACGTGACGGCGTGCGAGATGGCGGCGAACATCGTCGGCCTCGACATCGCCGGGATCGACGTGATCACCCCCGACATCTCCGTCCCCTTCCGCGAGAACGGGGCGGTGATCATCGAGGTCAACGCCGCCCCGGGGATCCGGATGCACACCCACCCGACCGAGGGGAAGCCGCGCGAGGTCGGGGCGGCGGTGATCGACATGCTCTACCCGCCGGGCACGGAGTCCACGATCCCGATCATCGCCGTCACCGGCACGAACGGGAAGACGACGACCGTGCGGCTCATCGCGCACCTCTTCCGCCACACGGGGAAGTCGGTCGGCTTCACGACGACGGACGGCGTCTACCTGCAGAACCGGCTCGTCATGGAGGGCGACATGACGGGGCCGTTCTCGGCGAACATCATCCTCTCCAACCCGACCGTGGACGTCGCCGTGCTCGAGACGGCACGCGGCGGGATCCTGCGCGCGGGCCTCGGCTTCGAGGAGAGCGACGTCGGCGTCGTCCTCAACGTCTCCGCGGACCACCTCGGGCTGCGCGGGATCCACACCGTGGAGCAGCTCGCCGAGGTGAAGAGCGTCGTCGCCGCGACGGTCCGGCGCGAGGGACACGCCGTGCTCAACGCCGACGACCCGCTCGTCTACGCGATGCGCGAGCGGACGCCGGCGGACATCGTCCTCTTTTCCGCGCAGCCGGACGGCGCGAACGCGCTCGTCGCCGACCACATCGCGCGCGGCGGGATCGCCGCCGTGATCGAGGAGGGGTCGTTCGTCATCCGGCGCGGGCGCCTGCGCATCCCGATCGCCGCGACGCGGGAGGCGCCGCTCACGCTCGGCGGCGCGGCGCGCTTCCAGTACGAGAACATCCTCGCCGCGGTCGCCACCGCGTACGTGCGGGGGATCCGCTACGACGACATCCGCGCCGGGCTGCTGTCCTTCTTCCCGTCCCCCTCGCTCACCCCCGGGCGCCTCAACCTCATCCGCGTCGGCGGCGCGCGCGTACTCGTCGACTACGCGCACAACGCGGCGGCGGTGACCGGACTGATGGACTTCGTGCGGCAGCTTCCGGCGCGCCGGCGCATCGGACTGGTGACGTCGCCGGGCGACCGGCGCGACGAGGACATCCGGGCCATCGGCCGCCTGACGGCGGGACTCGACCGGGTGCTCGTGAAGGAGGACGCCGACCTCCGCGGCCGGGCGCACGGCGAGGTCACGCGGATTCTCGTCGCGGGGCTCGCCGACGCCGGACTCGACGGCGACCGCGTCGAGACCGGCTTCGGCGAGGCGGATGGCGTCGCGCGGCTCCTCGGGGAGCTCGGCGAGGGCGACCTCGGGCTCGTGCTCGCGGACGACGTGCGCGGCGTGCTCGGCATGATCCGGGCGCACGCGCCGGCGGCGATCTGACCGTGACGACGGCCGAGTCGCGCCCCGATCCGTCGACGGAGATCCGGCTGCTCCGCCTGCAGGGGACGCGGGGGGCGAACTACTGGTCCTCGCGCCCGGTCACGCGCATGGACCTCGCCGTCGGCGCGTACGACGAGATCTCGTCGGCCGACGTGCCGGGGGTGACGGAGCGGCTGCTCGGCTCGATGCCGGGGCTCGTCGAGCACCGCTGCAGCATCGGCGAGCGCGGCGGCTTCCTCGTGCGGCTGCGCCGCGGCACCTACGCGCCGCACATCGTCGAGCACGTCGCCCTCGAGCTCCAGTCGATGATCGGACACGAGGTCGGCTACGGACGCACGCGCGGCGGCGACGATCCCGGCGAGTACACGCTCGTCGTCGAGCACCGGCACGAGCAGGTCGGGCTGCGCGCGGCGGCGCTCGGCCTCGAGACGGTCCAGCGCGCCTTCGCCGGCACGCTCGAGACGGTGGAGGCCGCCGTCGCCGAGCTCGCCGCCCTCGCGCGAACGGCGGACGCGCCGCCGCTCGCGCAGCACGTCGCCTGCGGGATCACGGGCGGCGCGCTGCGCGCCGAGACGCGGGCGGAGCTGTGCCGCCGCGGCCTCTGCCCGGACGCGCTCGCCGTCGAGGTCTCGCCGGCCTTCCTGCTCCAGCAGGGGCTTCCCTACGCGCGCTCCGACCTGGCGATCATCCTCGACGCGGAGCTCACGGACGTGCCCGAGCGCTACCGCCACCCCGAGCGCGCGCGCCGGCTCGTCTCCGTGCTCGTGGACGCGGTCCCGCGCCACGGCATCGTCGTCGTGCCGGCGAAGGAGTGGGAGCTCCAGGACGCGGCGCGCGACGCGGAGTGCCGCGTCGCCATCTTCGCCGCCGACGGCGACGTCACACGGCGCGACAAGAAGGTCGCGCACCTCGTCGCGACCGTCGAGGGCGGACGCATCCTCGTCGAGTCGGTCGAGGGGACGCGCGATGCCGGGGAGATCCGCCCGGACGCGCCGGCGCGCGCGCAGGCGGCGGCGGCGCTCGCCGCGGTGGCGCTCGGGGCGAATGTCGACTGACCACCGGCGCCGCTCGGACGAGGCGAGCGGGACACTCGTCCTCATCGGCGGCGCCTGCACGGCACGCGGCGCGGCGCTCGGCGCCTTCATCGACCGCGCCGGCGCACGTGACGGCGGACGCATCGTCGGCCTGACGACGGCGAGCGCCGACCCGCTCGGCTCCGCGGTCGCGTGGAAGGACGACTTCGCCGCGGCCGGCGTGCGAAACATCGAGTTCCCGATCGTGGACCGGCGCGACCGCGCGCAGGACGTGCGCATCGCGCGCCTGCTGCTCGAGGCGCGCGGCATCTTCATCGGCGGCGGCGACCAGGTGCACCTCGTCGCCACGCTCGCCGGCTCGCGCGTCGGCGACGCGATCCGCGAGGCCTACGCGAACGGCGCCGTCGTCGGCGGAACGTCGGCGGGCGCGGCGGCGCTCACCGAGACGATCATGGCCGGCGGCGAGGTGGACGAGACGGGCGGCTTCGTCCCCTTCCACATCGGGCCGGGCTTCGGGCTGCTCGGGTTCCACGCGATGATCGACACGCACTTCGCGCAGCGGCGGCGGCTGAGCCGCCTGTTTCACGCGATCGCGCGCAACCCGGACCTGATGGGGCTCGGGATCGACGAGGACACGGCGCTCGTCGTCCGCGGCCACCTCGGCCTCGTCGCCGGCGCCGGCGGGGTGACGTTCGTGGACGGACGCACGGTCCGCTACGACAACGCCGAGGAGATCACGCGCGACGAGGAGCTGACCCTCAGCCACCTGCGCGTCGGCATCGTCGGCAGCGGGCAGGTGTTCAACCTGCGCGAGCGGGAGCTGGAGGTACTGCTCCAGGCGGAGCGCTCGCCGGAGCGGACGCCGTCGGTGAAGGGGGCGGAGTCGGCGTAGGGAGAGATCGGGGAAGGGACAGTGGCGCTCGGCGCTCGGCGCTCGGCGGGGCGGTCGGCATCGCGTGACGGGGGAGGCATCTCTTCGGGGATGGCTCCCCCGTTGCTGTTCGTTTCACGCGGAGACGCGGAGAACCGCGGAGAACCGCCGCTCGGGCCGGCATCGACGAGAAAAAGGAATCGGATGCATCCGATGGATCCGATGAATCCGATTTCTCCTGCGTACGACTCGGACGGTGCGCGCCGAGGCGTCGTCGCGGCGGGGCCGATGAACGTTTGGGGTCTGCGCCTGGACGGACTCGTGCGCCGGCCCCAGGAAGCATGACTGAAGAGCAGTCCCCCCGAAGCATTTCACGGCTCGTCGCCCGACGCTGCCGACACGCACACGGCGTCTTGCTCCGCGGATCTCCGCGCCTCCGCGTGAACCACACAGCGATCAGGCGGAGCCGTCCCGAGCGCCGAGCGCCGAGCGCCGGCAGTCCCCTACTTCGCCCGCCGCACCTTCGGCCGCGCGATGCGGTTGCGGTCGTCGACGAAGACGATGCGCGGCTCGAAGCCGGCGAGCTCGGCGTCCTCGTAGTCGGCGTAGCTGATGACGATGACGTGGTCGCCGACGGCGCCGAGGCGGGCGGCGGCGCCGTTGAGCTGGATCGTCCCGGTCCCGCGCTCCCCCTCGATGACGTACGTCTCGAGCCGGGAACCGTTGTTCACGTTGACGACCTGGACCTTCTCGAAGGCGAGGATGTCGGCCGCGTCCATGAGGTCGCGGTCGAGCGTCAGGCTCCCCTCGTAGTGGAGATCGGCGCCGGTGAGGACGCCGCGGTGGATCTTCGACTTGCACATCGTGCGGCGCATGGAGCCGTTGCCTCGCGGGGTGCGACTGTAGAGGGACCGCGACGGCGCACTCGCGCCGCCCGGAATGAATATCCCACCGTGGTGCCGAGCTTCGCCACGGCCGGTCCGGCAGCGAGCGACGATCTCGCGCCCGACCGGTCACCTCGCCCGATCGCGGGAGTCGTCGGCGCCTCCGCCGGGGCTCCTCTTGCGCCGGCGCGCGCTGGCCTTCCTCTTGCCCTCCATCCCGATGCGCGACGCCCCGCCCTGACGGCGCCGGCGGCTCGAGCATTGGCATCCCAGCGAGTGTGAGGTCTGGCCATGAAGCGGCTGTCGCTCCTCGCGGCTGCGATCTTCTGCACGCCACTCGGCGTCGCGGAGGCGCAACGCATCTCCACCGATCGGATCTTCGTCCTCGAGCCGGGGACACGGATCCGGATCGTCGCGCCCGGACTCGGCAAGGAACCGATCGTCGGAACGATCGCCTTCGCCCAGCTCGACACGATCGTCCTCGACACCTCGGACGTCTGGCGCGAGAACCGTCTGCTTCTCCCCGCGCCGGTGATCGCCGAGGAGTTCCGGCATCTGACGCTCTCGGTGAGCGACATCGACAGCGTGCAGGTCAGCCGCGGCCACAGCCGTGCGCGAGGGATGCTGAGCGGCGCGGTCAAGGGCGGCCTCATCGTCGGCGCCTATCTCGGGCTCCAGGCGATCTCGGGTCGGCGCGGCGCGAACTGGAACGAGTTCGCCGGTGGCTTCGCCTCCGGGCTCGCGGTCGGCGCCTCGCTCGGCGTGCCGATCGGCTACGTCATGGGCTCCGAGCGCTGGCGCACCGTCCGGGTGCGGAAGCCCTTCTCGGGACCGCGGACGATCGCCAACGGGAGCCAGGCTGCATCGGCGGAGTCGGGGGCGCCGTAGAGGCGGGCGCTCGGCACTCGGCGCTCGGCGCTCGGCGAAGGCAGGAAGAGAGGGGAGCCGCCCGACGGGGTTGGCTCCCTTCGGCCATCCGGGGCTATGATACCGGCCACCCGTCCCGACCCGGAGCCCTCCATGTGGCGCGAGTTCAAGGCATTCCTCCTCACGCAGAACGTCCTCGCCCTCGCCATCGCCGTCATCATCGGGGCGGCCGTCACCAAGGTCGTGACCGCGCTCGTCGAGGACATCATCATGCCGCTCGCCGAGCTCTTCGTGCCCGCCGGTACCTGGCGCGACATCGTTCTCCCGGTCGGCTCGGCGGAGCTGCGCGTCGGCAGCTTCCTCGGCAGCATCATCGACCTGCTGATCATCGGCTTCGTCGTCTGGCAGATGAGCAAGCGCTTCATCACGCCGGCGAAGCCCGAGGAGAAGCCCGCGACGCGCGTCTGCCCGTTCTGCAAGCAGCAGATCGACGCCGCCGCCGTGCGCTGCGCCTACTGCACGAGCGAGGTCGCCGCCCAGGCCGCGTGAGCGCCGAGCGCCGAGCGCCGAGCGCCGCCGTCCCCGTCGCGAGCTAGAACCCCGCCTCCAGATACATCGCCGCCCGCACCTCGTCGCGCGGCCTGATCCCGCGCGCGATGTCGAAGCGGATCAGGCCGTCGAGCACCGAGAAGCCGACGCCCGCGCCGCTCATCGGGCGGCCGGTGCCGAAGTC
>DASUSM010000259.1:0-10563 GCA_036375115.1 Gemmatimonadaceae bacterium | reverse complement strand
CCTCGTCGCGCACCGTGTCGATGGCGACCGTGTACGCCTGGGCGGCGTCGTGGTCCAGCTGGAGCAGATCGTTCAGGTCGGCGATCAGCTCTGCCTCGCGGCGCGTCTCGGTGTCGCTCATCTCGTCTCCCCCCCCGGTGCTCGTCGAAGCGCCCGCGCCCTCGCGCGGGGACGGCGTCGAGCGCAATCGTCATTCCGCCGACGCCGCCGCGGCGGGGACTTCCGGCCGCGGCGCCCTCCCCGCGCCGGCGCGCGGCGCGGCGTCGGCGAGGGGGGCGTCTCCATCGTGTCGCGCGGAGAGGTAGCGCGCCAGGTACGGCGCCGTGCGGCTCGCGCGGACGCGCGCCACCTCGGCCGGCGTGCCGAAGGCGACGACGCGTCCCCCCTCGTCTCCCGCGCCCGGCCCCATGTCGAGGACGCGGTCGCTGCCGGCGACGACGCGCATGTGGTGCTCGACGACGACGACCGTGTTCCCCGCGTCGACCAGCCCGTGGAGCTGCGCGATCAGCCGCTCGACGTCCGACGGGTGCAGGCCGGTGGTCGGCTCGTCGAGCACGTAGAGGGTGTCGCCGCGCTGCATCCGCTGCAGCTCGGTCGCGAGCTTGATGCGCTGCGCCTCGCCGCCGGAGAGCTCCGTCGCCGGCTGTCCGAGCCGCAGATAGCCGAGGCCGACCTCGCGCAGCACGCCGAGCGAGCGCCGCACCGGCGGCTCGTCGGCGAAGAACGCCCACGCGTCGTCCACCGTCAGCGCGAGGACGTCGGCGATCGACTTGCCGCGGTACTCGATCTCGAGCGTCTTCGCGGCGTAGCGCGTTCCGTGACAGACGGGGCACGGCGCGTACACGCTCGGCAGGAAGAGCAGCTCGACGCAGACGAACCCCTCGCCCTCGCAGTTCGCGCACCGCCCCTTCGCGACGTTGAAGGAGAAGTGGCCGGCGTCGTAGCGCCGGACGCGCGCTGCCTTCGTCGCGGCGAAGATGCGGCGGACGTGGTCGAACAGCCCGGTGTACGTCGCGAGGTTCGAGCGCGGCGTGCGCCCGATCGGCTTCTGATCCACCGTGACGAGCCGGCGAACGCGGTCGAGCCCCTCGGTGATCCGCCCCCCGGTGGGATCGGTCGCCTGGCGCTCGAGCTCGTCGAGCTCCTCGTCGTCGGCCGGCGCGGCGTGGCCGAGGTGCCCGCCGACCAGCTCGACGAGCGCCTGGCTCACGAGGCTCGACTTGCCCGAGCCCGACACGCCGGTGACCGTCGTGAAGACGCCGAGCGGGAGGGCGACGTCGAGGTCGCGCAGGTTGTTGCGCGTCACCCCCTCGAGCCGGAGCCACCCGGTCGGCGTGCGCGGCGCGCGGTCCGGGCGCGCGTCGTGCCCGAAGAGATAGCGTCGCGTGCGCGACTCCGTCACGCCCTCGAGGCCGGCGGGCGGACCGCTGTAGAGGATGCGGCCGCCGTGCTGGCCGGCCCGCGGTCCGACGTCCACGATCCAGTCCGCCCGCCGGATGACGTCGAGGTCGTGCTCGACGACGAAGAGCGAGTTGCCGCCGGCCTTCAGCCCGTCGAGCGCGGCGAGGAGCGCCTCGGTGTCCACCGGGTGCAGGCCGGCCGACGGCTCGTCGAGGACGTAGACGACGCCGAAGAGGTTCGAGCGGACCTGCGTCGCGAGACGCAGGCGCTGGAGCTCGCCGGGCGAGAGCGTCGGCGTCGTCCGCTCGAGCGAGAGGTAGCCGAGCCCGAGGTCGAGGATGACGTCGATCCGCGCGAGCAGGTCGCCGGCGATCCGTCGCGCGACGATCGCCCGCTCCGGGTGCTCCGCCATTCGCTCGATCTCGCCTCCCCTCCCCTCGGCCGTCGGACGCAGGAGCGCGGCGAGGCGGGCGAGCGGGAGGCGCGACATCTCGGTGATGTCGAGGCCGGCGAAGGTCACGGAGAGCGATTCGCGGCGCAGCCGCTTCCCGCCGCAGACCGGACACTCCGTGCTCTCCATGAACTCGGCGACGCGCCGCTTCATCGACGCGCTCTGCGTATTGGCGAAGGTGTGGAGCACGTGCCGGCGCGCGCCGGTGAAGGTGCCCATGTAGTCGGGCTCCTCCTTTCGTCGGATGGCGCGCTTCACCTCGTCGATCGTGTAGCCCGCGTACACCGGGACGACCGGCTGCTCGTCGGTGAAGAGGAGCCAGTCGCGCGTCTTCTTCGGGAGCGAGCGCCAGGGGACGTCGATGTCGATGCCGAGCGTCGTCACGATGTCGCGCAGGTTCTGCCCCTGCCATGCCGTCGGCCAGGCGGCGATGGCGCGCTCGCGGATGGTGAGCGAGTCGTCCGGGACCATCGAGCGCTCGGTCACGTCGTAGACGCGGCCGAGCCCGTGGCACTCCGGGCAGGCGCCCTGCGGCGTGTTCGGCGAGAACGCCTCCGCGTGCAGCTCCGGCTGCCGTCTCGGATAGGCGCCGGCGCGCGAGTAGAGCATGCGGAGCAGGTTCGAGAGCGTGGTCACGCTCCCCACCGACGACCGCGAGCTCGTCGCGCCGCGCTGCTGCTGGAGCGCGACGGCGGGGGGCAGCCCCTCGATCGCATCCACGTCGGGGACCCCCTGCTGCTCGAAGAGGCGCCGCGCGTACGGCGCGACCGACTCGAGGTAGCGTCGCTGCGCCTCGGCGTAGAGCGTGCCGAAGGCGAGCGACGACTTGCCGGACCCCGAGACGCCGGTGAAGACGACGAGCGCGTCGCGCGGGACGTCGAGGTCGACATCCTTGAGGTTGTGCTCGCGCGCGCCGCGGACGTGGACGTAGCCGTCGGCGCCGTCGGCGGCGCGGGGAGCACGAGGGGATCCTGATCGGGCCATGCGGGGCTCAGGGGCACGGAGCGTACCCGGCGGTCCGGGCCAGCGCGGGCGACCGGCCACTGGACTGCACGCTCTCCGCCTCCCCATCCTCTCGGGACGGCGAGCGCCCCCGGCGCCCCGTTCCGCAGGAGAGACGATGGCCACGACCACGAGTCCCGACCACGGCGCGCCGCCCGCGAAGCCGGTGCGCTACGCCGAGCAGGCGCCGGGCACGGCGCTGGCGGACGTCGTGCTCTCGTACTGGACGTTCGAGACGCGTGCGGACGCCGAGCCCTTCGTCCACCACATCTGGCCGGACGGATGCATCTCGATCTCCGTCGGCGCGCGAAGCGCGGGAGATCCCCCCTTCGCCGGCATCGCCGGGCCGACGGCGGAGGCGCGCCGCTTCCCCGTGGGGGGCGGGGCGTGCTACCACGGCGTGCGCTTCTGGCCCGACGTCGGAGGGGCGGCGCTCGGCGCCGCCGCGGAGTCGCTGCGCGACCGGATGCTCCCCGCGGCGGAGGTCGTCGGCGCGGCCGCGGCCGGCGCGCTGCTCCGGACGGTCACGGCCGCAGCGGATCGCGACGCACGGGCGCGCGCGTTCGACGAGTGGATCGGCGAGCATCTCCCCCCGATTCCGTCGCCCGATCCCGAGGTACGGCGCGCCGTGCGGGCGATCGTCGCATCGCACGGAGAGCGCCCGATCGCCGCGATCGCGGCGGACGTCGGGCTCGGCGCGCGCCAGCTCCAGCGGCGCTTCGGACGCGCCGTCGGCCTCACGCCGAAGGAGTACGCCCGCGTCCGCCGCGCGCGGTCGGCGCTCGCCGCGCTGCTGCGCGGGGACGGAAACTGGGCGGCGCTCGCGGCGGAGCTGGGCTACGCCGACCAGCCTCACCTGATTCACGAGCTCGGTGATCTCACCGGCTTCACCCCCGTCGCGCTCCGCGAGCGGCTCGCGATCATCGACCACGCCGACGTCGTCCCCTGACGCGACCGACGCGGACGCCGTGTCGCATTTCTACAATCGCGAGGCGGGCGGACGCGGTAGATTCGCGCACCACCCACGGAGAACCCCGATGCCCAGCATCCGTCGCCTCGCCGCGGCACTCCCGCTCCTCGCCGCCCTCGCGGCGTCCGCCGGCGCCCAGGAGATCGCCGGCCGCACCGAGGCACGCCCCGGCGCGCCGCCACCGCCGACCGTGCAGCTCGAGGCGATGGCGAAGCTGCGCTACATGGTGGGCGAGTGGAGGGGGAGCGGCTGGGTCGAGATGCGGCCGGGGCAGCGCCTCGAGTTTCGCGGCGGCGAGCGCGTGCAGGAGAAGCTCGGCGGGCTCGCCCTGCTCGTCGAGGGGCGCTTCACGGGGAGGCCGCCCGGCGCGACGGAGGAGGTCCCCGTGCACACGACGCTCGCCGTGATCTCGTACGAGCCGCGCGCGAGGAAGTACGAGTTCGACACGTGGCTCGCGACCGGCGTCTCCGGCGACTACGAGCTGACGCTGACGGACGACGGATGGCGCTGGGACATCCGCTACCCCGGCGGCACGATCCGCTACACGATGCGGCTCGGCGCGGAGGGGGAGTGGATCGAGGTCGGCGAGCGCTCGGCCGACGGCACGGCGTGGGCGAAGTTCTTCGAGATGACGCTGCGCAAGGAGCCGTGACGGCCGCGCTGCCGCCGGCCCTTCACGTCCGCTCGACGATGCGGTCGATGAGGAAGCTCGACTGCTCCAGCGCCTCCTCGGTGAAGGCGCCGAAGAAGCCGCGCACCTCGTCGAAGATCGCGTCGAAGCGCGCCTGGTCGCCGGCGGCGAGGACGTCGGCGATCTCCGCGGACGCGGCGCGGAAGGCCGCCGTCACCTCCGGCGTGCGCGGGTTGCGCATCTCGATCGGGCCGTAGAGCACGGGCGACTGCGCGAAGTGCCGCGCGGCGACGTACAGCTCGAGCAGGTATGCCGGCGAGGTGAAGCGCAGCGTCTCCTCGAGCGGGACGCCGAGCCGCGCGAGCGTGAGGCCGAGCGCCTGCGTCTGGAAGTGCGTGAGCACCTGGACGACGGACATCGCGCGGTCGTGCTCCTCCGGTGTCGTCTCCGTCACGACGAGCCCGCGCGCCGCGAAGGCGGACGCGACCCAGTCCGCCCACGCATCGCCGCGCGCGCGGCAGAGGACGACGCGCTGTCCCTGGAGCGTGTGCACGCTCGGCCCGAACATCGGGTGCGTCCCGACGACGCTGCCGCGCGTCGCCTCGAGCATCGCCGCGACCGGCGCCTGCTTGACGCTCGTCACGTCCATGAGCAGCGCGTCGTGGCGCACGTGCGGCCCGACGGCGCGGATCACCTCCTCGGTGGCGGCGATCGGAACGGCGACGACCGTCACGTCGGCCGCGGCCGCCGCATCCGCGGGGAGGAGGTCGGTGTCCACGTCGGCCACGATCACGCGGTGCCCGAGGTCGCCGAAGAGCCCCGCGAGCAGCCGGCCGATGCGGCCGCGGCCGCCGACGATGGCGACCGTGCGCGGCTGCGCGTCCTGCGGGACCTCGGCGCGGAGCGCCGCCTGCTGGTCGCGGCTCGCGCGCAGGAGGAGCCGGAAGATCGACTCGATCTCGCCGCGCGGCAGCCCGAGCTCCTCGGCGACCCGCGCCCGGTCGTCGAGCACCTCGCGCTCGCGCCGCGGGTCGCGGATGCGGAGCCCGTGCTCCCGCTTGTACGCCGCGATCTCGGCGACGAGCGCCATGCGCCGCGCCGCGATCTGAAGGATGTCGCGGTCGAGGGCGTCGATCATCGCCCGGAGGACCGGGAGGGAGCGCGGGGGACGGTCCGTCGACATGAACGAAGCGGGGTTGGGCGTCGTGAAGGTCGGCAGAATGCTAACGCCGGACGGCGTGCGCCGCTTCCTGACGCGACTCTTACGTTCGCATTCTTGACGCGCGCTCCGCCCGGCGGCAGCGTCGTCCGCATCGGAGATGCCCGCGACGACGCGGCGTGGTCAGCGGATGGGGCGCGCGTCGCCGCGCCGGCAAGGAGGAGCGATGGAGTCGCTGCTGCACGACCTTCGCCAGGCCGCGCGCTCGCTGCGCTCGCGCCCGGGCTTCGCGCTCACGGCGGTGCTCACCCTGGCGCTCGGCATCGGCGCCGGCACGGCGATCTTCAGCGTCGCCAACGCGGTGCTGCTGCGGCCCCTCCCCTACGCGGGCGCCGACCGGCTGGTGCTCCTCTGGGGCGAGCTGCGGGCGCGCGACGTCCACGACTTTCCCTTCCCGCCCGGCGACCTGCGCGACCTCCAGGAGCAGACGACCGCCTTCGAGGAGATCGCCGCGCTCACCCCGGGACAGGCGCCGCTCGCCGGCGATGGCAGCGAGCCGGAGCGCGTGAGCGCCGTCGGGGTGACGACGAACCTCCTGCCGCTGCTCGGCGCGCGGCTCCTCCACGGGCGCGGCTTCGTGCCCGAGGATGCGCTGCCGCCGCCGCAGCCGCCACAGGACGGCGGGGTCCTCGCGGGGCCGCCGCAGGGGCCGCAGCTCCCGCAGATCGTCATCCTCGGCCACGACTTCTGGCAGCGGCGCTACGGCGGCGACCCGGGCGTCGTCGGCCGCTCGATCGACATCGGGAACGGGCGCGCGAATATCGTCGGCGTGCTCGCGCCGGGCTTCGAGCTGCTCTGGCCGCCGGGCGCGAACATCGACCGCAACCCCGACCTCTTCGCGGCGATGCGGATCGACTACGAGACCGCCTCGCGCAACAACGTCTTTCTCCGCCTCGTCGGCCGCCTGAAGCCCGGCGTGCCGGCCGGACGCGCGCAGGAGGAGGTGGACGCCGTCGCCGCGGATCTCCGCGAGCGCTTCCCGATCAAGCAGACCGCCGACCTGCGCATCCACGTCGTGCCGATGCACGACGACCTCGTCGCCGAGGTGCGGCCGGCGATCCTCGTGCTCATGGGCGCCGTCGGGCTCGTCCTGCTCATCGCCTGCGCGAACGTCGCCAACCTTCTCCTCGTGCGCGCGTCGTCGCGGACGCGCGAGCTCGCCGTGCGCGCGGCGCTCGGCAGCTCCCCGGGCCGACTCGTCAGGCAGATGCTCGCCGAGAGCCTACTGCTCGCGGCGGCCGGCGCGCTGGCCGGGCTCGCGCTCGCCTGGGCCGGGATCCGGCTCCTTCTCGCGCTCGCGCCGGCGAACCTCCCGCGCCTCGACGCGGTGCGCATCGACCCGCTCGTCCTCGGCTTCACGATCCTCGCCTCGCTCGCCGCCGCGGCGCTCGTCGGCATCGTCCCCGCGCTCCGCGCGGCGCGGCCGGATCTCGCCGAGGTGCTGCGCGCCTCCGGCCGGTCGCCGGCGCTCCAGGGGGGCTCCCTCCTGCGGAGCGGCGTCGTCGTCGCCGAGGTCGCGCTGTCGTTCGTCCTCCTCGTCGGCAGCGGGCTGATGGTGCGCAGCTTCGTCGCCCTCCAGCGCACCGACCCCGGGTACGACCCGTCCGGCGTGCTCACCTTCTCGGTGAACCCGCTCGCCGACTCGCCCGACGGACGCGCGGCGTTCATGCGCGCGCTGCGCGACCGGCTCGTCGCCCTTCCGGGAGTCGAGGCGGCGACGGCGGCCGGTCCGCTCCCGCTCGACGGCGGGCTCGCGAACTCGCGCTGGGGAACCGAGGACGCGGCGACCGACCCGTCGAAGTTCCAGCAGGCCAACGTGCACATCGTCCTTCCCGGTTACTTCCAGGCGATGCGCACGCGCGTGCTCGCCGGCCGCGTCTTCGACGAATCGGACAACCGGCCGGACGCGACGGGGATCGTCGTCGACGAGCGGCTCGCCGCGAAGGCGTTCGCGGGGCGCTCCGCCGTCGGCGAGCGGCTCTTCGTGCGCGTGCGCTCGGCGGAGCCGGAGTGGCTCACGGTGATCGGCGTGGTGGAGCATGCGCGACACGAGTCGCTGGCCGCGGATGGCCGCGAGGCGATCTACTTCACCGACGGCTTCTTCGGCCACGGCGCGGCGGGGCGCTGGGCCGTGCGGACGAGCGGCGACCCGTCCGCGCTCGCCGCGTCGGCGCGCGCGGCGATTCGCGACCTCGACGCGCGTCTCCCCGTCGCCGAGGTGCAGCCGATGAGCGCGTTCGTGGACCGCGCGATGGCCCCGACGCGATTCGCCCTCGTCCTCATCGGCGTCTTCGCCGCGATCGCCGCGCTGCTCGCGGCGGTCGGCCTCTACGGCGTCCTCTCCACCGTCGTTCGCCAGCGCACCGCCGAGATCGGGGTGCGCATGGCGTTCGGCGCGCGCAGCGCGAGCATCTTCCGGCTCGTCATCGGCCAGGGGCTCCGGCTCAGCGCGCTCGGCATCGTCGTCGGCGTCGGCGCGGCGTGGGCGCTCACGCGCGTGCTCTCGAGCATGCTCGTCGGCGTCGACCCCACCGATCCCGCGACCTTCGGCGCGATCGCGGCGCTCTTCCTCGCGATCGCCGCGATCGCCTGCTGGCTGCCGGCACGCAGAGCGGCGGGCGTGGACCCGGTGATCGCCCTGCGGGAGGAGTGAGCGGGCGGGCGCGGCACCGTCACCGAGGACGACCGCCGCCGTCATTATCACTGCCACTGCCACTATCACTCCCGTTATCACTACCACTGCCACTGCCACTGCTCACTGATGCGCACCAACCTCCGACCTCCGACCTCTGAGCCGGTCAGCACGAGAGGTCGGAGGCCGGGGGTCGGTGAAAGTCGGGTGACAGTGACAGTGTCAGTGACAGTGCCGGTGACACGACAGTGACAGTGCCGGCGTCGGCGTCGGTGTCGGTGACAGTGTCGGTGGGGTCGGGCTACTCCGGCACCCACTCCACCTCGGGCGCCCGGTGGAAGTTGATCCCCAGCGCCGCCAGCCGCGGCCCCTGGGCGGCGAGGCGGGCGCGGAAGTCCTCCCAGTCGCGCGCCGACGCCGGCGACCATGCCACCTCCGCGACCGCCGCGAGGCGCGGGAAGGCCATGAACTCGAAGTCCTCGGGCTTCACCAGCGTCTCCGACCAGAGCGGCGCCTCGATGCCGAGGATCGCGCGCTCCGGCACGCCCTCGATCTGCGACGCCGGGTCCCAGTCGTAGGCCTGGCGCACGTCGATGAGCCCCGCCCACCGCAGGCCGAGCACCGTCGCGCTGTCGTACTTCATGTCGAGGTAGAGGCGCGGCGACGCCGAGACGATCACCTTGCCGCCGCGCGCCGCGTGCAGCGACGACGAGTCCGTCTTCCAGTGCTGGACGATCGTGCTCGGATGGAGCGACGCCGGGGCGATCTCGCCCCAGCCGATCATCTCCTTCCCGCGCGCGCGCACGATCCCCTGCACCCGCTCGATGAAGCGCAGATACTGGTCGTGCGTCAGCTTCTCGACCTCGTCGCCGCCGATGTGGAACCACCGTCCGGGCGTGATCGCGCCGATCTCGCGCACCACGTCGTCCACGAACCGGTAGACGCTGTCGCGCTCGACGCAGAGCGTGCTGAAGCCGACCTTGATCCCGGTGTAGAGCACCGGCGTCGTGCCGTCGCAGTTGAGCTCGGGGTACGAGGCGAGCGCCGCGTTCGTGTGCCCGGGCATGTCGATCTCCGGGACGACGGTCACGAAGCGCTCGGCCGCGTAGGCGACGATGTCGGCGAGCTCGCGCTGCGCGTACCAGCCGCCGGGTCCGCCGCCGACCTGCGTGCTCCCGCCGTGCCGCGTGAGGTTCGGCCAGGAGTCGATCGCGATGCGCCACCCCTGGTCGTCGGAGAGGTGCAGATGGAGGCGGTTCAGCTTGTAGAGCGCCATCGCGTCGATGTGGCGCTTCACCGCCTCGACGCCGATGAAGTGCCGCGCGACGTCGAGCATCGAGCCGCGCCACTCGTAGCGCGGGACGTCGGCGACGAGCCCGCCCGGCATGCGCAGCACGCGCCCGAGCGCCGCCGGATGCTCCACCGACGCCGGGAGGAGCTGGCGGATCGTCTGCACGCCGTAGAAGAGGCCCGCCGGCTCGCGCGCGACGAGCGTGACGAGCTCCGGCGCGATGGCGAGCTCGTACCCCTCCGCGCCGAGCGCGGCGCGCGAGGCATCGAGGCGGAGGAGGATCGAGCGTGGAGGGAGCGGGATCCCCGGCACGACGCGGCGCGGCCCGCCCGGCGCCGTCGGCGCGAGGATCGCCGCGAGCTGGCGGGCCACGGACTCGACGCCCGGCGCGGCGCCGGCGTCGATGTAGATCGCCGTCGCGGAATCCACGACGAAGCTCGCCGCCGTGTCGAGCCGCACCGTCGCCGGCGCCGGGACGATGGCGTGCGCGGGCATCACGCGTGGGGGTGCCGCGGGCGACGGAGCGGGCGCCGGCGTGGGAGCGGCGGGGCCGCACGCGGCGAGCGCGGCGGCGAGGAGCGACGCGGCGCACGCGGCGCGGGCGGCGCGGGCGGCGCGGGCGGCGCGGGCGGCGCGGAGAGTCGAGCTGGGCTGCATGGGGGCGGCGTGAGGGTTCCGGGAACGGCCGGAACGTATGCGAGCGACGCGTCGAGGCAAGGCTCGTGCGTCGCTCGCGTCCTCACTCCGCCGTCAGTCGCGGTAGGGCGACTCGCCGTCGTCGGTCTCGAGGAGCGCGGCCCATCCGAGCGCGCCGCCCTTTCCGCCGCCGTTGCCATTTCCGTGTCCCGGGATCGTCCGCGGCTCGGGGGGCGGCAGGAGCGCCGCGTCGGGGGCGAGGGAGCGCGCGATCTCGAGGAGCATCGGGCTCAGGTGCGAGCCGTAGCGGAGCAGGTTCGCGGCGCGGAC
>DASUSM010000258.1:0-11385 GCA_036375115.1 Gemmatimonadaceae bacterium | reverse complement strand
GCTCGGGGAGGGTCGTCACCTCGGCGGGAGGCCGGACGGCCGCGCTCGTGTCGAAGAGCGCGGCGCGGAGCGGGTCGAAGCGGGGGTCGAGCAGCGTCGGGAGGACCTGCTCGTCGGTCGCCTTCACGACGACCGGGGTGACCCACGCCAGCGGGTTCTCGCCGGGGAGGCGGTAGAGCCACACGTCCGTCCCCGCGGCGTTGCGGACGGGGCCGACCAGCCTGTCGAGCTGGGGGACCTCGCCGTTGGTGAGGAGGTAGCGCGCGTTCGTGAGCGCCCAGAAGTTGGGATTGAATATCGCGTCCGCAGCCGAGTACAGCTGCTGGTAGCGGCCGATCTCGTTGCCGTGGTAGCCGAGGACCTGGCGGACGTCCTCGACCATGAGGGCGTCGCCGCGCAGGAAGGGGTCTCGCGGATTGCCCTGGTCGGTCGTCTGGAGCGCCAGCACGCGTCCGGGCTCCGGCTGCGACTTCACGTACTCGATCGTGGCGTCCGCGGCGTACAGCTCGGAAGCCGACGGGGAGAAGCGCCAGTAGCTGCGCATCACGCTCCACAGGTCCAGCGTGACGACGAGAGCGAGCGCCCCACCGAGCGCGAGCGCGCTCGGCCGCCTCCGTCCGGCGATCAGGAGCACCGCGCCGGTCACGAGCACGACGAGGAACGACCGCCAGGCGCCGGCGAGGACCGCTCCGGCGTTGGCCGCGGCGAGATCGTAGCCCGTCGGGCCGCGGATCGAGGACGCCAGCGTCCCGGCGACCGACGTGAGCGCCCCGATCGAGGCGAGGAGCGCGACGAGGAGCGCGGCGATCCCCCACCCGGCGAGATACCGCTGCGACACCCGCCCGGCCACCGCCCGCTCGACGCCGAGCGCCGCGAGCACGCACGCCGAGAAGGCGACGACGTACAGCATCGTGCTCGGCGCCCGGAAGAACTTCGTCCCGGGGACGAGCGCGTAGACGAGCTGGTAGAACGGCGTGTAGCCGCCGAGCGACCAGAGCAGCGAGACGACGAGCGCGCCGAGCCAGAACCACGTGAACCGCTTCCGGCTCCCAGCGCCGAATGCAGCACCGAGCAGAACGAGCACCGAGGCGCCGAGATACTCGCTGTGGAAGTGGATCCCGTTGCGCCCCCAGTACGCGTCGAGCATGCCGGTGAACTGGGGGAGATAGAAGTTCACCATCTCCTCGATCGGCATCGAGTACGAGACGGCGTGCTCCCACCCCTTCCCCCCGGCGCGAGGCGACCAGTCCACGTACTCCATGACGGGCCAATACTGCACGGCGCCGATGAGGAAGCCGAGCAGGACGCAGCCCAGCGCGAGGAGGAGCCGGCGGACGGCGATGCCGCGCGGAAGCCTTCCGAAGGGGTGCTCGGCGAGCGCGACGTAGAGCGCGAACGCGCCCGCGGTGAGCAGGAGGTACTGCAGCAGCTGCGGGTGCGGCGAGAGGACGGCGAGCCCGACGGTCAGCGCGAGGAGTCCCCACGACCAGAGGACGCCGTCCCGAACGCCGCGGACGACCAGCAGCAGCGCGAGAGGGAGGAGCGCGCTGACGAAGAGCTTCCCGTCGTGCCCGGGCGAGACGTACGACGCGATCGGCCCGGTGAGCATGTAGGCGAGGCCGCCGATCAGCGAGGGGACGAAGCCGAGCCCCCATGCGCGCAGGAAGGCGTACGTGAAGAGCGCGGCGAGCAGGTAGTGCAGGACGAACCCCAGCGTCATCGCCACGTCGGTGGGGAGGACGGCGCGGAGGAGGAACGTCGGGTAGAAGATGTCGCCGTGCATGGCGGCGATGTACGGCATCCCCCCGAAGAGATACGGGTTCCACTCCGGGATCCCCTGCCCCGCGCGCAGCGACTGCGCGGCGAACTCGCGGAAGGCGTAGCCGGCGATGTACTGATCGCTCACGGCCGTGACGAGGAACTGGCCGAGGAGCGCCGGCCAGGCGAGCGTCAGTAGCGCGACGAGGTAGACGAGCGCCGCCCAGCCGGGCGCGAAGCGGGGCGCCGTCCGCGCCGCGGCGGGGTCAGTGTGGCGTTCCGTCATGAGGGAGCGAGGAGGGTCGGCGCAGCGCGTCGTGCGCCAGGAAGAGCATGCCCGGGACGATCTCGAGGACCGTCAGCCAGAGACGCGAGGCGACGGCCAGCAGCCAGCCCGCCGGCGCATCCGCGAGGCCGAGCGCGATCAGTCCCTCGACCAGCATCGTCTCCCGCACGACGATCCCGCCGGGCGTCACGAGCGAGAGATAGCCGATCAGGTACGAGATCGTATAAACTGCGATGTATCCGGGCGTGGCGCCAGTCGAGCCGGCCGAGGGGGCGAGGTCGAGCGCGACGGCGAGCAGCTGGAAGGCGACGCCGTACATCGCCCACGCCAGCGCGGTGCCGAGCGTCGCGAGCCAGATGGCGCGCGCGGGAATGCGCGGGACGGCGACGTCGCGTCCGAGCACGCGCGCGCCGAGCCTCGCCAGCGGCGGGAGGAGGACGGGGAGCGCGAGGAGCCCGCTCAGCACGAGCACGACGAGCACCGCGGCGATGCGCGGCCCCGAGGGGTGCGACACGCGGAGGACGCCGGCGCCGGTGACGAGCACCATGGCGAAGCCGGAGACGATGTTCGCGAGGTTCACGACGACCGCGGAACCGGCCGCGGCGACGGCCGGGACGCCCTGCCGCTGCGCCATCGCGCCCATCGCCGCGATCTGCCAGACCTTTCCCGGAATGTACTTGCCGAGGTTCGAGACGAACCAGATGCGCGCCGCCGCGCCGAACGGGAGCGAGGCGTCCCACGCGCCGAGCATCGCGCGCCAGGTGGCGATCAACAGCGCGTAGGCGGCGAGCACGAGGAGTCCGGAGAGGACGACGAGCCCCCACGACGGGTCGAGCGACGCGGCGTGCCGCTGCATCGCGCCCCACTGCTCGACGAGGGCGGGGCCGGCGTAGCCGACGACGGCGGCGACGAAGAGGACCTGCGCGAGGACGACGAGGCGACGTCTCGTCACGCGTCGAGCCCGAGCGCGGCGCGGTAGATCGCGACGTGCCGCCGCGCGGCCGCCTCCGGCGCGAAGCGCTCGAGCGCGCGCCGTCGCCCCTCGGCGCCGAGCGGCGCGCCGCGGTCGGGGCGCTCGAGCAGCTCGTCGAGCGCGCGCGCGAGCGCGGCGGGATCGCGTGGCGGGACGAGGCGTCCGGTCTCGCCGTCGGCGACGACGTCGCGCAGCCCGCCCGAGTCGAAGGCGACGACGGGACGCCCGGAGAGCTGCGCCTCGACGGCGACGAGGCCGAGCCCCTCCTCGATGGAGGGGACCACGACGACCGTCGCGCCCCGATACAGGTCGGCGAGCGTATCGGGCGCGACCTGCCCGTGCCAGCGCAGCCGGTCGGCGACGCCGAGCGCAGCGGCGAGGGCGCGCGCGGGTGCCTCGTCCGCGCCGGCCGCGACGACGAGGTCGAGCGAGGCGGCGGTGCGCAGCAGCGGGAGGGCGCGCAGGAGCCACTCGCTCCCCTTCTGCTCGTCGAGCTTCCCGACGAAGAGGAGGCGATCGGCGGGCGGCGGGCCGCCCGGCGTGAAGCGCGAGACGTCGACGGGCATCGGCGCCACGTCGACCTCGCGCCCCGGGAGGAGGCGCGCGGTCTCGTCGGCGAGCCACGTCGAAACGGTGGCGACGCGCGCCGAGGCGCGGTCCACGGCGCGGAAGAGCGGGCGCATCCCGGCGACGTCGCGGGCGATGCGGAGGTCGGATCCGTGGAGCGTGGTGACGAGCGGCGTCGAGCGCGGGAGCCGCGCCCACGCGGCGGCGAGACCGGATGGAAACCACCAGTGCGCGTGCACGAGGTCCACGGCGCGGCGGCGCACGAGGGAGCGCGTGTGCGCGGCGGTCGCCGCGAGGAGCGCGGCGAGGAGGGGCGCGCCGGAGAGCGAGCGCTTGACGCGCGAGACCATGTCGCCGCCGTAGGCCAGCGTCTCCAGGCCGGCCGGCGCGTAGCGCACGCGCTCGACCTCGATCCCCTCGAGGCGCTCGCGCGGCGCGAGCCCCGGCGCGGACGGGGCGAGCGCGAGCACCTCGACGCCGGCGTCACCGAGCGCGCGCGCGAGGCGCAGGAGGAACGATCCCGGGTGATCGCCCTCGCGCCGCGGAAAGTTGTGGGTGACGAAGAGAACGCGCACGCGTCAGCGCGCGTCGTCCGTCCGGCGATGGCGGAGCTCGTCCAGCTGACGGCGGAGCTCGCGCACTTCGCTGCGCTGGCCGGCGATCTGCTCCCCGAGCAGTCCGCCGACGAACATCACGCTCCCGACGATGACGCAGGTCTCGACGAGGTTGAGCAGCGGCCGGTAGCCGACGCCGCCGCCCCAGTCCGCGGGGATGACGTACCGCCAGAGCACCGCGCCGATCCCGACGAGGACGCCGAGCGCGAAGAGCGCCGCGCCCATCATCCCGAAGAGGAGGAGTGGCTTCTTGCCGAAGCGCAGCTCGAACCAGACGGACAGCATGTCGAGGATGCCGACCGGGATCCGGCCGAGGCCGAACTTCGAGCGCCCGGCATGCCGCGGGTACAGCGGGATCGGGATCTCGGTGACGGTGAAGCCCTCGGCCGCCGCGATCACGATCATGTAGCGGTGCCAGTCCGGACGGATCGGCAGCGTGTCCATGATCTCGCGGCGGTAGGCCTTCACGTTGTTGAGGTCCTTCACCGGGATGTCGAACAGCATCCGGCTCAGCCCGTTGTAGATCCGCGAGACGAACGCCTTCTCGTACTTCCCCTGCTTGAAGCCGGTGACCATGTCGGCGTCGCCAGCGAGGATCGGCGCGACGAGCCGCGGGATGTCCTCGGGCTTGAACTGGAGGTCGGCCGGATAGAAGACGAGCACCGCGCCCTCTGACTCGAGGTACCCGGTGCGGAGCGCGTCGGCGATGCCGCGCCGGGAGCGGTGGCGGACGACCCGAAGGAAGGGGTAGCGCTCACGCAGCCGCGCGAGGACCTGCGGGGTGTCGTCGACGGAGCCGTCGTCGACGACGACCACCTCGTAGCGGACGTCGCTGCCGCGGAAGGCCGCCTCCGCCTGCTCCATGAAGAGCGGGAGGTTCTCGGCCTCGTCCTTCGCCGGGACGAGCACGCTGACGTCCACCGGCGCGCCCTCGAGCGGGCCGCGGACCGGGCGGGCATCGAACGCGGTGGTCATGGATCGGGCCACGCCGGGCCGGAGGTCAGACACGCTTGCGCATGCGCGCGGAGAGGACGCCGAGCTGGTCGCGGTACTTGGCGACGGTGCGGCGGGCGATCTGGACGCCGCTCTCCTTCAGGATGTTGACGATCGCCTGGTCGGTGAGCGGGTGCTTCGGGTCCTCGTCGGCGACGAGCTTCTGGATCTGCGCCTTGATGCCGCGCGCCGAGACATCCTCGCCGTCGGCCGTGGAGAGGCCGGAGCTGAAGAAGAACTTGAGGGGGAGGACGCCGCGCGGGGTCTGCACGAACTTCTCGTTCGTGACGCGGCTGACCGTGGACTCGTGCATGTTGATGACCTCGGCCACCTCGCGCAGGGTGAGCGGCTTGAGCGCCTGCACCCCCCGCTCGAAGAAGTCGCGCTGCCGGTCCACGATGTAGTTCATGACCTTCAGCATCGTCTGGCGGCGCTGCTCGATCGCCTGGATCATCCAGTTCGCGGAGTTCAGCTTGTTGGAGATGAACTCCTTGTTCTCCCCCTCGAACTTCTTCTTGTCCCGCGCGATCTCCTGGTAGGCGCGGCTCAGCTTGAGGCGCGGGAGATTGTGGTCGTTGAGGAAGACGTGGTAGCGCCCGTCGATCTTCTCGACGATGAGGTCGGGGATGATGTAGTTGTCGCTGCCGCTGCTGTAGACGAGCCCGGGCTTGGGGTCGAGCTTCGCGATCTCGTCGGCGGCCTTCTGGACGTCGGAGGGGCTGATCCCGAACCGCTTGGAGATCTCGCTCCAGCGGTGGTTGATCAGCTCGTCGAAGCAGTCGCGGACGAGGCGGAAGGGGACCGACTGCTCGAGGCCGGCCTCGCGGAGCTGGAGCATGAGGCACTCGCGCAGGTCGCGGGCGCCGACGCCCGGCGGGTCGAGGCTCTGGACGATGCCGAGCATCTCCTCCGCTTCCGGCATCGTGTAGAGCGGGAGCTCGATGTCCTCGTCCCACCCCGCGGCCTCCGCCGCATCCTTCGCGATCTCGTTGACCCCCGTGAGGATCTCCTCGAGGGTGCAGGCGAGGTAGCCTTCCTCGTTGATGTTGCCGATGAACTCCTCGGCGAGGAGCATCTGCCGCCCGGTGAGGTCGAGGAGCGCGACCTGGTCGCGGAGGTGGTCGGAGAGGTCGCGCGTGTCGACGGTGACGGGCTCGTAGTACTCCTTCTCCTCGTGCTCCTCGCGGCGCCCGCCCGCGTCGAAGCCGTCGAGCAGGATCTCCTCCCAGTCGATCTCGTCGTTCGCCTTCTCCTCCTGCTCCGACTGCGTCTCGGACTCGGCGGTCTCTCCCTCCTCCTCGTCCTCCTCCTCCATCTCGACGAGCTCGAGGAAGGGGTTGTTCAGGAGCTCCTGCTTGAGGTGCTGCTGGAGGTCGAGGAGGGGCATGTACAGCAGATCCATCGCCTGATACAGGCGTGGATTGATCTTCAGCTCCTGCTTGAGCTGGGTGTGCTGGGAGAGACCGGCCTTCATGGCGCGCCTCCATCGGTCTCGGAGAAGCGGGCGCGCAGGCGCGCGGCGAGCGTCGGGCCGAGATAGATCTGTGCTACGGTGTCGTCGAAGACGAGCTGGCGCACCGTTCCGGAGACCTTGACCTGCCCATCGAACATGATATATGCCCGATCCACGATGTCGAGGGTCTGCTCCACGTTGTGATCGCTGATCAGCACGCCGATCCCGCGGTGGCGCAGGCCGGCGACGATGGTCTGGATGTCGTGTACCGCGATGGGATCGACGCCGGCGAACGGCTCGTCGAGCATCATGAACTTCGGCTCCGTCACCAGCGCACGAGTGATCTCGAGGCGGCGCCGCTCCCCACCGGAGAGGGCGTACGCCTTGCTGTGACGGAGATGCTTGATGCTGAGCTCGTCGAGCAGCCGCTCCAGGCGCGAACTGCGCTCCGCCGGACTGAGCGGAAGGGTCTCGAGGATCGCCAGGATATTGTCCTCGACCGAGAGCTTCCGGAAGATCGACGGCTCCTGGGAGAGATAGCCGACGCCACGGCGCGCGCGCCGGAACATCGGCATCCCCGTGATGTCCTCGCCGTCGAGCAGGATGCGCCCGGAGAGCGGCTGGATGAGGCCCACGATCATGTAGAACGTGGTGGTCTTGCCAGCGCCATTCGGGCCCAGCAGTCCGACGATCTCCCCCTGTTGCAACCTTAGGGCCACGTCATTCACGACCCTGCGCCGCCTGT
The DNA here is from genome assembly GCA_036375115.1 of Gemmatimonadaceae bacterium. Classification (GTDB taxonomy): domain Bacteria; phylum Gemmatimonadota; class Gemmatimonadetes; order Gemmatimonadales; family Gemmatimonadaceae; genus DASUSM01. Next base: position 3,996 of record DASUSM010000258.1, on the reverse strand, counting down.
ACATCTTGACGAGCCCGTCCGCCTGGAGGACGCTCGGCGCCCCCGGCCGCTTCGCCGGACGGCGCCCGTCCGGGAGCACCGCCTGGTGCTCGGCGGTGTGGCGGATCTTCTCGACGACCTCGGCCTTCAGGGGCCCGATCACCTCCCAGTAGCGGTCGGCGATCCGGACGCGCGCGTCCGGGCTCATCAGCCCGAGCTGCGGGAGCACGATGAAGCCCTGGCTGGCGAGGCGAGGAAGCACCGAAGACGCCAGATGCGCGCGCACTTCGTCGAGGCCGAGGCGACCCGCCTCCTGCGATGGATCCCTCCCCTCCTCGCGCAGCGCGAGGAGGTAGAAGTCCCGGTAGCGGATGGCGATCTCGTCCAGCGTCGCGCCGCCGTCCCGGTGCGCGGCGCTGACGAGGGAGCCGAGCGCCACCTTCGTCGAGAAGTCGCCTTGGGCGACCTGCTCGACGATCTCGCGGAGACGCTCGTAGGCGGGTCCCTGTGGAATCTCGTTCACGCGCAGGGGGTCCTCGGTGCGGGCGGTGCGGCGCTGTCGGCCGGCGGTGGAGGGAGCGGATCCAGGTAGACGCCGACGGCGCCCTCGCTCACCGTGACGGTCCGCGCCTGCTGCTCGGCGAAGCGAACGACGATCTCGCGTCCCCGCGAGTAGTTGACCCCCGGGCAGATGGCGTCGGGGTTCTGCGGCGCGACGTGATAGAGGGCGCTCGCCGAGCCGGTCGCGACGAGCCGCTCGATGCGCGCCCGACCCCCGGCCGTGTCCGCCGAGGCGGCGGGGACGGCGCTCGTGTCGAAGTAGGCGACGATCGCGTCGCCGCGCAGCCAGTCCTGCTCGGTGGTGCGCACGCGCGTCGTGTCGGGCTCGCTGCGGGCGAACGCGCCGCCGACCGACCGGACCTCGCGCACGCGCTGGCCGGGCATGAGGATCTCGATCGAGTCGGCGACGATGTCGCTCGACGGCGAGGTCGCGCGGGCGCGCGACGGGCCCCAGGCATACGCCCGCTCGAGCCGGCGGTCGGCGCCGAGGCGCATGTCGATCGTGTCCGAGGCGAGCTCGATGTCCTCGCTCGTCGCGCGGCCCGAACCGGCGGCGAGGACGCGCTGGAGCGCCCGGTTGCGGGAGAAGAGCTCGACGACGCGGCCGCGCAGCTCGAACGGGCGTTCGCCGGTGCCGCGGATGACCGGCCCCCGCATCAGGCGGCCGTACTCCCGCCCGCTGTCGAGGAAGGCGGAGTCCGCCGTCGCGCGGACGTCGGGGCGCGAGATCTCGACGCTGCCGGAGGCGTAGACGAGGCTGTCCGCCTCCGTGACCATCGTGTTGGAGACGATGTCCACCGGCGGCTGGCGCCGGCCGAGGGAGTCCACCTCGACGAGCTGGGTGCGGGGCCGCCCGGTGGCGATCATGCGAGAGCGGGCGCGGACGCCCGGAATCGCGCGGTAGTAGTCCATGCGCGGGCCGCGCATGACGGTGCCGCTCGGCATCGTCGTCACGACGTCGCCCTCGGCGAGGACGCGCTCGTCGGTCTGGTAGTACGTCGCGCGCCGGGACGTCATCGTCACCCGCGGCTCCTCGTAGCGGACGCTGCCGATGAGGTAGACGATGCCGCGGTCCTGGTAGTACTCGGCGCTGTCGGCGCGGAGAGTGACGCTCTGCCCCTCGCAGCGGGCGAAGACGCCGCCGCCGAGGAAGGCGTTGTAGTTGCCGCTCGGCTGCCGCACGAGCGTGCTGCGCGTCGACGGGTTCTGCGGAAAGACGAGCGTGCACCGCCCCGGCGACGCCTGGCCGGCCGCCGTCGCGAGCGGAAGGAGGGTACCCGCCGCGAGGGCGAGGAGCGCACGCCGCATGCGGTCAGCGCTCCGGCGGAGGCGAGGGCGGACTCACGGGGGGCGGCACGATCGAGGAGCCGGCGCCCGACGGTGGCGTCGCCTCGGGCACCGTGACGACGCCCGCGGCACCGCCGACGTTCGAGAGGATCCGGATGTTGTTCATGTCGGGATCGGAGACGAAGCCGGTGCCCTCGAGCCGCCGGCCGCCGGGCTCGGTGAGGACGAAGGCGCTGTCGCTCGAGATCTGGTTCCGGTTCGGGTCGTACCGGAGGTGCTCCGTCGCCAGGCGCCGGCCGTCCTCGCCGACGACGAGGACATCCCCCCGCGCCTCCATCGAGCCGACGCGGGTGCGGTAGGTCCCCTCGAGCGAGGTGAGCACGGCGTTCCGGGCGCCCGCGGTCGTGTAGAAGGTCAGGTCCACGTCGAGCAGCTCGATGCGCGTCCCGTCGTCGAAGATGAAGCCGGTGTCGGAGACGAGACGCGCGCGGAGGAGGCCGGCGTCCGTGATGTTGTGCCGCACGCCGAAGAGCACCTGGTCGGCGCTGTCCGCCATCGCGTTGATCGGCGCGACGGCGATCGGCGCATCGTCCTGGCAGGCGACGGCGACGACGGCCGCGGCGAGGAGCGGAAGAAGTCGGACGCTCACGAGACCCTCGCGCGCATGAGATCGTGCAGGTGAACGACGCCGGCGACGCGCTCGTCCTCGTCGAGCACGGGGACCGCCATGATGCCGCTCTGCTCCATGCGGAACATCACCGCGCTCGCCAGCTCGTCGGCGTGGGCGACCTTCGGCGAGCGCGTCATGACGCGATCGAGCCGGTGGCCGAGGAAGGCGTCGCCGTGGTGCTCGACGAGCCGGGTGAGGTCGCCCGCCGTGACGACGCCGCGGACCCGCCGCTCGTCGTCCACGACGACGACGATGCCGCGGCGCTCGGCGAGCTGCACGATCGCCTCGCGCATCGTCGCGGTCTCGGGGAGCAGCGGCAGCGCGTCCACGAGCATCACCTCGCGCACGCGCGTGAGCAGCCGGCGCCCGAGCGAGCCGCCGGGGTGGAGCCGCGCGAAGTCCTCGCGACGGAACCCCTTCTGCTCGAGGAGCGCCACGGCCAGCGCATCGCCGATGGCGAGTGCGGCGGTCGTGCTCGTCGTCGGGGCGAGGTCGTGCGGACAGGCCTCCTCCTTCACCCAGGCATCGAGCGTCACGTCGCAGACGCGGGCGAGCGTCGAGTCGCGGCCGCCGGTGAGCGCGATCGTCTGCACGCCGAGCCGCTCGAGCGCATCGACGAGCGGAAGGAGCTCCTCGGTCTCGCCGCTCTTCGAGATGAGGATCGCGACGTCGCCGGGACCGACGATGCCGAGGTCGCCGTGCGCGCTCTCCACGGGATGGAGAAACGAGGCGGGGGTGCCGGTCGAGGTGAGGGTCGCCGCGATCTTGCGGCCGATCAGCCCCGACTTGCCGACCCCGGTCACGATGACGCGGCCGTCGCAGCGCGCGATCAGCTCGACGGCTTCGGCGAACTCCTCGCCGAGCCGCTCCTCGATGGCGGCGAGCGCCTCCCGCTCGAGCCGCACGACGCGCCGTCCGCGCTCGACGATCTCCTGGCGGCTCGCCGTCGTGCTCACGCGCGCACCTCCGCCTCGGGATCGAGCGCGGCCGCGGAGCGCTCGGCGACGTAGCGCTCCGTGATCGCCTCCCACTCGCCGCGCGCGCGGAGCAGCCGCTCGGCGAGCTCGCGGATCGCGCCGTGGCCGCCGCGGCGCTCGAGGCGCAGGCTCGCCGCGGCGGCGACCTCGGGGGCCGCGTTGCCGACGGCGACGGGCAGTCCGACGAGCCGCAGCACGCCGAGGTCGGGGAAATCGTCGCCGACGAAGGCGGTCTGCGATGCCGACAAGCCGTAGCGCTCGAGGAGCTGGAGGAAGGCCGGGAGCTTTCGGGCGCGGCGGTCCTGCACGACCTCGTCGAGCTCGAGCTCCTCCGCGCGCATGCGGACGCTGTCGGACTCGCGCCCCGTGACGACGACGACCTTGATCCCCGCCATGCGCATGAAGCGGATGCCGAGGCCGTCCTGGATGTCGTAGCGCTTGAACTCCAGCGGCGCGCCATCCACCGCGCCGAGGTAGATGCCGCCGTCGGTGAGGACGCCATCGACGTCGAGCCCGACGAGC
>DASUSM010000257.1:0-37277 GCA_036375115.1 Gemmatimonadaceae bacterium | reverse complement strand
CGCGCCGAGGGCGATGCGCGGCGGCGGATGGTCGAGCCGGCCGAGCAGCTCCGCCACCCGCGTCTCCTCCGCCCGCGCCGTCTCGGCGCGGACGCGGCACTCCCCGCACCCGAGCACGTGCTCGCGCGCGGAGCGCGCGGCGGACGGAGGGAGCTCCCCGTCGAGCAGTCGCTGCAGCTCCACCTCACCGAGATGCACAGTGCTCATCGCCGCTCCTCGGCCGCCGCCGCACCGTACGCGTTCAGGAACGTCCGCTTCGCCCGCGCGAGGAGCGTTCCGACGCTCGCTTCGTTGATGGCGAGGGCGGCGGCGATGTCGCGGTAGCTGTACCCCTCGGCGCGCAGGAGCAGCATCTGGCGCTCGCGCTCCGGAAGTCGCTCGACCGCGCTCCGCACCCGGCCGCGCGAATCGGGGCCGCTCGCCGCGCGATCGGGCGAGGGAGGAGGGTCGGCGAGCACCGCCTCGGCGCGGGAGGCGGTGAGCAGACGCCGCCGGCGCGCGCGGGTCGTCCTCACGTTCCGGAACAGGTTCATCGCGACGGAGATCAGCCATGCCTCCGGCTGGTCGGGAAGCGATCCGCGCGCGTAGAGCTTCACGAACGCCTCCTGCGCGAGGTCGGCGGCGAGCTCGGGCTCTCCGGAGAGCCGGTCCAGGTAGCGGTACAGCCGGTCGAAGTGCGCGCCGAACAGCTCCGCGAAGCGCGCGTCGAACGAGGATGTCATCGTCGCGAGCGCGCGCGCACTGAGGCGCCCGGTGCCGCGGTCGGCGGACGCGATCGTCGATGACCGTTGGGCGCTGCGTTCCATGTCGTCACCCGTGGCATGGAGCCCGGGAGCAGCGGCGTTTGTGACGGACATGGGGCCCGGAGCTCAGAGCTCCCAGTCGAGGCCGACGACGAGCGGCCCGATGGGACGCATCCCGATCTCGACCGTCGCGCCGGCGGCCGGATCGCGGGCGACCGTCAGGACGTTGCGGCGCCCGAGCACGTTCGTGACGGTGCCGAAGACACCGATCTGCGCGCTCCGCCCCGCGGCGCGAAGATGCCAGTGCTTCCGCATGCCGGCGTCGACGCGCAGATAGGCCGGGAGCCGGGTGCCGCCGAGGTCGTCCGTCGGGAGACGCGGCGTCCCTCCGAGCTCGCATCCGCGATCGACGAGATTGCACGACTCCCACTCGAGCGGCCCGGCGACTCCCGCCGTGCGTCGCCCGAGCGCGCCCGTCGCGCCGAGCCGGATCGAGAGCGTCGGCGAGGGAAAGAGAATGAAGCCCGCCTCGGCGACGTGCGTCGCCGCGTGCTCCGGCACGTAGCTCGCGCCGGCGTGGTCGTACCGAACGCGCTGCCAGCCGTAGCTCGCGAGCACGCCGTAGCGCGCTCCGCTCGCGCCTCCCTCGAGCGACAGCCCGCGCGAGATGCCGGAGCCGGAGGCGAATCCGCGAACGGCGAACGGCTCTCCACTCGCCGGCGCGACCAACACGAGGCCGTCGAAGTCGCGCACGAATCCCTGCGCGCGCAGCAGCACCCCATCGGCCGGGCGGAGCTCGACGGCGAGGACGACGCGGTCGCTTCGCGCCACGGGAAGGCCGCCCTCGCTCGCGCCGAGGAACAGATCCGCGGGGAAGATGTTGGCGACGACGGACTCGGGGTTCCGCAGCGACTGCAGGAACTGGTGCGAGCGCGAGTAGATCGTCGCGAGCGCGAGCGCCCGCGCCGGCGTCCAGCGCAGCTCCACGCGCGGCGCGAGACGGACACCGCCGCTGGCCGCGGTCGCCGAGAGCGCCACCTTCGCCGACAGCTCGCGCAGGAGCGGACGCTCGTGCTGCGCGAAGAGGGTCGCCATGTCGATCCGCGGGCGCGAAGCGATGGTCGCCGACTCTCCGCTCGCCGCACGCACCGCGTACGAGCTGCGGCTCCGCTCGAGGCGCGTGCCGAGCAGCGTCCGCGCGCGGGCACCGCTCCGGCCGACGACGGCGAGGAACCCGTCGTCCCGACGCTCGGACGTCATCGTCAGCGGCGCCGCCGCCGCGGCGTCCCACGTGGCGCCGGCGCCCCCGGTGGCGCGCCAGCTCCGCAGGCGGAGCGTCGCGCCACCGATGCGGCGCGACCACTCGAGGCCCATCGACCGGCTCCACCACTCGAAGGCGTTGCGCGCTGTCCCGGGTGGCGGAGCGCTCGAGACCTCGCCGCTCGCCGCCGCGTCGAGCTCGTTCTCGCTTTCGTAGAGGAGCGCGCGGAGCTGACCGCCGGCCGCCGGCACCTCGAGCTTCGCGAGCAGGTCTCCGGTCTCGCCGCCGAGATACGACGGCTCGCGCTCGGGCGCGATGAATCCGGGAAAGCCGGTGCGCGTCGCGACGAGATACCCGGCGCCCGAGCGTCCGAGCGGACCGAGCGCGGTCGCGCGCGCCTGCGTCGTGCCGATGCTCCCGCGTCCGACGAGCCGCGCCCCGGGAGCCTTCGTCGTCGCCGCGACCGTGCCCGACAGGGCATCGGGATCGGCGGGCGAGGGAAAGGCGGAGGCGAGACTCGACCGCTCGATCGCATCGGGGTTCCACGCACCGAACGTCCCCGCCGCGTGGTACGGGCTGAAGACCGGCACGCCATCGAGCGTGTACGCCGTCTGGTCGGAGGCGCCCCCCTGGATGTGCAGGCCGCTCGGCGACTCGGGACGAGTCACGACATCGCCGCCGCCCAGCGCGAGGAGGACGTCCGGCTCCGCGAGCAGCGGGTGGTTTCGCATCGCGGCGGCGGAGACTCGCCGGTCCGGGAGCGACGACGAGTCGTCATCGACCCCTCGGACGGCGACGCGCGGCCGCACCTCCACCGCGCGCAGACGCGCGGGGAGCGGTCGCAGCGCGATGTTGATCTCCAGCTGCCCGTGGCGCGGCACGAGCGCGTGGAGCGTTCGCGGCGCGTAGCCGAGGCGACGAACGGTCAGGTGCTGCGGTCCCGGCGGCACGGCGGCGAGCGCGTAGCGGCCGGCGTCGTCCGTGACGACGGCTCTCCCGACGTCGGTGAGCGCCACGACGGCGCCGGCGAGCGCCGCGCCGCTCTCGCCGTCCCGCACCGCGCCGACCACCGCGGGCTCGGTCGCCTGCACCGCGAGGAGGAGCTCCGCGCCGATGAGCCAGGCACCCATCTCCATTCTCCCGCTGCCGCTCCGGCGCCCCGCGGATCCCGCGACGGACCGGGCGCGGACGGGCGTCCGTCACGAACTCGCCCGATCGCGTGCTCCACGCATGATGGCAGCCCGGCGGCGAGCGCCGGTCCGTCCAACATTCGCGAGAGGCGAGCGGCCGGCAAGACCCGGCGAGGAGGCGCGATGCACCGTCCGGCACTTTCCGTCACCGTGCTCATGATCGTCCTGGCGACGTTGCCGGGATGCGACTCGGTCACGTCCCCGGCGGCCGAGCGGGATGCGCCGATTCTCCCCGTGCATCCGGCGCGCGACAGGCAGGTGGACGCCGAGGCCTGCGCGCTCGGCCGCGACGACTTCACGCTCGCATCGACGAACGAATGGCTCCCGATCGACGTCGGCAGCGAATGGAGCTATCGCGGCGAGGAACACGGCGTGCCGCTCGAGCTGCGCATCACCGTCCTCGACGAGACGGCGGTCGTCGGCGGCGTCGTGGTCCGAGTCGTGGAGGAGCACGAACGGGAGGACGCGGCGACGGTGGAGGTGTCGCGCAACTTCGTCGCGGCCACGGACGAGGGCGCGGTGTGCTACCTGGGCGAGGACGTCGACATCTACGAGGATGGCGAGATCGTCTCGCACGACGGCGCGTGGCGCGCCGACGAGCCGGGGAACGCGCCCGGCATTCTCATGCCCGCCGACCCGCGGCCGGGGATGGCTTTTCCGATGGAGCGCGCGCCCGGGATCGCCGAGGACGAGGGAAGGATCGTCGGCAGCGGTCCCGTGAGGACGTCCGCCGGCACGTTCACCGAGACGCTTCGCGTCCGCGAGAGCAATCCGCTCGATGGCGACGTCGGCTTCAAGGTCTACGCGAAGGGGGTCGGACTCGTCATCGACGGACCGGTGTCGCTCGTGAGCTGGCGCATCGGCAGCGCCGCGTCGCGCAGGTAGTCTCCCCCACCTTCGATCCGGGAGGTGCGAATGCTCGGCATCGGCAGCCGCCATCCGCTCGCCATCCTCGGACGGTCGTGCGCCGCCGCGATCGTCGTCGCCGGCGCCGCACTGCCGTGCCGGGCGCAGGACGCGCGGCCGTCCGATCGCGCCCGCGACCGCGGGCCGGGCGTGCCGACGTCGATGTTCGGCACCTACATCGAGCGCGGCGAGCTCCTGTTCTATCCATTCGTCGAGCTCTACCTCGACGACGACGCCGAGTACAGCCCGGACGAGCTGGGGTACGGGCTCGACGAGGACTTCCGCGGACGGTACCGCGCGACCGAGGGGCTGATCTTCCTCGGCTACGGCATCAGCGATCGCCTCGCCGTGGAGCTCGAGGGCGCCGTCATCACGGCGTGGCAGGAGAGGGCCCCTGACGACCCCTCGGGGATGCCCGAGCGCATCGAGGAGTCCGGGCTCGGCGATGTCGAGGGGCAGCTCCGGTGGCGCTGGAACCGGGAGTCGGAGCGGCGCCCGGAGCTCTTCTCGTACTTCGAGACCGTCTTTCCGCTCCAGAAGGGGAAACGGCTGATCGGCACGCAGTCCTGGGAGTTCAAGCTCGGCACGGGCGTCGTCCGCGGCTTCGGCTGGGGGACGGCGACGGTGCGCGCGGCGGTCGAGTACGACGGTGAGGACGGGAGCATGGCGCTCGGCGAGTATGCCGCCGAGTACCTGCGACGCATCTCGCCGCGCCTCCGGATCTTCACCGGCATCGAGGGGAGCGAGGACGAGGTCGAGCTGATCACGGAGGCGCAGCTCTTCCTGCGCCCCGACGTCGTCCTGAAGCTGAACAACGCCTTCGGAGTGACGTCGAAGGCGACCGACTGGGCACCGGAGATCGGCGTCGTGTTCTCCTTTCGGTGAGACGCGACGCCGGTGCTACGCGGGCTCGCCGCGCAGCATGTGCAGCGCGGAGCCCTCCGCCGACGGCGGGCTCCATTCGGCCGGCTCCTCGCGCCGCCGCCCGGCGCCGAGCCTGACGAGAGCGCCCGCGCCGAGCGCCACCTTCGTCGCCGTGCTGGTCCAGGCGCGGCGACGGAGGGTGTCGTAGCCGATGCGGCGCACCGCGTCGTGGATCCCGGCGTAGACCGCGCTCGCGATCGCCACCGCCCGCCGGAAGGTCGCGGGGAGCGCGGGGAGCGCCTCGGCGGCGCACCGGTAGTCGCGCTCGGCCACGAGCATCAGCTCCTCGAGCAGCGACGGCCACGCGTCGCCGAGCGGCTCGCCGTGCAGGCGTGCGCGCTCGAGCCGCTCGACGGAAAGGCCGTGCGCGCGCAGGCGGTCGAGCGGAAGGTAGAGGCGACCGCGGGCGAGGTCCTCGCCCACGTCGCGCACGATGTTCGTGAGCTGCATCGCCTGGCCGAGCGTCGCCGCGCGCTCGAGCGACCAGCGGTCCCGCACGCCGTGCAGCTCGGCGAGCCAGAGCCCGACCGTCCCCGCGACGCGCCACGTGTAGAGCCGCAGCTCGGCGAGGTCGGCGTAGGGGCGGTGGCGCAGGTCCATCCGCATTCCGGCGATCAGCTCCGATGCCCAGGTGAAGGGGACGTCCGCCTCGCGGGTGCGCCCCATGACGTCGTCGAGCAGCGCGATGCCGGTGCGCTCGCCGTCGTAGGCCCGGCGCGAGAGGTCGAGCCAGTCGTCGAGGCGCCGGTCGGCGTCGGCCGCGGCGGCGTGATCGACGAGGTCGTCGGTGTAGCGGCACCAGGCGTACACGGCGGCGACGCGCGCGCGCTCGGCGGCGGGCATGAGCGACGTGGCGAAGCTGAACGAGCGGCCGTGCCGGCCGAGGTATCCCGTCCACTCTCCGGCGGCCGGCACCGACGCGGGGACGGGGATCGCGCCGCCGGCGCGCGGCGTCGAGGACCGCTCGGCGACGCGCGATTCCTCCGCGCGCACCGACCGCCGCGCGAGTGCGCGCCATTCCTCGAGGAGCGCCTGGAGCGGTGCCCCCGGACCCATCGCCCGGGCGAGGTCGCGCGCGAGGCCGTCGATCTCGTCCTCGAGTCGGGCGAGGGCGCGGCGCGCCGGCGCGTCGGCGCCGCCGAAGAGGAGGCGGCGCACGTCCTCGTCGGACTGCCCGAAGGGGAGCGCGGCGGCCTCGCCGAGCGGCCACGTCCAGCGCTGGGCGCGGTAGTCGGCGAGCGCCGCCTTCCCCGTGTCCGCCGCCGGGCAGTAGTCGAGCAGGTCGTCGAGCATCTGGTAGACGAGGCCGACGCGGCGCCCGAGCTCGAAGATGCGCTCCGTGTCGCCGGCCCCGCGCAGCGCAGAGCCGGTGGCGAGCGCGCAGCCGAAGAGCTCCCCCGACTTGCCGAGCAGCACGTCGCGCCACGCGCCGCCGCGGGCGACGTCGGCCGGCGTCTCCGCCTGACGACGCTCCCCGGCGACCGTGCGCTCGACGGCGCGCGCGAAGAGGGTGACGAAGGAGAGGTCGCCGGCGAGGGCCGCCGCGCGGTAGGCGCCGGTGAGCAGATGATCGCCGGCGACGACCGCGGCGGCGGTGCCGGCACGCGCGGCGAGCGCGGGCTCGCCGCGGCGCAGGAGCGCGCCGTCGATGACGTCGTCGTGGAGGAGCGAGGCCTCGTGCGCCATCTGCACGGCGAGCACCGCCATCCAGAAGCGCTCGCCCGACGTCTCGTCGTCGGCGAGCGCCGGCGCGCTCGCGTAGGCGACGAGCGGACGGAGGAGGCGGCCGCGCAGCTCGGGCGCGGGGACGCCGAGCGCGGCGAGCCGCGCCGCGGCGCCGGCGACGCCCTCGCGCACGCGCGACGCGGCGCGCTCGAGGGGAGGCGAGGCGACGGCGATCATGCGGCCTCCTCCGACGGCGCGCGCGAGGCCGGCGAGCGCGGTGCGCGGACGGCGTCGGCGCCGCGCGCCCCGGCGGGGAGCAGGCGCGGCCAGGCGAAGGCGAGCAGCGCGCCCGCGACGCTGACGGCGACGCCCCACGCGAGGCCGGCCGCCGCCATCATGCCGAGCGGGAGGGCGAAGTTCGCGAGCCAGAAGGCGAGGAGCCAGCGCGAGGGGAGCCGCGCCCCCCACTCGTCGGCGCGCAGCGCGGCGAACGCGGCCATGATCGCGAGCCCCGTGACGTACCAGCCGAAGAGGTTGAGGAAGGGCATCCCGTAGTAGGGGCCCTCGCTTCCCCACACCCAGTACTTCGTCACCCAGCTCATCGCCGGGTCGAGCGCGAGATCCCAGGCGAGGAGGACGAGCGATCCGCCGACGATGCCCAGCGCCGCGCCGCGCGGGCCGCGTCGCATCGCGTCGGGGAGCGCGCGGCGCGCGAGGAGCCAGCTCGGGAGCGCCATGAAGAACCAGCTCAGCGGGATCAGCAGCGGCACGTGCCCGAACCACTTCGGTCCGAGGCCGTCGGTGTAGGCGTACGCACCGAAGGGGAGCCCGACGGTCGTGCCGAGCAGCTCGCTCGCGAGGCTGATCGCATAGACGGCGGCGAAGGCGGGGAGCCAGCGGAGCCCGGCGAGCCGGACGAGGAGCAGGGCGAGGACGCCGAAGGCGAGGAGGACGTGCGCGCGCGGGAAGAAGGTGAAGGCGATGGCGTAGGTGTCCATCGCGTTCGGCACGCGCGCGAGGAGCTCCGGGTGGCGGCCGAAGGTCGCGTACCCGGCGACGGAGACGATGGTGAAGAGCCAGAAGGCGCCGAGCGCGATGCGGTCGACGGGGTGTGCGGCTCGCGCGGCTGGTACGGTCTCGTGGGGCACGGTCCCTGGCTCCTCCGGGAGGGTGATCGTCCAACTAGCGTACAGCTATGTCCAAAGTTTGTCAAGTATTATACGGTAATCATGCTTGACAAATACTGGACAACAGGCGAACGTCATCCTCCATGAACCAAGAATCCGCGTCCGAGACGCCGAGACACACCATCCGCGTGGCCACGAGACGCACCGGGCTCACGGCGGCCACGCTGCGCGCCTGGGAGCGCCGCTACGGCGCGGTGCGGCCGGCGCGGTCGGGCACCGAGCGCCGGCTCTACAGCGACGCCGACATCGAGCGGCTCCGCCTCATGCGCGAGCTCGCCGCGCAGGGGCACGGCGTCGCCCAGATCGCGCGCCTCTCGACCGCCGAGCTCGCGCGGCTGGCGGGCGAGGCGCGCGCGACGACGGCGGCGCTCGAGGCGGAGGCCGCGCGCGAGCCGGGGAGCGCGGCGGTCGGCGTCGCCGACCTCGCGACGGCGCGCGCGATGCTCCGCGCCGCCGAGCGCGCCGTCGCCGCCCTCGACGCGGCCGAGCTGCACCGGATGCTCATGCGCTCGATCGTCGAGCTCGGGCCCGTGCGCTTCCTCGACGAGGTCGCGGCGCCCCTCTGCCGGTGCGTCGGCGACGAATGGGAGCGCGGCTCGTTCGCCGTCGCCCACGAGCACCTCGCCTCGGTCTCGCTGCGTCAGGCGCTCGGCTTCCTCCTCGAGACGCTGCGCCTCCCCGCCGACGGGGCGCCGCGTCTCGTCGCGGCGACGCCGCAGGGGGAGCGGCACGAGTTCGGCGCGATGATGGCGGGCGCGATCGCGGCGACCGCCGGCTGGTCGGTCACCTACGTCGGCGCGGATCTGCCGGCCGCGGACATCGCCGCGGCGGTACGGCAGACCGACGCGCGCGTGCTCGCCCTCAGCATCGTGAGTGCGAGCGACCTCCCGCTGCTCGAGGCGGAGCTGCGCCGCATGCGCGAGGCGCTCGGCGCCGACATCGGGATCGTCGCCGGCGGCGCGGGGACGGCGGCGTGCGCGGCCGCGCTCGAGGAGATCGGCGCGCAGCGGCTCGACGCGCTCGCCGACCTGCGCCCCGCGCTCGCCGGGAGCCTCACGTGAGCGGCGCAGGCGCGCCGCGCGCCGTCGTCGTCGGCTCCGGCTTCGGCGGGCTCGCCGCCGCGGTGCGGCTGCACGCGATGGGGTACGCCGTCACCGTCGTCGAGGCGCTCGACCAGCCGGGCGGGCGGGCGCGCGTCTTCCGCCGCGACGGCTTCGTCTTCGACGCGGGGCCGACGGTGATCACGGCGCCGTACCTCCTCGACGAGCTCTTCGCCCTCGTCGGGCGCGACCCGCGCGACTACTTCGAGCTCGTGCCGGTGGATCCCTTCTACCGGATCCTCTTCCACGACGGGAGCACCTTCGACTACGTCGGCGACGAGGAGCGGCTGCTCGAGAACATCCGCGCGCTCTCGCCGCGCGACGTGGACGGCTACCGGCGCCTCGCGCGCCAGGTGGAGCGCATCTTCGACGTCGGCTACACGGGGCTGGCCGACCGCCCCTTCGACCGGCTGTCGCAGATGCTCCGCATCCTCCCCGACATGGCGCGCCTCGGGAGCCACCGCTCGGTGTACGCGATGGTCTCGCGCTACATCGCCGACGAGCGGCTGCGGCAGGCGCTCACCTTCGAGCCGCTGCTCGTCGGGGGGAGCCCCTTCCGCACGACGTCGATCTACCTGCTGATCCACACGCTCGAGCGGAAGTGGGGAGTGCACTACGCGCGCGGCGGGACGGGGGCGATCGTCGCCGCGCTCGTCCGCCTGCTCGCGGACCTCGGTGTCGAGGTGCGGCTCGGCGCGCCGGTCGAGGAGATCGTCGTCGAGCACGGGCGCGTCGCGGGCGTGCGCACGGCGGACGGGACGCTCGAGCCGGCGGACGTCGTCGTCTCGAACGCGGATCCGACGCACACCTACTCGCGGCTGATCGCCCCGCGCCACCGTCCGCGCCACGGCGACCGGCGGCTGCGACGCGTCCGCCAGTCGATGGGACTCTTCGTCGGCTACTTCGGCGCCCGCGGGACGTGGCCCGAGCTGGCGCACCACACGATCCTCCTCGGGCCGCGCTACGAGGGGCTGCTCGACGACATCTTCCGCCGCCGCGTCCTCGCCGACGACTTCTCGCTCTACCTGCACGCGCCGACGCGGACCGACCCCTCGCTCGCGCCCGAGGGGAGCGAGACGTTCTACGTCCTCTCCCCGGTGCCGAACGCGCGGAGCGGCGTGCGGTGGGAGCGCGAGGCCGAGCCGTACTTCGAGCGGATCCTCGAGTCGCTCGAGCGCCGCCTCGTTCCCGGGCTGCGGGGACGCATCGCCACCCGCTTCACGATGACGCCGGACGACTTCGCGCGCGACCTGCGCTCGCCCGACGGCGCCGCCTTCGGGCCGGAGCCGCTGCTGACGCAGTCGGCATGGTTCCGCTACCACAACCGGTCGGGGGACGTCGGAGGGCTCTACTTCGTCGGCGCCGGGACGCACCCGGGCGCGGGCGTCCCCGGCGTGCTCTCCTCGGCGAAGGTGCTCGACCGGATCGTGCCGCGGGCCGCGGGAGCGCGACGTCAGGCGGTGGAGGCGGAGGCGTGAGCGGGGCGCGCGCCGCGCCACTCGCGCGGCCGCTGGAGCATCGTCGCGACGACGCGCAGCGCGACCGCCGGATCGGCGAGCGGAGCGAGCCAGTACGGGACGCCGCGCCGCGCGAACGAGTGCGCCGTCGCCGCGGCGACGAGGAGGCGCACGAGGACGAGGAGCGCGTTCACCGCGACGAGGGCGCCACCGAGCCAGGCCGGCGCGTCGAGCCGGCTGCCGAAGAGCGCGAGGAGCAGGAGCGCCGGAAGGGGGAGCGCCTGGGCGAGCACGAGGAAAGCCGCGTCGAGGAGGCGCCAGCGGCGGGCGGTCGCGTCCGGCATGCCGAGCGATCGCGGCCAGGCGCGCCACGTCTCGCGCGCGGTGCGGTACATGACGACGTCGAGCAGCGCCGGTCCGTCGAGGAAGCCGACGCGGGCGCCGTGCGCCGCGAGATGGCGCGCGATGCGCACGTCGTCGCAGAACGAGTCGGCGGCGACGTCGTAGCCGCCGGCGCGGACGAGCACCTCCCGCCGCAGGAGCTGGCACTGCCCGTTCGCCATCACGCGCTCGGAGCCGGCCTCGGTCGTGGCCGGCCCGAAGCGGTAGACGAGCGTCGCGAGGAAGGCGGGCTGGAGCCAGCGCGCGCCGGCGCCGGGCGCGACGATGCGCGGCGCGAAGGAGACGGCGTCGAGCGCGTGAGCGCGGGCCGCCGCCACCGCGCCGGCGACCATCCCCGGCTGCGGCGCCGTATCGGCGTCGACGACGAGCACCCACTCGCCGCGCGCCGCGCGGCAGCCGGCGGCGATCGCCCAGGGACGCCCGACGGCGTGCGACGGACGCGGCGGCTCGTCGATCCGGCGGATGCGCGGGTCGCGCGCGGAGGCGGCATCGACGAGCGCCGGCGTCGCATCCGTCGAGCCGCCGTCGACGACGATCGCTTCGACGAGGGGCGCCCCCTGCGCCGCGAGCCCGTCGAGGCACGCGCCGATGCGCTGTGCCTCGTTCCGCGCGGGGACGACGACGGAGACGGTCGTGTCGTGCACCCCCTCGGGGCGCGGCACGGCGGGCGGCGGACGCCGTCGTCCGCGCGCGAGGCGGGCGACGAGCACGACGAGCGCGACGGCCTGCGCGACGAGGAGAAGCAGGAGCAACGGCATCGAGGGATACGATGACGAAGGAGGCAGTGGAGCGCGAGGCGGCCGTGGCGGCCGAGGAGAGCGTCGCCGAGGGGATCCGGATCGATCGGGCCGGCGGCGGCCGCTGGGTGCTGCGCGCGCGGCAGCGGATCCCGCTCCCCCGCGCCGAGCTCTTCCCCTTCTTCGCCGACGCCACGAACCTCGCACGGATCACGCCGCCGTCGATGCGCTTCGTCATCGAGACGCCGCTCCCGATCGCGATGTGCGAGGGCGCGCTGATCGACTACCGCATCAGCATGCAGGGCGCCCCGATGCGCTGGCGGACGCTGATCTCGCGCTGGGACCCGCCGCACGAGTTCGTGGACGAGCAGCTCCGCGGCCCGTATGCGGAGTGGCACCACCGCCACCGCTTCACCCCGCTCGACGATGGCGCGACGCTCGTCGAGGACGAGGTACGGTTCCGCCTTCCCCTCGGCCCGCTCGGCGCCCTCGCCGGTCCGCTCGTGCGCTGGCAGCTCCGGCGGATCTTCCGCTACCGGCGCGAGGCGCTCGCCGCGCTCGCGGCGGCGCTCGGCGAACCGGCGTCGCCGGCGCGGCGCGTCCCGGAGGCGCGATGAGATCGCGCATCGTCGTCGTGCACGACCGCATGCAGGACGGCTACCGCTACGCGCTGGTCGAGCCGGCCGGGCGCAACTTCCATCCGGCGTTCCGCCCGGAGCTGACGCCGGCGGAGATGCTCGCCCTCGGCATCTTCGGCGGCCGGTACATGACGGACTGCCGCGACGAGTTTCCCGCGAGCTGGTTCCGGCGGTCGAAGCTGTCCCCGGAGCGGCACGACCCGGCGCTCAACTGCTTCGGCGTGAGCGCCTCGCAGTCGCTCGCCGAGTGGCGGCGGCGCGGGTGGATCCGGTCGCAGGACCCGCGCGGGTGGTTCCAGTGGTACTGTCGCTACTACCTGGGGCGGCGAAGCGAGGACGACGAGCGGCAGATCCGCCGCTGGCGCGCCATCGCGCGCCACGTGGCGCAGATCCGGAAGGGGTGCCGCCCGCGCGACCTGGGATGCCGGCGGCGGCAGCGGCAGGCGGTGCTCCAGTGGGCGTACGACGCGAGGCGGATCTGACGGCGGAGCGAGCGGCCGCCGTCAGGGCGCGCCGATCGCGCTCGCGCGCGCGATGACGGACTCGAGCTCGGCCGGCGCGCACCGCCGGCACTCCGACCGGAGGTCCTCGATCTCGCGCGCGAGGAAGCGGCCGAAGGCGCTGTCCATGCGGACCTCCATCGCGGGGAGGTTCTTCTTCGCGACCGCGTTCGTGTACATCGCGATCACCGCGCGCTCGTCGAAGGCGTAGAAGGAGTACGTCGGATAGCGCCCGAAGAGATGGATCTCGGATGGGGCGCCGAGATCGCGCGCGAGCCGGGCGAAGTACCGGTAGGCGTCCACGACGAGTCCGGGGATCTGCTCCCCGTCCTCGAAGTGCCGGCCGATCGAGTACATCAGCTCGCGGTTCTCGAGGTCGGGGAGGAAGACGTCGAGCGTCGCCCCCGGCCGGCGGAGGAACGCCTTCAGCGCCGCGTCGTGGTTCTCACGCCAGCGGCGCGAGTGGATGAAGAAGAGCGTCATCCGCCGCGACGAGGCGATGATCTCCTCGAAGCGATAGTAGAGCCCGGCGAAGGGCTCGACGCGGACGACGCCGCCGTAGGGATCGGGAGTGGTCATGCGACTCGTCGGAAGGCGTCCGACGAGGAGTCTAAACGAACTCCTTCTGCAGCGCCTCGAGCGCCGCGCTCCCCGGACAGAGCCGCTCGAAGGGGAGCGTCGCGAGCGGCTCGGCGACGGTCGCGTTCATCGCGTGCATGTCGGCGGCATCCTCGTTCACGTGGAGGAGCCCGGTCGCGACCTCCCCGGCGGCCTGGAGCCGGCGCACGTGCGCGTACGCGGCATCTCGGTCGGTCGGGTCGTAGGCGCCGTCGACGGCGCGGAAGCGGACGACGCTCCCGTCGTGCATCGTCACCGACGTCGTTCCCGCACTCGCCTCGGGGGCAGCGATCTCGCGGCGCACGGGGACGAAGTCCACCGGCGCGACGGCGTGCTGGTGCTCGCGCGTGTAGCGGTAGCTCTTCGTCGAGCCCTCGTGGTCGTTGAACGTGACGCACGGGGAGATGACGTCGAGGAGAGCGAAGCCGCGGTGCGCGAGCCCCGCCTCGATGAGCGGGACGAGCTCCCCCTTGTTCCCCGAGAAGCTGCGCGCGACGAACGAGGCGCCGAGCGTGAGGGCGAGGAGCACGGGGTCGATCGGCTGCTGCGCATTCGGCTCGCCGCGCTTGGACTTCGACCCGACGTCGGCCGACGCCGAGAACTGCCCCTTCGTCAGCCCGTAGACGCCGTTGTTCTCGAGGACGTAGAGCATGTTCACGTTGCGGCGGATCGCGTGGCAGAGCTGCCCGAGCCCGATCGAGAGCGAGTCGCCGTCGCCGGAGATGCCGATGCAGAGGAGCGTGCCGTTCGCCGCGCTCGCGCCGGTGGCGACGGCGGGCATGCGACCGTGGACCGCGTTGAAGCCGTGCGCCTGCTTGAGGAAGTACGCGGGGGTCTTCGACGAGCAGCCGATCCCGCTCAGCTTCGCGACTCGGTGCGGCTCGACGTCGAGCTCCCAGAAAGCCTGGACGATCGCCGCAGTGATCGAGTCGTGCCCGCATCCGGCGCAGAGGGTGGACATCGCCCCCTCGTAGTCGCGCCGCGTCAGCCCGAGCGCGTTGGTGCCGAGCGCGGGGTGACGGACGGGAGGCTTGACGATGGAGGGCATGGGATCAGTCGGATCGAATGGCGGGCATCGCGGGCCGTCGGGGACTATGGCTTCGGCGTTTCACGCGGAGGTGCGGAGGGGACCGAGAGGGCGCGGAGGACGGCAGCTGAAGTATGACGGCAACGGCCCGCCCGATGGCGCTCCTCCCCGCGAGCTCCGCGTGCTCCGCGAGAAATTCACAGCTCCTGTGCCCCGATCCGGCGAGGAACCCTCCCGGCGCGAATGCCAGACCGATAGGGGGCTTTCACGGTCCTCCGCTCCCTCCGCGCCTCCGCGTGAAACCCCAGCCACAGGGCCTCCGCGCGAAACCCCGGCCACGGCGCCTCCGCGCGAAGCCCCGGTCGGCGGCCCGCTCACGACGCCGCCCCGACCGCCGCCGCGACCGCCTCCACCACCGGCGCCGCGCTCAGCGGAAGCCCGGCGTAGTCGAGGATCGGGGTCATGTCGTCACGCGCGACGCCCGTCTCGATCGCGAGGAGCGAGCGGAGCTGCGCGTCCCGGTTCTGCTCGACGACGAAGATGTGCTCGTGCGCGCGCAGGAAGCGGCCGACCTCGTCGCCGAACGGGAAGGCGCGGATGCGCATGTAATCCGCCACGATCCCCGCGGCGCCGAGCCGCTCGACCGCTTCCGTCACCGCCGCGTGGCAACTGCCGATCGTCACGATCCCGACGCGGGCGCCCGGCTGCGTGCGGATCTCCGGCGCCGGCACTTCCCGCGCCGCCGTCTCGAGCTTCCGCTTCAGGCGCGCGAGCACCTCCGCGTACGCGGCCGAGTCCTCGGTGTACGCCCCGTGCCGGTCGTGCCCGGAGCCGCGCGTGAAGTACGCCCCCTTCGGGTGCACGCCGGGGAGCGTGCGCGCGGCGATCCCGTCGCCGTCGGCGTCGAGGTAGCGGGAGAAGCGCCCGATGCGCTCGAGCTCCTCGGCGCCGAGCACCTTGCCGCGGTCCGGGCGGTACGCGTCGTCCCACGTCAGGCGCCGGCACATCCAGTCGTTCATCCCGATGTCGAGGTCGGAGAGGACGAAGACCGGCGTCTGGAAGCGCTCGGCGAGGTCGAAGGCGCGCACGGCGAGGTGGAAGCACTCCTCCGGGTTCGCGGGAAAGAGGACGATGTGCTTCGTGTCGCCGTGCGAGAGGTACGCCGTCGAGAGGAGGTCGCCCTGCTGCGTCCGCGTCGGCATCCCCGTCGACGGGCCGACGCGCTGCACGTCGAAGAAGACGCCGGGAACCTCCGCGTAGTAGGCGAGGCCGACGAACTCCGACATGAGCGAGATGCCGGGGCCCGAGGTCGGCGTGAAGGCGCGCGCGCCCGCCCACCCGGCGCCGACGACGATCCCCGCCGCGGCGAGCTCGTCCTCCGCCTGGACGATCGCGAAGCGCTTCTCCTTCGTGTCCGGATCGACGCGGTAGCGCGTGCAGAACTCGCGAAAGGCCTCCATCAGCGACGTGGACGGCGTGATCGGATACCAGGCGCCGACGGTCGCGCCGGCGTAGAGGCAGCCGAGCGCCGCCGCGGTGTTGCCGTCGATGAGGATGAAGTCCGACGTCGCGTCCATCCGCTCGAGGCGGATCGGGAGCGGGCAGGCGAAGTGGGCGCGCGCGTGGTCGTGGCCGAGCCGCAGCGCGCGGAAGTTCGAGTCGAGCAGCGCGCGCTTGCGCGAGAACTGCTCGCGGATCATCTCCTCGACGACCCCCATCTCGATGTCGAGGAGCGCGACGAGCGCGCCGGCGCAGGCGATGTTGCGCATCAGCGTGCGCTCGCGGTCCCCCTCGAACGCCTCCACGCACATCTGGCCGAGCGGGATGGGGAGGACGGTGATGTCGTCGCGCCGGAGCGCCGCGTCCATCGGCCAGGAGGAGTCGTAGAGCAGCCAGCCGCCCGGGCGCACGGCGGCGACGTCCTTCGCGTACGTCGCCGGGTTGAGCGCGGCGACGAGGTCGAAGTGCGGCGCACGCGCGGTGTGTCCGTCCCCGCTCACCCGGATCTCGTACCAGGTCGGGAGCCCCTGGATGTTCGAGGGGAAGACGTTCTTCCCCGAGATCGGGATCCCCATCCGGAAGATCGCCTGCATCAACAGGGAGTTCGCGCTCGCCGAGCCGGTGCCGTTGACGGTCGCGATCGTGAGCGAGAAGTCGTTGACTCGGGGACCGGGGAACGGCGGGGGACCGGGGAACGACGGCTGGGGACCGGGGAGCGGCTGGGGACCGGGGACCGGGGACGAGGGACCGGACATCGTGCGGCCGCTCGCGGCGCGCGGCACGCTCCCGTCAGCGCGCATGCGCAGCCGCCGTCCGCTCCGGTCCCCGGTCCCCGATCCCCGCAGTTCCGGTCCCCGGTCCCGGGTCCCTGGTCCCTGCAGTCCCGGTCCCCGGTCCCCGCCGTCCCGCGTACGGCAGGAGGAGCTCGAACGTCCGCATGTCCCACGCGGCGGTCGGGCAGCGCTCGGCGCAGAGCCCGCAGTGGAGGCAGATGTCCTCGTCCTTCACCATCACGCGCCCCGTGTGCGGCAGCGCCGCCGAGGCGTAGAGGTCCTGCTCCGGGTTGACCGCCGGCGCGGAGAGACGCGTCCGCAGCTCGGCCTCCTCCCCGTTCGTCGTGATCGTCAGGCAGCTCACCGGGCAGATGTCGACGCAGGCGTCGCACTCGATGCAGAGCCCGGCGGTGAAGTGCGTCTGGATGTCGCAGTTGAGGCAGCGCTCGACCTCGCGCGCCGTCTCCTCCGCGGTGAACCCGAGCTCGACCTCGACGCCGAGCCGGGCGAAGCGCTCGGTGAGCTCGGCGTGCTGCATCTTCGTGCGCGGCGCCGGGCTGTAGTCGTTGCTGTAGCGCCACGAGTGCATCCCGACTTTCGCGCTCGCCAGCGTCATCCCCTGCGGGGGGCGCTCGGCGAGCGGGAGGCCGGCACAGTGCGCGTCGATCGAGATCGCCGCCTGGTGTCCGTGCTCCACCGCCCAGATGATGTTCTCCGGCCCCCACGCCGCGTCGCCGCCGAAGAAGACGCCGTCACGCGAGCTCTGCATCGTGACGCGGTCCACGACGGGCATCCCGTGCTCGTCGAAGGCGATCCCGATGTCGCGCTCGATCCAGGGGAAGGCGTTCTCCTGCCCGATCGCGAGGATGACGTCGTCGCAGCCGATGACGACGGTCTCCTCGACCTCGCTCCGCTGGCGGCCGTCCGGCCCCTCGGACCAGCGCAGCCGGTCGAACTCCATCCCGACGAGCCGGCCCTGCTCGACGACGAAGCGCGTCGGCGCGTGGTTCTCGACGATCGTGACGCCCTCCTCCTCGGCGTCCTCGAGCTCCCACGGCGACGCCTTGAAGTACCGGCGCGAGCGACGTGCCATGACGCGGATGTCGTGGCCGCCGAGCCGGCGCGAGGTGCGGCAGCAGTCCATCGCGGTGTTGCCGACGCCGATGATGAGGACGCGCTCGCCGATGTCGCTGATGTGCCCGAAGTGCACGGACTCGAGCCAGGCGATCCCGATGTGGATGTTCGCGTCTCCCTCGCGGCGGCCGGGGAGGTCGAGCTCCTTCCCCCTCGGCGCGCCGCTGCCGACGAAGACGGCGTCGTATCCCTCGGCGAGGAGCGCGCGCATGCTCGTCACCGGCGTCGAGTAGCGGACATCGACGCCCATGTCGAGGATCGCCGCGACCTCCTCGTCGAGCACGCTCGCGGGAAGGCGGAAGGAGGGAATGTTCGTCCGCATCAGCCCGCCCGGCCGGTCGAGCTTCTCGAAGATCGTCACCGCGTAGCCGAGCGGCATCAGGTCGTTGGCGACGGTGAGCGACGACGGGCCGGCGCCGACGAGGGCGACGCGCTTCCCGTTCTTCGACGCCGGCGCGCGCGGGAGCCGGTCGGCGACATCGCCGCGATGGTCGGCCGCGACGCGCTTGAGCCGGCAGATGGCGACGGGCTTCCCGTCGACGCGCGTGCGCCGGCACGCGGGCTCGCAGGGGCGGTCGCAGGTGCGGCCGAGGATTCCCGGGAAGACGTTGGACTCGCGGTTGAGGAGGTACGCATCCGCGAAGCGTCCCTGGGCGATGAGGCGGATGTACGCCGGGACATTGGTGTGCGCCGGACAGGCCCACTGGCAGTCCACGACCTTGTGGTAGTGTCGTGGGTTGGAGACGTCGGTCGGGATCATGCCCGGAGTGCCTCCTCGCGCGTGTCGGCGGAGAGATCATCGCGCCGGGGACAGGGGTTGGCAAGGCGCGCGTCGCGCGGGGAGCTGCGGCGCGCGCCGGGACGCGGAGGTCAGCCTCTTCGTTCTAGCCGCTCCGCCCGGCGAGCGGCACCTTCGAAGCGTCGGTCGCTCGGGCCGGCATCACACCAGGAGACCGCATGAAGAAGTGGATCCACCGCATCGCCATCGGGGTCGCCGGCCTCGTCCTGCTCGCCGCCGTCGTCGGCGCCGCCGTCGAGACCGTCGCGCGGAGGCGCGCCGTGCGCGATTTCCCGCCGCGCGGAGAGCTCGTGGACATCGGCGGGCGGCGGATGCACCTCGACTGCCGCGGCGCCGGGCAGCCGGTCGTCGTGCTCGAGGCCGGGCTCGACAACTACGGCTCGCTCGCCTGGTCCGCCGTGCACGACTCGATCGCCGCGACGACCCGCGTCTGCGCCTACGACCGCGCGGGGATCATGTGGAGCGACCCCGCCGGCGGCGCCTTCGACGCCGGACGGGCGGCGGAGGACCTGCGCACCGCGCTCGTGCGCGCCGGCGAGAGGGGGCCGTGGGTGCTCGTCGGGCACTCGCTCGGCGGTCCGTACGCGACGACCTTCGCCGGCCGCTTCGGCGACGACGTCGCCGGGCTCGTCTTCGTCGACGCATCGCACCCCGAGCAGGGCGCGCGCTTCGCCGAGATCGAGGGGGAGCAGCCGTTCCCCGCGCGCGCGATCATGGGGACGCTGACGGCGGTCGGTCCGGCGCTCACGCGGCTCGGCGTCGCGCGGCTCGTGCCGGGCGGCGCGGCGCCAGCCGGCTGGACGCCGGAGCTGAGGGCGGCGCAGGAGGCGTATGCGTCGACGTCGGTTGCCGCGATGCTCGCGGAGCTCGGCGCGATCGACGCGACGTTCGCGTCGGCCGCCCGCGTCCGCTCGTTCGGCGAGCGTCCGCTCGGCGACCGTCCGCTCGTCGTCCTCACGGCGATGGCTCCGCCCTCGCCGGACGAGCGCGAGCGGGAGGGGTTCGACGCGGAGCGCGAGGTGCGGATCCGCGAGGCATGGAAGGCGCTGCACGAGGACGAGGCGACGTGGTCCTCGCGCAGCCGCCACCAGCTCGTCCCCGACGCGGGCCACTACATCCAGTTCGATCGCCCCGACGTCGTCGTCGAGGCGGTACGCGAGGTCGTCGCCGCGGTCCGCGGGCGAGCGTGACGGAGCGCACAGGTCATGTGTTTGCGCGCGAAGGCGGTGACGGCCGGCCTCCGCGCGTGGTCGGTGGAATCGTCCCTCCGACGATGCTACCATAGGCACATGTCCGACACCGCCCTCCTCGAGCAGTACCGTCCCGCCCTCACCGGCCACTGCTACCGCATGCTCGGCTCCGTCGTGGACGCCGAGGACGCCGTGCAGGAGTCGCTGCTCCGCGCGTGGAAGAGCCTCGACAAGTTCCGGGAGCAGTCCTCCCTCAAGACGTGGCTCTACCGCATCGCGACGAACGTCTGCCTCGACACGCTCGCGGCGACGAAGCGCCAGCGCCTGCGCCCGCTCGAGATCTCCGACACGCCGGGCGTCGTGCACGACGACCTCGTGCTGACGACACGCCCGCGCGAGGAGTGGGTCGAGCCGATCCCCGACGCGATGGCGCTCCCCGCGGAGAAGGACTCCGATCCCGAGGAGCGCGCGCTGCTGCGCGAGAGCATCCGGCTCGCCTTCGTCGCCGCGCTCCAGTACCTCCCGCCGCGCCAGCGCGCCGCGCTCCTGCTGACGCAGGTGCTCAACTTCAGCGCGGCGGAGACGGCGGAAACGCTCGGCATGAGCGTGGCGGCGGTGAACAGCGCGCTGCAGCGCGCGCGCGCGACGCTCGAGGCACGGAACCCCGCCGTCGTGCCGCGCCGACTCTCGGAGGAGCAGCAGCGGCTGCTGGCGCGGTACGTCGAGGCGTTCGAGCGCTACGACGTCGCCGCGCTGACGGCGCTGATGCACGAGGACGCGACGCTCTCGATGCCGCCGTACGAGCTCTGGCTCCGCGGGCACGAGTCGATCGCGCGGTGGCTCACGACGCACGGCGCGGGGTGCAACGGCTCGCGTCTCGTCCCGGTGGAGGCGTGCGGCGGCACGCCGGCCTTCGCGCACTACCGGCAGGGCGGCGCGCAGCCCTGGGCGCTGATGATGCTCGAGGTCGACGGCGACCGCATCACGAGCCAGACGTCGTACCTCGACGTCGAGACGCTCTTCCCGCGCTTCGGCGTGCCGATGCGGCTGACGTAGGGACGACCCGCGCGTCGGCGCGACGCGCCCGCGGGGAGAGCCCGTTCGCGGCCGGACCGATGAGTTTCCGGACGTACGGCTGTCGAAGAGGGTGAACGCGACGACGGATGCCGAGTCGCCACGCGACGGTCCGCTCGCCGTTTCGCCCACTCCACACCACGAGGCTCCACGCACATGTCCACGTCCCAGGCTCCCTCCCCGACGATCACGAGGGCCGGCACGAAGCCGCCCACGCCGCACAAGCTCTTCGTCAACATCCCGGTGGGCGATCTCCAGCGCTCGATCGAGTTCTTCGAGTCGCTCGGCTTCGCCTTCAATCCCCAGTTCACCGACGCGACGGCGACGTGCATGCTCGTCGGCGAGGACGCGTACTTCATGCTGCTCGACCGGGAGCGGTTCGCCGGCTTCAGCAAGCGCCCGCCCGGCGATCCGCGGAAGGAGACGAGTGCGCTGTTCGCGGTCAGCGTCGAGAGCCGCGAGGCGGTGGACGCGATGGTAGGGAAGGCGGTCGCGGCCGGCGGCTCACACGCGGTCGAGCCGCAGGACCACGGCTTCATGTACGGGTGGAGCTTCTACGACCTCGACGGACACCACTGGGAGGTGTTCTGGATGGATCCGGCGGCGGTGCAGGGGTGACCGGACGGCGCCGCGCGGCCGCCCACCGGCGCCGCGCGGCCCCACCGCGGCGTTCGATGCGCGCGCGTGCGCCGTGCATGCCGCACGAGGGTGCTAACGCCGTCCACGCGTCACGAACACCTGTTCAGTCTGGCGTTGTACCA
Organism: Gemmatimonadaceae bacterium; assembly: GCA_036375115.1. Lineage (GTDB taxonomy): Bacteria > Gemmatimonadota > Gemmatimonadetes > Gemmatimonadales > Gemmatimonadaceae > DASUSM01. Next base: position 15,691 of record DASUSM010000257.1, on the reverse strand, counting down.
TCGAAAGCGCTATCTTCACCCCCTGCGACGCACCTCACCAGCGCAGAGGCGGTGGCGCTCTGCTGCCACCGCGATGTCACTACCGGCGCTCCTGGCGACGCCTCGATCAGAGGATGGTCCCATGCTCGCGCGCCCCGACGACACGCCTGACGTCGCCTCGTCGCGCCGCCCTCTCGCCCCCGCACATCCCGACGCCGCATCGGGCGATCTCGGCCGGGAGGTCTCCGGCGCGAGCCGACGGCTCCGCGCCCTCGCCGCGCTCAGCGGCTCCCTGACCGACTCGCTCGGACCCGAGGACGCCGCCAGCCTCGTCGAGCAGAAGGCGCTCACCGCGCTCGGCGCGACCAGCGCCGTCGTCATGACGCTCGGCGCGTTCCCGCCCCCCACCGAGCCGTCCGCGCTCGCCGCCGAACCATCCGACGAGGCGACGCTGACCCTCGTGCACGCGATCGGCGTCCCCGCCGAGGTGACCGCCGCGATCGCCCGGCTCCCGCTCGACGCGCCCGTGCCGCTCGCCGAAGTCGCCCGTGCCGGCACGGCGCGCTTCCTTCCATCGGCGCGCGAGCTCCGGAGCTATCCGGGGTGGGGCGACGCGATGATCAGAGGCGGCGCCCGCGCCGCGGCGATCGTCCCCGTCTGGGCGAACGGCGAGCTGCGGGGCGTCCTCGGGCTCGCCTGGGCGGAGCCGCGCACCTTCGACGAGGACGAGCGCGCCTTCGTCCTCACGCTCGGCGTGATGTGCGCGCAGGCGATCATGCGCGCCCACCTGCGATCGGCGGAATGGAAGGCCCGCGAGGCCGCGGAGCGGGCCAACCGCTCGAAGACGGCGTTCCTCACGATGATCAGCCACGAGCTGCGCACGCCGATGAACGCCGTCCTCGGCTACACCGAGCTGCTCGCCGAGGAGATCGACGGACCGGTGAGCGCCCTCCAGAAGGACCACCTCGGGCGGGTGCGCGCCTCGGGGAACCACCTGCTCCAGCTCATCGAGGAGCTCCTCGACTACGCGCGCGCCGAGGCCGGCGGCAACGCCGTGCGCGTCGAGCCCGTGCTCCTCGCGGATGTCGTCGAGCAGAGCCTCGTGCTCGTGCGCCCGATCGCGGAGAAGAAGGGGCTGCGCCTCCGCGTCGAATGGCCGGCCGAGCCGCTCGAGCTCCACACCGACGCACGCAAGCTCCGGCAGATCCTCGTCAACCTGCTCGCCAACGCGGTGAAATTCACAGAGCTCGGCGACGTCGTCCTGCACCTGCGCGTCGAGGGGCGGGACGCCGACGTACGCGTCTACTTCGAGGTGACCGACACCGGGTGCGGGATCGCCCCCGCCGACCGCGAGCACATCTTCGACGCCTTCTGGCAGACCGAGTCGTCCTCGAGCCACGGCGCGGGCACCGGGCTCGGTCTCCCCGTGGCGCGGCAGCTGGCGCGCCTTCTCGGCGGCGACGTGAGCCTCGCGCGCAGTGAGCTCGGCACCGGCAGCACCTTCGTCGTCTCGCTCCCGGTTCGCTACGCACCGCTCGAGGCGATCGCCGACCCCACGCCGATCCGGCGCGACGACGGCGCGAGCGCCGTGGACCGCCGGTTCCAGCTTCGACTGAACGAGGACGAGTTCCGCCACATCCCGCACGATGGCTGGCTCGTCAACGGCCACTCGTATCGCGGACGGTTCGTCGACGATGTGCAGGCCGGGCCGCCGTCGCGCCGTCGCGTCCGCATCTTCCACCCGGACGACTCGACCCGGAGCGCGGTGCTGTACGCGGACCAGCTCGAGCCCGACGGCCGGTAGCGGCGTCCGCGCGGGGTGCCGCTCGCGCCCCTGTCGTTGTGGTCCTTGTCGGGGATGGCGCAGCCGTTGCACGTCGTCGTCGCATGCGGAACGAGACATTCGACACGACGGCGCCCGAGCTGCGCGGCGCGCGGGAGATGATCCGGCCAGAGCGGACGAGCCTGCCTCCCGCCGACCGCGAGCGTGCGCCCGAAACGGCCGGGACCGCCACGCTCGCACGAGCGTACGACGCGGTGCGGGCGCGGACCGAGGCGCTCGCCGCCCCGCTCGAGGTCGAGGACCAGGTCGTCAGCTCGATGCCCGACGTCAGCCCGACGAAATGGCACCTTGCGCACACGAGCTGGTTCTTCGAGACGTTCGTGCTCGCCGAGCACGAGCCCGCCTACCGCCCGCCCGACCCGCGCTACGCCTACCTCTTCAACTCGTACTACGTCCAGGCCGGGGAGCGGCACTGCCGGGCGCAGCGCGGGCTCGCGACGCGTCCGACGGTGCACGAGGTGCTCGCCTACCGCGCGCACGTGGACGAGGCGATGCGCCGCCTGCTCGAGCGCATCGCCGGCGACGCGGAGCACCCCGCCGCGGCGACGATCGAGCTCGGGCTGCATCACGAGCAGCAGCACCAGGAGCTCCTCCTCACCGACATCAAGCACGTCCTCTGGACGAACCCGCTGCGGCCCGCCTACCGCGACGCCCGGCCGGAGCGCGCGCGCGGCACGGCGCCGCTGCGCTGGCACGCGGGAGCGGCGGGCGTGCACGCGATCGGACACGAGGGAGGCGGCTTCGCCTACGACAACGAGGGACCGCGCCACCGCGTCTACCTCGAGCCCTACCGGCTCGCCTCGCGCCTCGTGACGAACGGCGAGTTCCTCGAGTTCGTCGCCGACGGCGGCTACCGCCGCCCCGAGCTCTGGCTCTCGGCGGGGCTCGCCGCCGCGCGCGAGCGCGGATGGGAGGCGCCCCTCTACTGGGAGCGCGGGGGCGACGGCGGGTGGACGGAGTTCACGCTCGCCGGGACCCGCGCGATCGAGGGCGCCGCGCTCGAGGATCCGGTCTGCCACGTGAGCTACTACGAGGCGGACGCCTTCGCGCGCTGGGCCGGCCGCCGGCTGCCGACGGAGTTCGAGTGGGAGGTCGCGGCGCGCGGCGCGGCCCTCGACGGCCGCTTCGTCGAGGGCGGGCGCTTCCACCCCGGCCCCGCGACGGGCGACGACGTGCTCGAGCAGCTCTACGGCGACGTCTGGCAGTGGACGGGGAGCGCCTACGTCGGCTACCCGAACTACCGCCCGTCGTCGGGGGCGATCGGCGAGTACAACGGCAAATGGATGGCCGACCAGTGGGTGCTGCGCGGCGCGTCGTGCGCCACGCCGCGGTCCCACGCGCGCGTCACGTACCGCAACTTCTTCCCGTCCGATGCGCGCTGGCAGTTCAGCGGGATCCGGCTCGCCGACGGCGGCGCGGGAGCGCCGCCTATGGAGGCCGACGCGTGAGCGCGCCGCTCGATCGTCGGGCGATGGAGCGCGCGTCCTCCGTACCGGTCGGCGCCGATCCGGCGCTGCGCTGCGAGGTGCTGCGCGGGCTGCTCTCCGACCGCAAGGCGCTCCCGCCGAAGCTCTTCTACGACGCGGCCGGCGCCGAGCTGTTCGAGCGGATCACGACGCTCCCCGAGTACTACCTCACGCGCGCGGAGCTCGAGATACTCCGCGCGCGCGTCGGAGAGATCGCGGCGCTTGCCGGCCCTCGCGCCGCGCTCGTCGAGTACGGGAGCGGCGCCGGGGTGAAGGTGCGCCTCCTCCTCGATGCGCTGCGCGATCCGGCCGCGTACGCGCCGATCGACATCTCGGCGGAGCAGCTCGCGCGCGTCGCGGGGGAGATCGCCGCGGAATATCCGCACGTCGCGGTGCGGCCGCTGTGTGCGGACTACACGCGCCCGCTGCAGCTTCCGTCGCTCCCGCCGCACGAGCGGCGGCTCGCCTTCTTCCCCGGCTCGACGATCGGCAACTTCCACCCGGCCGAGGCGGCGGCGTTCCTGCACCGCATCCGCCGCGCCGTCGGGGCGGATGGCGCGCTCGTGCTCGGCGTGGACCGGAGGAAGGACCGGCGCGTGCTCGAGGCGGCGTACGACGACGCCGCCGGCGTCACCGCCGCGTTCAACCTGAACCTGCTGCGGCGGCTGAACCGCGAGCTCGGCGCGGACTTCGACCTGGCGCGCTTCGCCCACCGCGCGCGCTTCGACGAGGCGGCGAGCCGCATCGAGATGCACATCGTCAGCCTCGCGCGGCAGACGGTCACCGTCGGCGGCATCCGCATCCCGTTCGAGGCCGGGGAGACGATCTGGACGGAGAGCTCGTACAAGTACGACGACGAGACCCTCGAGCGGCTCGTCGCGAGCGCGGGGTTCGCCGTGACGCGGCTCTGGACCGACGACGACTCCCTCTTCCGCGTCGCCTTCCTCGAGGCGCGCTAGGTCGGCGGCGCGCCGGGCGGCGGCGCGCTCGTCAGGCGGTCGGCTGGAGCGTGGCGAGCGTCGCGTTGGCCACCGCGCCGAAGACGAGATGGCCGGCGAGCCCGCGCGCGTGCGTCTGCCAGGGAAAGGCGCCGGGCCCCGGCGTCAGGCCGAGCGCCGGCGTCGCCCCCTCGTCCATCGCGAGCCAGAAGGCCGAGCCGAAGAGCAGTCCGCCGGCGGTCGATGCCGACCGCGCCCGCGGCCGAAGCGCGCCGTAGAGCGCACCCGCGCCGACGCCGAGCGCGAGGTGGATCGCCGAGCCCCAGCGTTGCCGCTCCTCGTCCGTGAGCTCTCGCCCCGCGGCGCGCGCCAGCTTCTCGGCGGCGACGCCGTACGATGTCTTCCCGCCGCGCGCATCGTCCTCCCGCCGGCGGGCAGCCTCGTCCTCGCGCTCGTACAGCGCCGTCGTGACCTTCCCCATCACCCACGTGGCGACCGCTCCCGCGATCGCGCCGTCGATCAGGTCGGCCACCATCGACTGTCCCGGCATCATTCCTCCAGTGCGGTGCTCGGCTCCGCATCGGTCGCGCCGTCGCGCGCGCTCCCGCGCCCTCCGCCGAGCGCGCCGAGCAGCACCCCGGCGATCCCCGCCGCGCCGACGAGCAGCAGGTTGCGGTTCAGCCGGAGCGTGAGCGCCGCGCTCGTCGGCTCGGATCGATGGTCGAAGCGGCCGTGCGCGCTCCAGTCGCCGGGCACCGGCTCCCACAGGTTGTCGGGGCGATCCGGGTCCTCGGGCTCGTCGGTCTGCTCCCCCTCCCACGCCTTGTCGGCGAGGTACCGGTCGAGGAGCCCCGGGATGAACTTGTTCCCGACGACCGCCTTCACCGTCGGCGTCGCGACCATCAGCTCGCGTCCGATGTCCCACCGGCTCGCGTGGTGGACCGCTTCGGCGCCGACCTCGGGCTGGAAGATCGGCGGCACCGGCTGCGGGCGCATCGGCATCCGGTTCCGCGTCCAGTCGAACTGCGGCGTGTTCAGCGCCGGCATGTGCACCATCGTCACGCGCACGCCGCTCCGGTCGTGGAACAGCTCGGAGCGGAGCGACGCGGTGAACCCGACGATCGCGTGCTTCGCCGCGCAGTACGCCGACTGGAGCGGGATGCTCCGGTAGGAGAGCGCGGAGCCGACCTGGACGATCACGCCGCGGTCGCGCGGGAGCATCCGCTTCAGCGCCGCGAGCGTGCCGTGCACGTAGCCGAGGTAGGTCACCTCGGTGACGCGCCGGAACTCCTCCGCGCGCATCTCGCGGATCGGCGAGTACACCGAGACCATCGCGTTGTTGACCCAGACGTCGATGGGTCCGAGCTCGCGCTCGACGCGCTCCGCCGCCGCCTCGACGGCGTCGGCGTCGGCGACGTCGAGCGGGAGGACGATCGCGCGTCCGCCGAGGGCCTCGACCTCGCGGCGCGCCTCCTCGAGGCGCTCCTCGCCGCGGGCGACTAGCCCGATGTGCGCGCCCTCGCGCGCGAAGCGCTGGACGATGGCGCGTCCGAGTCCGGCCGACGCGCCGGTGACGACGACGACCTCAGGCATGGACGATCTCCGCGGTACGGGTGTCGGTGGTGCGCGCTTCGTCGCCGTGCTCGCCGAGGACGCCGATGGTGCGGCCGACGAGCGGGAGCCGGGTGCGGCCGCGCCCCGCGCGCCAGAGCATCACGCCCGCGACGACGAGCGCGGCGATGCCGGCGACGGCAGCGGGGTGCGTGCGCGGTCCGGCGCGGCGGGCGGCCGGCAGGGCGAGAGCGGCGAGCGCGACGTTGATCCCCGCCCCGAGGATGCAGTAGGCGCACCACGCGCCGACGCGCGTGCGCATGTGCTCGAAGTACCAGAGGGCGATCGCCGCCTCGGCCGCGGTCTTCGCGCCGAGGAGAAGCGGCAGCCACGGGTGCCGCTCGCCGACGGCGCCGCTCGCCAGGCGCACGAGGGGAAGGTTGGCGAGATGGCTCGCCGTCTCCAGCGGAGCATCGGGGATGCCGAAGATCCAGGCGGCGCGATCGACGGTGACGCGGTCCGCCTCGAAGTTGCGCAGCGGCGGATCGGGGAGGTGGCCGATCGCGCCGAGCTGGCGGAGCGAGATCGTCGCCATGTTCGCCGCGCCGAGCGCGGAGAGCAGGACGAACGCGCGCTCGCGCGCCGCGCCGGTCCCGCCTCGCTCGGGGCCGGGCATCTCTCGCCGCGTGTCTCGCTCCGGCGCTCGATTCGTCTCTCGCTCCACCATGCGCTCCGTGCGTTCGCGTCGACGCCGCCGTCCGCGGCGGCCTGGACGGATGCCCGGTCGCAGGAAGCCGGCCAGCGGGACGCTTGGCGCGAGGGCGCGGGCGCGCGGGCTACCGGAACGTCCCCGGGCTCACGTCGTACGTAATGTGCGGCGCGCCGGCCTCCTCCTCCGGGCGCCAGAAGCCGAGCTGCTCCGTCCAGCGCGCGGTGCCGAGGCGCCGGCCGCCGAGCGTGAGAAAGCCCGCGGCGCGCGAGGTGACGACGCCGAGCCGCCGCAGGTCGGCGAGCCCGCGCAGCATCGTTCCGCGGCGCTCGGAGACGATTCGTCGCGCCGAGGCGGGGCCGATGCCCGGAACGCGCAGGAGCTGCGAGCGCGCGGCGGTGCGGATCTCGACCGGAAAGCGCTCCGGGTGCGCGAGCGCCCAGGCGACCTTCGGGTCGTGCGAGAGCGGGAGGTTCCCGCGCTCGTCGAAGGCGATCTCGCCGGGCTCGAAGCCGTAGTCGCGGACGAGGTGGTCGGCCTGGTAGAGGCGGTGCTCGCGGAGCACCGGCGCCGCGCGCACTTCCTCCATCGGGGTGTCGCGGATCGGGCGGAACGCGCTGAACTGCGCGTGGTGGATCCCGCCGCGCGCGTAGAGCGAGGTCACCGTGCCGAGGATCGTGCGGTCGCTGTCCGGCGTCGCGCCGACGACGAGCTGGAGCGTCATCCCCGCCGCACCGCCGGGGCGCAGCGCGTCGCGCGGCCGTCCGTCGCGCTCCTCCTCGCATCCCTGCCTGACGACGGCGCGCGCCCGCTCGAGCGTGACGAGCGACGCGGCGAGGTCCTTCTCGGGGGCGATGCGGCGCAGGTGGTCGCCGCACGGCGCCTCGAGGTTCACGGAGACGCGCGTCGCGAGCGCGGTGATGCGCTCGACCTGCGCCTGCTCGGCGCCGGGGACGATCTTCACGTGGATGTAGCCGGCGAAGCGGTGCCGGTCGCGCAGCAGCTCGAGCACGGTGATGAGGTCGTCCATGACCTTCACCGGGCGGCCGGGGATGCCGGTCGTGACGAAGAGCCCCTCGACCCACCCGCGCGCCCGCGCCGCGAGGAAGATGCGGACGAGCTCCTCCGGCTTGAGCAGCGTCCGAGGCATCTCGCGGTCGCGGCGCATCGGGCAGTAGTGGCAGTTGAAGCTGCACGCGTTGGTCATGAGGATGCGCAGCAGCGTCTGCCGCCGCCCGGCCGGTCCGCTCGAGCGGACGGTGCGGATGTTCAGCGGGCGGAGCGCGCCGACCTCGTTCGCGTGGCGGAGGCGCGGGGGGAGGGCGACGCTCGGGTCGCGACCCGGGAAGCCCTCGCGGTCGGCGCCGGCGAGGGACATGAGGATGGCGAGCTTCGCGTCGAGGTCGAGGGTGCGGTCCATGTCGCCGGCTCCGGAAAGTGCTCGCCAGCACGATGCCCGAACAAAGACCGAATGGCAAGGGCGCCTCGTTCGAAAGTCGTCAGCTTTCGCGGCGTCGGGCTCCGGCCCGTGGCGCATCGCGCCGCGCGTGACGAGAATTGCGCGCATGACCCCCTCGATCCGGCTCGCCAGCGTGGCCATGCTCGCCGCCGCCGCCTCGGCGCTCGCCCTCGGGGCCGCGCACTCGCAGCGACTTTCGCGACACGACGGCGTCACCGTCACGTTCCTCGCGAACGAGGGGGTGATGCTCGAGGGGGGCGGGCGGAAGGTGCTGATCGACGCGCTCTTCCTGAAATACAAGACGGGCTTCGCCCTCCCCGCCGACTCGACCCAGCGCGCGCTCCAGGGCGCGCGGCCGCCGTTCCACGACGTCGACCTCGTCCTCGCGACGCACCACCACGGCGACCACTTCCACCCGGCGCCGATGGCCGCGCACCTCCGCGCGAACCCGGGCGCGACGCTGCTCTCGACGCGGCAGGTCGTCGACAGCCTCCGCGGCCGCATCGCCGCGAGCGATCCGGTCTCGCGGCGGATCCTCGCACGCGCCCTCCCCGACGGCGCGCACCGGCGCGAGGTCGTGGACGGCATCACCGTCGAGCTGCTCGGTCTCCGCCACCACGACATCGACCACCTCGGCTACATCGTCGAGATCGGCGGACGCCGCGTGCTCCACGTCGGCGACACCGACCGTGCCGAGCGCTCCTTCCCCGCCCTGCGCCTCGACACGGCGCGCATCGACGTGGCGCTCCTCCCGGAGTGGATGGTGCGCGACGAGCGGGGACGCGCGGCGATCGAGCGGTGGATCGGGCCGAAGCACGTCGTCGCATTCCATGTGGGCGAGGGCGACGGCCCGGGCACGGAGCGCGCGGTGGGAGCCGCGTACCCGGGTGCCATCACCTTCGTCCGCCCGCTCGAAACGCATCGGTGGTAGGCGGCGGCCGTCGCGCGCGTCGGCCCCGTAGAGTGGACATGCGTTTCTGGAACGTGCGATGACTTTCGCCGATTCCCCGGGTCTATTCTCCTGTCACCAAACGGGAAGCCCATGACGCACGCCATCGAAACTTCCACTCTCGTCAAGCACTTCGGCGACACGCGCGCCGTCGACGGCATCGACCTCGAGGTCGCGCGCGGCGCGGTGTACGGACTTCTCGGCCCGAACGGCGCCGGGAAGACGACGACGATCCGCGTCCTCGCCACGCTCCTCCGTCCCGACGGCGGCTCCGCCCGCGTGCTCGGCCACGACGTCGCGAAGGAGCCGGACCGGGTACGCAGCAAGGTCTGCCTCACCGGGCAGTTCGCGTCGGTGGACGAGGACCTCACCGGGCACGAGAACCTCGTCCTCGTGTCCCGCCTCTTCGGCTATTCATGGAAGGCGGCCCGCGCGCGCGCCGACGAGCTGCTCGACGCCTTCGATCTCTCCGAGTCCGCCGCGAAACAGGTGCGCACGTACTCCGGCGGCATGCGGCGTCGGCTCGACATCGCCGCGAGCCTCGTCGTCACGCCCGAGCTCCTCTTCCTCGACGAGCCGACGACGGGGCTCGATCCGCGCAGCCGCAACCAGGTGTGGGACATCGTCCGCTCGATCGCCTCGTTCGGAACGACGGTGCTGCTGACGACGCAGTACCTCGAGGAGGCGGACCGGCTCGCCGACCGGCTCGCCGTGATCGACCACGGGAAGCTCATCGCCGAGGGGACGAGCCGCGAGCTCAAGCGGAGCGTCGGGAGCAACACGCTGCACGTGCGGCTCGACGACGCCACCCGGGTGCTCGACGCCGAGCGCATCCTGCGGCGCCTGCTCGGCGACGGCGTGCACGAGGGCGGCGAGTCGGGGACGCTCTCGGCGCGCATCGAGGGGGAGAGCCGGATCGCGGAGGCGCTCGCCGCGCTCGCCTCGTCGGGGATCGGCGTCGCCGAGCTGACGCTCGGCCAGCCGAGCCTGGACGACGTCTTCTTCGCGCTCACCGGCAAGCCGAGCGAGCCGGGGGCCGGCGCGCCATCCATGAACGGAGCGAACCGGCAGGAGGTGCACGCATGAGCATGCTCGCGACGACGCCGCGCCCACCCGCGGCGAGCGCCTGGGCGGCGACGACCACGCTCGGCTGGCGGGCGATGCTGAAGATCAAGCACGTCCCCTTCCAGCTCTTCGACGTGACGGCGTTCCCGCTGATGATGACGCTGATGTTCACGTACCTCTTCGGCGGCGCGCTCGCGGGGAGCGTCGGCGCCTACGTGCAGTACCTGATCCCCGGGATCGTCGTGCAGACGATCGTCTTCATCACGGTCTACACGGGCGTCGGGCTGAACGGCGACATCCAGAAGGGGCTCTTCGACCGGTTCCGGTCGGTGCCCATCTGGCAGCCGGCGCCGATCTTCGGCGCGCTGCTCGGCGACGTCTTCCGCTACTCGCTCGCGGCGACGATGGTGATCACGCTCGGCGTGATCATGGGCTTCCGTCCGGCGGCGGGCGTCCTCGGCGTCGCCGCGGCCGTCGCGCTGATCATCGTCTTCGCGATCTCGGTCTCGTGGATGTGGATCATCGTCGGCATGCTCGTGAAGTCGCCCGAGTCGGTGATGACGTCGAGCTTCCTGCTCCTGTTCCCGCTGACGATGGCGAGCAACATCTTCGTCGATCCGCGGACGATGCCGGGGTGGCTCCAGAAGGTCGTCGCGGTGAACCCCGTGTCGCACCTCGCGAACGCGTCGCGCGGGCTGATGCACGGCGACGTGGATCCGGCGAACATCGTCTGGGTGCTCGTCGCCTCGGCGGCGACGACGGCGGTGTTCGCGCCGATCGCGATGCGGATGTACCACCGGGAGCGGTAGGGCCGGGGGAGGCCGAACCGCCGCCGGCGACGGCGGTTACGGCCGTCGGACTCGACCGTCTGGAGGGCGGGACGAGGGCGCGCCGGGATCCCCGGCGCGCCCCCCAGCCACCGCTCACGAGCGCCTCTCGTGTTCGCCATCCGTCGGATCCGGGGAAAAGGACGCGGCGTCGTCGCCACGCGGGATCTTCCCGCGGGGACGGAGATCGCCACGTGTCCCGTGATCGTCTACGACTGGGCGGACGCGGCGCGCATCGAAAAGACGCGCCTCGGCGACTACAACTTCCGCTTCGGCGAGCGGGCGCAGCGCTCCTGCATCGTCCTCGGCGTGATCTCGCTCTGCAACCACGCCGATGCGCCGAACGCGGAGCTGGTGTGCCGCGAGGCGGACGAGACGATGACGCTCGTCGCCACTCGCCCGATCACAGCCGGCGAGGAGATCTGCATCCGCTACCGCCGCCCGCTCTGGTTCACGCCGGCGGCGTGACGACGCCGCCGGCCGCTTCGAGGTCCGCGTACGCCTCCCGTCCCGCGCAGGCGGGATGATGCGTATCCTTCCCGAGCCCGGCGGCGGGCCGGGAAGGAGGAGCGCGATGGACGATCGAGAGCGGCGCCCGCGCCGGTTCGGCCGGGCGCGGCGCCTGACGACGCGGCGGCGCGTGATGGAGGTCGTCTACGACGCCCTCTACCGCGGCGGCTGGCCGTCGCGGATCGCCCGGCCGCTCGGCCTCCAGGGTGCGCTGCGCGTCGCCACGCATGCGATCGCGGTCCCGTCGTCACCGGACGGTGATCCGCCGCCGCTCCGCATCGCCTACGCGTCGGACCTGCACGCCGGGCCCGCGACGCACCCCGACATCGTCGCGCGCGCCTGCCGCGCCCTCGCCGACGCGCGCCCCGACCTGCTCCTCCTCGGCGGCGACTTCGTCTCGTTCCATGCGCGGCACGCCGACGCCCTCGTGCCGCTGCTCGCCGCGGTCGAGGCGCCGCTCGGGAAGCTCGCGGTGCTCGGCAACCACGACCTGATGGCGGACGACGTCCACGTCGTCGCGCGGCTCGCCGACGCCGGCGTGCGCACGCTCGTCAACGAGAGCGTCCGGCTCCCGCCGCCGCACGCCGGCACGTGGATCTGCGGGCTCGACGACGCCGAGGAGGGGTGGCCCGACGCCGATGCGGCCTTCGCGGGGGCCGACGGGACGCGCATCGTGCTCGTGCACTCGCCCGAGGGGCTGCGCCATCTCGCGGGGCACGAGCACGCGCTCGCGCTGTGCGGCCACGTGCACGGCGGGCAGTTCTGGGTGGGCGACCGAACGCTCACGAGCTACCACGGCGCGCTGAATCTGCGCTACCTCCGCGGCGGCGTCTTTCCGCCGGGGGACGGACGCGGCGGCGCGCTGCTCGTGAGCCGCGGCATCGGCCAGAGCTCGCTCCCCCTGCGCCGGCGCGCCGACCCCGAGGTGCACATCGTCACCCTCGAGCGCGGGCGCGCCTCACGAGATTTTTGAAACGCGCGCGGGATCGCGCGCCCTCGGTCCCCCGCCCGCTACGGCACGTCCATCCGCCGCAGCCGCCGCACGGAGAGCAGCAGGAAGCCGCCGATGACGACCGCGGAGGTGACGAGGACGATCGTCAGCCCCGGGTGATCCGCGCCGGCGAAGCGCCGCGAATCGAGCCCGTGCATGAAGGCGATCGCGTGGTGGCGGATGCTGAGCAGGCGCACGCCGTTCACGAAGCCGGCGAAGAAGCCCTCCCAGAGCACGACGTAGAGCAGGCCGACACCGATCGCCTGCGTCGTCACGAGGCCGAGCCAGACGAACGCCGACGCGTACAGCGCGACGGCGAGCGCGGCGGCGGCGGTGACGGCGAGCGTCGCCGTCGCGTCGCCGAGGAACGCGAGATGGCTCGTGACGAGCGCGCTCGTCACGATGAAGGGGAGGGAGATCGTCAGCGTCGCGAGGAGCTTCGGCACGGCGATGCGCCAGCGCGGGAGTGGCGTCAGCACGAGGTTCGCGAGCGTGCGGTCCTCGATCTCGTTCGCGAAGGCCGGCGCGCCGATGGCGAGCACGACGAGCGGCGCGATCGAGCCGGCGAGCATCGCGCCGAGCACGACCGTCTCGAACTCGCGGACGGACGGCGCGTCGCCGCGCAGCACGAGCAGCGTGACGACGACCGGCAGCACCGCCAGCACCGTCATGATGAGGAGTCGCCACCGCCCGGACATCTGCCGGAGCGTGAGCCGGTAGACGGTTCCCATCGATCAGCCCTCCACCAGGTAGCCGAAGACGCTCTCGAGCGAGTCGTCGAGCGGCTCGACGCGCCGCAGCCGGATCCCTCGCGCCTGCGCGAGGCGCGGGAGCGCGACCTGGAGGTCGAGCACGTTGCGGCTGAGGACGACGACCGCGCCGTCGGGGTCCACGTGCACCGCGTCCACCGTCGGGATCGCGACGACCGCGGCGGCGAGGCCCCGCGGATCGTCGCAGAGCACGCGCACGTGGTACGGCCGCTGGTTCAGCGCCGCGCGGATCGCGCGGAAGCCGCCCGACGCGGCGAGCTTGCCGTTCACGACGAGGAGCACGGTGTCCGCGAGCTCCTCGACCTCCTCGAGGATGTGCGACGAGAGCACGATCGTGCGCCCCTCGGCGGCGAGCCGCAGGAGCAGGCGCTTGAAGTGGACGCGCTGCCGCGGGTCCGCGCCGTTGAGCGGCTCGTCGAGGATCAGCACCTCGGGATCGTGGACGAGCGTCCCGGCGAGCCGCATGCGCTGCCGCATCCCGCGCGAGTATCCCTCCATCGGCCGGTGCTGCGACTCGGCGAGGTCGACGAAGGCGATCGCGCGGTCGGTCGCCTGCTCGACGTCGCGGACGCCGCGCAGGCGGGCCATCATCCGCACGAACTCGCGCCCCGTCATGAAGCCGTAGACCGTCTCGTGCTCCGACATCACGCCGATGCGCCGGTAGAGCGGCGGGTTGTCGCGCACCGGCTCCCCGAACATCGTTACCGTGCCGCTCGACGCCTCGGCCAGCCCGGTAATCATGCGCAGGAGCGTCGTCTTCCCCGCCCCGTTCGGGCCGAGCAGCCCCGTGATCCCGGGGCCGATGTCGAAGCTCACGTCGCTCACCGCGACGACGCTCCCGAACCAGCGCGAGACGCCGCGCAGGCGGATGACCGGGTCCGCGGCCGGCGTGCCGGCTGGCACGACGTCCGGCACGGCGATGGCGACGGCGCTCATGGCGTGAGCCTCCGGTAGCGCCACCAGAGGAGGACGCCGGGGCCGGCCGTCCAGAGGAGCCACCACGCCACGCGCACCCGGTCGGAGAGCTCGCGGGCGGGCGCGTCCTCGGTGAGCTCGCTGACCTCCTGGAAGATGACGTCGTTCACGTGCACCGGGATGTTGGTCAGGGTGAACATCGAGATCCACGGGCCGACCGGGCTCCCGAGCTCGCTCGCGAGGCCGACGGTGAAGGGCGCGGAGATCGCGACGAGGCCGACGAGGAAGATCGCCGCATAGGCGCGGCGGGTCGTGAACGACGCCGTGAGCATCGCCAGCGTCGTCACGTAGGTGACCATCACGAGCCCCGCGGCGAGGAAGCGCGGGACGTCGAGCCAGTGCGCGCGGAGATAGGCGCCCGGCGCGGCGGCGCCCGCCGCGTGCCCGAGCAGGAGGACGACCTGCGGGAGCCACGCCGCCGCGAGCATCACGGCGACCATCGCGGCCCATCGCGCGAGCACGTAGTCGGTCGCCGTGACGGGCCTGACGAGATAGAGCTGGATCGTCCCCTCGCGGCGGTCGCGGCAGAGGAGCTCCGGCGCCACGACGGCGGCGAAGACGAAGAGGATGATCGACGCGATCCCGTAGTAGTCGTTGTGCAGCGTCAGGTCGGCGCGCTGCGCCGCCTCGGGGCCCATCATCCGCGCCGCCGCGCCGGCGACGATCGCCATCACGAGCCCGATCGCCGAGAGCACGACGATGAAGAACCACGGCAGGATCTTCGCCCGCCCGCCGCGGCCGAGGCCGAGCGCGATCCGCACGCCGTCGTCGAAGATCGCCCGCACCGCGCGGCCGCGCCCCTCGCGCGCGCCGGCGTAGCTCCGGTAGCCGATGTCGAAGACGGTGCCGCCCGCCGCGTCGCTCATGCGCCCTCCCGCTCGAAGAGCTCGGCGAGCGCGCGACGGCGCGGCCCCATGCGGCGCAGCGGCGCCTCGGCCTCGACGAGCGCGTCGCGGACGTGGTCGTACACCGACGCGTCGGGCCCCTCGATCGTGAGCCCGGCGCCGTCCACGCTCACGGCCACCCCTCGCTGCGCGAGCGCGCCGAAGAGCCGCTCGCGGTTCGCGTCCACCTCGATGAACACCGTCTCCGTCTCCCGCGTGAAGTGTCCGACCTCGCCGGCGTGCGCGAGGCGGCCGCCCTGCATGACGATGATCCGGTCGCAGGTGCGCTCGACGTCGGCCATGAGGTGCGACGAGAGCAGGACGCTGATCCCGAACTCGCGGTGCGTCTTCCGGATGAGCGTCAGCATCTCCTCGCGCCCCATCGGGTCGAGCCCGGCGGTCGGCTCGTCGAGGAAGACGAAGGCCGGGTCGTGGACGAGCGCCTGGCAGAGCTTCACGCGCTGCTTCATCCCCGTCGAGTAGCCGCCGATCGCGCGGTAGCGCTCCTCGAAGAGGCCCATGTGCCGCAGCGTGTCCGCGGCGCGCGTGCGCGCCGCCGACGGCGGGAGCCCGCTCACCTGCGCCATGTGCGTGAGGAACTCCGCCGCGCTCACCTGGCTCGGCAGGCAGTCGTGCTCGGGCATGTAGCCGATGCGCGCGCGGACGCGGACGTTCGCCGCCGCGCTCTCGCCGAGCACCGTCGCGCGGCCGGACGTCGGCCTGACGAGCCCGAGGAAGATCTTCATCGACGTGCTCTTCCCCGCCCCGTTCTCGC